>DAIRFC010000119.1:0-5144 GCA_036795215.1 Actinomycetota bacterium | reverse complement strand
CGGCTCCCGACACGTCGACCACACAGGCGCCACCATCCACCGGAATGACGGCCGCCGTGACGAAGCCGGCGTCGTCGCTCGCCAGGAAGCTGCACAGTCCCGCCATCTCGTGAGGGTTGGATAGACGGCGAAGCGGGATGTCTCGAGCGAACGTGCTGAAGACATCCTCGAGTTCCACTTTGCAGGCTTCGGCGAACGGCACCATGCCACCCACAAACATCTCGGTCTTGGTGGCGCCCGGGCACACAACATTGCAGCGCACCCTTTCCACTCCGTAGTCAACCGCCACCTGCTTGGAAAGGCTGATCAGGCCGCCCTTCGACGCGCAGTAGGCGGGCAGGCCTTGGAGGTTCACGAGGCCGGCGAGAGACGAGATGTTCACGATGGAACCTCCGCCCGCCTGGATCATATAGGGGATGGCTGCCTTCATCATGAGGAAAGGTCCGGTGAGGTTCACCAAAAGCACGTGGTTCCACACGGCCGGGTCCAGTTCGACCACTCCGGCCATCGGCTGGTCCGCGCCCGCGTTGTTCACCAGGACCTGAAGGCCTTGTCCGAAGGCGAGGGCTGTGTGGACTATGCGGTCGACGTCCGCCGGGTTGCTGACGTCGGCGGCGCATGTCTTCACCCGGTCGGCCGGCAATGCCGCCGCCGCGGCTTCGAGGACTTCGGCCCGCCGGCCGGTGATGCATACGTGGGCCCCGTCGGAGACGAAGCGCTCCGCTATCGCCCGCCCGATGCCGGTACCCCCGCCGGTGACGATCGCCACCTTGCCGTCCAGTCTCATCTCATCGCTCCTCTCTCTCTGGTGAGCCCGGCCAGATCCCTAGAATCCCGGAGTTCCTCCAGCCGGGCGACCGTCTCCACGAGCCGGTCGGCAGCACCGGCAGGGATCGGTTGACCGGCGTGCTCCAGAAGATTCCGGAACTTGCGCTCGATATCGGAGAAGAGAAGCGGCCGCGACGGTGTGCCGGTGGGCAGGTCGCACTGTTCCACGAGTGTCCTGCCGTCTTTCATGTACACCGTCACCCGGGCCGGCTCGATGCCCTGGCCGCCACGGTCGAACTCAGGCGCGATCTGCACGTCGGTCTTGGTGGACAGACCCAGGAGGTCGGGGCTCTTGATCGCCTGCCAGGTGAAGTCGTCCAGGGTCGCGCGGCGCCGCGCCAGCGCCGCCGCCACTCCCCACACGATGCTGAACTGCGAGTCGACGGGATTACGCGGCCGGACCTTGAACTCGAGCGGCGACCCCAGTAGACCGTAGGTGCCCTTTCCGCACTGGATCAGGATGCTTTCCACGTCGTCCGGGCGGAAGGCATGCTTGTCTGCAAGGGCTAGGCCGGCGTCGATGAACGCGTGCACGCCCCGGCAACACGGATAGGGCTTGATCGATACATTGAGGCCCTCGAAGTGTGTGCCGAGTCCATCCACCAGCTGTTCTCGTGAATAGGCGCCCATGTGGTACACGTTGTAGAGCCCCGCCTTGCCCTCGAGACAGTTGTGGGCGCCGGTGATTCCTCGCTTGGCCATGAGAGCCGAGGCGATGCCGCTCCGGACCGCCATCCCCGGCCCCATGCGCTTGGTGAGGGCGCCGTCCTTCACGCACTGCCCGTTGCCCGAAGCTTGGTGGTACGCGATGCCCACCGCGTTCGTCATGGTCCCTGCGTCCATGCGTAGTAGACGGGCCGCCACAAAGGCCGCCGTCATGGCCCCGTAGAGCGTGGTCAGGTGCCATCCGTAAGGCAGCTTGCTCTCACCCGGCCGGGTGGCGAGACCACACCGGCAGATGAAGTCCGTGGCGAGGGCGACCGCGGTGAGGAACTCCCGGCCGTCCACTTCCCCGGCGTACTCACTTATCGCGAGAGCGGTGGGGATGGCGACCACTCCCGGGTGCATGATGGCGTCTTCGTGGACGTCGTCAAAATCGAGGGAATGGGCCATGGTGGCGTTCACTTGGGCGGCATTCGGCGCCGGGACCTTGTCCCCCCAGCGGAAGATGCTGCTTTGTGGCATGCCGCCCCACTCGAGCACTAGGTCGCGAATCTCGGCGACCCCGGCCTCTTTGGACCCGCCCAGCGCGACGCCGAAGAAGTCGAGTACCTGGTCCTTGGTGATCCTGACCACCTCGGGCGGTAGGTCCTCATACCGGGTGTTCTGGAAGTTGGCGACAAAGAGCTGCGTCGCGTCAGGTTGTGTCTGTTGGGGTAGGGGATCTGTCATGGCATCCTCGGTTCCATCATCGCTCAGAGAGTCTCCAGCTTGGCTTGATACTGCCAATGCTTATAGGCGCGTGGGTCGAAGTTGTCCCATTCGATCGTGAGTACCACTATGCTGAGTCTCTTCAGGATCGCATCTCTCATCAGCACGGCGTCTCCCGCCACAGACCGGCAGCCCAAGTGGCAGTGATAGAGCACTCCATTCACTTTCAGCCGCCTGCAGAAATCGAGGACGATGGCGAGATCTCTTGGAAATCGAGAGCCACGATGTTGTCGGCGACGTGCAGGCCAACCCCGGGTGCCGAAACACTCATGTCATACCTCCACGGCCACGTTGAAGGCGTCGTGGTTGGCCGTGAAGATCTTGCCGACGTTGCGGCAGTCTCCAACCAGGTAGCTCTCCGCCACCACGTCGAGTAAAGGTCCGACGACCGCCGGATTCGGCCGCAGGCCGAAGGCGACGACGACCGTGTCTGCCGGCAACTCCACCGTAGCGCCACCGGCAAGGGCTACAAGGACCCCGGTCGTGGTGATGGCCTCCACCGTGCCCTGGACCCGTTGGATGCCTTTGTCCCTAAGGAGTGAGAAGATAGCGACTCGGACCAGGTCCACTGCGTCCTGGCACAGGGCTTCCTCGGGCAGGATATCAACCACCGTTACCTTCTTGCCCGCCATGCCCAGCCCCGCGGCGCACTCCGAGCCGGAGAGCCCGCCGCCGCAGACCACCACGTTCCGGCCCACCGGCTTCGTGCCCAGGTCTGCCTCCGAGACGGTCATGACGTGAGGCAGGTCGATGCCGTCGATCGGCGGCCGGGCAAATGCCGCCCCGACCGCCACGATGACCGCGTCCGGCGCCTCAGCCTCCACGGCCGCGGGTGTGGCCTCTTTGCCCAGAACGACCGTGGCGCCGCACTTCATGGTTGATCGTATCGCCCAATCCACGTAGGCGCGGGCGGTGTCCTTCTGGGGCAGAGCGGTGGCTTCGTAGAGGCGGCCGCCCAGTCTCTCCGACTTCTCCCACAGGGTCACTTCATGACCGCGCTCGCATGCAGTTCTGGCGGCGGTCATTCCCGCCGGACCGCCTCCAATGACGAGGACCCGTTTCTTCCTTCGGGCGAGGGGGATCTCGCGGTACTTGACCTCCCGGCCTGCCTGGGGATTGACCGAGCACCGCAGGGGAGTGCCGGTGAGCCCGCCGTATGCGCACTCCAGGCAGCGCAGGCAGGGACGGATATCATCTGCTCTGCCCGCCTTGGCCTTGGTGACCAGGTCTTGGTCGGCGATGAGCGCCTTTGCCATCGCCACGATGTCTGCCTTGCCCGCAGCCAGGATCTGCTCAGCCTCGTCGATGGTCGTAATGCCACCGACCACCGATACGGGTAGGCCGATGCCCTTCTTGATCTCAGCCGCAGTCTCCACGTTCAGCAGGTGGGGGAAGTGGTAACCCGCCATCATGTATGCGGCGGTCTCTGGAAAGAGGAAACCGCCCGTCGAGACGATGACCATGTCGATGTAGGGGGCGGCCGCGTTGAGGAAGGCGATGCGCTCTTCGAGGGTCACGCCGCCCGGCACCCGTTCGTCGCCGCTGATGCGAAGCTCGAGGCCGAAGTCCGGCCCGGCCTCCTCCCGGCACGCCTTGAGTACCTCCAACGGAAACCTCATGCGGTTCTCGGGGTTTCCGCCATAATCGTCCGTGCGCCGGTTGAGCAGTGGGGTGAGGAACGAGGCAAACAGGTTCATGTGGGCGCCGTGGATCATGGCCATATCGAAGCCGGCCCGCTTCACTCGTCGCACGCAGTCCACCCAATGTTGCTTGACCTCGTCCATCTCCACCCGGTCGATCTCCTTGGTTGTGCTCGGGTTGTGGATTCCCGGGATGACCGAGGGCGCGAAGGCCGGCCCGGCGAGCAGGGCGGGGTCGCTGACAGCGCCGGCATGGGTCAGCTCGATGGACAGCTTCGCCCCGTAGCGGTGCACCTCCTCGGCGAGCACCGACAGACTGGCGACATCACTCTCGCGGACGACCGAGAGGCATCCGTAGAAGTCGCGGGCCCTGTCGTAGTCGATTGGCGAGGAGCCGATGGTGACCAGCCCGGCGCCCGAGCGGGCTTGTGCCCCGAGAAATTCCACCAGGTCGTTGGTACAGGTGCCCGTGTAAGGGTCCGCGTGTCGGGACACGATGGGGGAGAACTGGATGCGGTTCTTCAGGGTGATACTGCCGACGGTGATCGGCTGGAACACGTGCGGGTATATCGCAGTCAGTGGCAACGTCATACTCCTTCACACAGATGGGCAAAGCGGTGGCGTGATGGGGCCGAGCATGCCCCGGCCCCGGCGCATCGTTTATCCCACGAACGCCCGCCGGACCGATTCATTGGCGATGAGATCCTTCATCCGGCCCTGCGCAACGATCTCGCCAACCTCAAGCACGTGAGCTTCCTGTGCCACTTTCAGCACCAGGCCGGCATTCTGCTCGACAAGGAGAATGGCCACGCCACTCCTGTTGATGTTGATGATCGTGGACGCGAGGTCGTTGATCACCATTGGCGCCAAGCCCAGCGAAGGCTCGTCCATCATGAGCAGCCTTGGCTTGGCCATCATCGCCCGGGCGATGGCCACCATCTGCTGCTCACCGCCGCTGAGGCTGCCGGCCCTCTGGCGCAACCTCTCCTTGCAGCGCGGGAACAGCTCGAAGACCTCTTCCAGTTTCGCCCTTATCGCCTTCTTGTCTTTCTCCAAGTAGGCGCCGATCTTGATGTTGTCGGCGACGCTCATGTAGGGGAACAGCCTTCTGCCCTCAGGGACACACACGACCCCGCGTCCCACGATCGTGTCGACCGACAGCCCGTCGATTCTCTTACCGTCACAATGGATTTCGCCGGAATGCAGTTCCACCAATCCGGCAATGGCTTTGATGATGGTGCTCTT
>DAIRFC010000002.1:57582-110197 GCA_036795215.1 Actinomycetota bacterium | reverse complement strand
CGCGCGTCGTTGGCCATCGCGGCCCGCTGGTGCAGGTCGGGATAGGTGTCGTCTTCGCGGGTCATCATGACGCGCAGCCCGGCTTCCCGGAGATTCTCGGCCAACAGTAGGGACATCGCCAGATTGACGTCCTTCTCCGCCGCCCCGGAGACGCCCACGGCGCCCGTGTCCTTGCCGCCATGGCCGGGGTCGATGCAGATGAGCGGCGGCCCGGGATCCTCCGGACCCTGGAGTCGCCGGTATACGTCTATGACGATGCGGTAGCCCTTGTCCTCGGAGGGCTCCAGCGACATGACCCGTAGGGTCTGGTAGCGTCCCAGGCTGAGAGTCGCGCGCGCCGTGCGCGTGTCGTAGGCGAGTTGTGATATTGCGATGTTGGTGATCTCGGGCGAACCCTCGATGGCCTCAGAGATCGGCTGCCAGACCACTCCGCCCGAGAAGTCCACGGTGAGGACTCCGTCGGAAGACGCCGACGCGGTGACTTTGGATGCCGCGTGATCGAGATCGATGACCAGCCGTGTCTTGTTGTCGTACTCACTCGAGCATCGGATCTCCTGCACCCATGACCCAGTGCTCTGTTCAGCCCGGTATACCACCAAGCAGAACTGTGCCCGGGTGATGCCGTCTTGGGGCTTGAGACGGCCTTCTCCGTCGCCACTGAACAATCCCTCCGACGCAGCGATGGCCACATACGGCCGCGCGACCGCGGAGATCTTCTCCTGATCGACGAAGCCGGCGAGCGCCTCCGTGACCTGTTCGTGCGACAGCTCGAGCGCGGTCTCTTCCCACCCCATGGCCCGCACCATGATGATGGCCATCTGTTGGCGCGACAGGGTGTAGTAGGGCTTGAAACGCCCGTTGGAGAACCCGGTGATCCAGCCCTGCGAAAAGGCGGTCTCTATGTAGGTGCGATATACGGCATCAACATCGGGGAACGAGCAGGTGCCGGTGACTACCGGCACGTTCTGCCACAACACGAGCATCTTCGTGGCTTGGCCCCGTTTGAGCGTATCTCCAGGACCGAATGAGCCGTCCACGTACCCGGAGATGATCCCCGCCGCGCTGAGGTAGCCGATGGCCTCGTAAGCGGGCATCGTCGCATCGACGTCGGGGAAGGCGGGCATCTGCGCCAGCGCCTGGGCGGATCCCGGCGCCAGAAAGAGGAGGGCGGACAGCGCGATGGCGAAGAGCGCTGTGGCGACCACCCGGGTCGCCGTCGCGCGACTCCCAGAGCGCGCAGCCGCCCGGATTGTGCCGGCCGCCGCCACTACGAGGTCGAACCTCCCTCCAACATCCGCATGAGACGGGCCATCACCGTGATGGCCTGAGCCCGCGTGCAATTCTCCAAGGGCCGGAAGAGCCCCTCTTTGTCGCCGCACATGAGGCCCAGCTCGTCGACCATGAAGATCGCGCCCTGCGCCCAGAAGTCGGCGGGCACGTCGTCGTACAAGACGTAGGCGCCGCCGCCCACCCAAGCCGCATCGCCGCCGGCGCCCACCGCCCGGCAGATCATGGTGGCCATCTGAGCCCTGGTGACGAGGTCGTCGGGGGAGTACGTGTACCCCTCGCCGGTCCCTTGGACCAACCCGAGGCGGGCCGCGGTCTCTATCTCATAGTAGGCCCAGTGATCGGGAGGTACGTCGGTGAACGTGGGAGTGATCTGCACCGGCGAGTTGAGCACTTCCTTGAGCTCCCCGGGAGCCATAGCCCGCACCAGATACGAGGCGAAATGAGCCCTCGAGACCTTTGAATAGGGACGGAACCTCTGGTCCCCAAAATCGAGGATAACGCCGGCCGTCTGCGCCTGTGCGAAGTCCTCATAGAACCAGTCGGTGGTGAGCACGTCGGTGAAGCCCGGGATCTTGGTGCTGCCGGGCGGCGCAGACGGGGTGGTGACAACGGTCGTCCTCTCAGTGGTCCCCGTGGTGGGAGCGGTAGTCGTGGGAACTGGTGGCGCGGACGTCGGGATCGGCCCACCCACCATGGTGGCGAGAGGTGGTTTGCCCGCCGCGACCCACTCGGCCAGGGTGGGGGCGGCCTTGAGGCTCGCGTACGGGTCTATCGAGCTAGGTGTGCGGGTCTGGCCTGAGCTCGCCGACACATAGCCGCCCAGATGGATCTCAAAATGGAGGTGACTGCCGCAATCCTCGGCGTTGCCGCTGTCGCCCACCCATCCGATGAGATCGCCGGCCTGCACGCGCGACCCGTTGGTGAGACCAGGGGCGTAGGCGTACTGCACTCCGCCCTGCCCGTCGTCGGTGCCGGGAGTGTCGTTGTTCAGATGGATGTAGAAGTAGTCGTTACCGTCGTCGCCACGCAGAAGGATGTTGTAATAGGGGAGGCTGTTGTAGCTGGACAGCTTACCGGTGAGGTTGAGCCAGTCGACTTTGCCGTCGACCACGGCGAGGAGCGGCGTCATCTTCGGCAGCATGATGTCGTTGCCGGCATGGGTGCGGCCGCCCGAGCGCGCCGCTCCAAAGGTGTCGGTCCAGCTCGCCCGCTCTTCGAGCGGGAAGAGGATGGGCACTATCGGGGCACTCGAGCTCTGGGCGACAGCGGCCGAGGCGATCGTGGAGGCCTCGCCCCGCGCCGCGGGGAAGATGACCAGGGAGAGGGCGGCTATGAGTAGAGCCGCCGCGACCCATAGAGGGAGGCGGAGCCCTCTCCGGTCCGTTGAGACACCCGGGAAGCCTCTTGGCGACTGCGCCAGGTGTCTTTCCTGTTGGTTGGATCCTGTCGCTGCCATATCTACTCTCTTGCTTACGCCGTCAGGCGGGTTTGTCCTGCCGCTGCGAGCGCTTCAACACCGCACGCAGCATATCTACCGTCTCGGCAAACTCGGGGATTTTAGCAAGCCTCGCAACCACAAGAAAGGTGACGACGCCCGCGACGATGCCCACGACCAACCGGACGGCGTAACCACTGGGGTCTGTTTCTACCACGTTTTGCAGGGCAAAATCGATGCCCCAGATCACCGCGCCCATCACCGCGGAGACTCCCAGCACCCGCAGGAGGGAGATGGCGGTGCGCCCGAGCCCCATCGCGCCGATCTTGCGTCTGAGCAGCCACATGAGTACCCCAAAGTTGACTATGAGGGCCACGGTCATGCCGAGCGTCAGCCCCCCCACGCCCAGGAACTGCATGAACAGGTAGGCGAGACCAACGGTGATAGCCACCGTGATGACGCTGATCTTCACCGGCGTGCGCGTGTCGTGGTAGGCATAGAAGACGCGGGTGACCGTATCGCGGCCGGCGTAGGCATAGAGACCCAGGCTCAAGAAGAGAAGCGCCCAGGCGGTCCGGGACGTATCGTCGGCCGTGAACTCTCCATGTTCGAACAGCAGCCCGATGAGGGGATAGCGCAGCAGGATAACGCCCACTGTGGCCGGTATCAGCAGGAACCCCATGAGGCGCAGAGCGAAGTCGAACGTGGCTTTGACTCGTTCGGGGGCCTTGGCCGCCACTTGCTCGGAGAGTAAGGGGAAGATGGGCACGGAGATGCCGGCCACGAACAATCCCAGCGGGAGTTGGAACAGCTTGTCGGCGTAGTTGAGGCTCGATACGGACCCCTCTTCCAGATACGAGCCGAGCAGTTGGATGATGAACACGCTGACTTTGCCCACCGCGGAGCCGATGAGGATGGGCCACACCATCCCCCCGACCTCGCGCAGCCCAGGATCGTGCCAGTCGATCCGGGGACGCCAGTGGATCCCCTCGCCCCGCAGCCCGGGGAACAAGACGAGCAGCCCTGCCACCCAGCCGGCCACACAGCCGACGGCCAGAGCGGTGACGCCCAGACTGCTCGCAAGAGCGATGGTGATCACGAGAGTGACCGCCGTTCCCACGGCCGGGGCGAAAGCGGCCAAGGCAAAGCGGCGTAGCGAGTTGAGCATGCCCACCAAGAGACCGGTCAGCCCCTCGAAGACGAACCCGATCATGAGGATGCGGAACAGGAAGACCGCCTTGGAGGTGGTCTCGAGGCTGAAGCCTGGCCCTATGAGCCGGATGAACCACGGCGCGATGACGGCCAGCACCACGCTGAGCGCGATGAGCACCAAGGCGATGATATTGCCGATGTTCACCGAGAGGTCCCACGCCTCGCGCTTGCGCCCCGTGGCCAGCCGGTAGCTGAACAGGGGCACGAAGGTGGCGGTCAGAGCCCCGACCACCATGAGCGTGAGGAGATACGGGACTCGATAGGCCAGGAAGAAGGCGTCGGTATTGGTCCGCACGAAGAAGTCGGCCACCACCATGTCTCGCACCAGGCCGAGTACGCGGCCGACCACCGTCGCCGCGACGATGATGAGGGCGGCTTTGCCCACCACCGTCCGTACGGAGCGGCCGGCATCGGGCGGGATGGCCGTCTGAGGAGAGTCGCTCATGCGCGGCCGCGCAGGCGCCGGGCGGGCCTCGCGCCGGCCCGTACGCTGCCGGAGGTAGCCAACTGAACAGCCAGGCCGGCAGTCCGGCCTGCGCCCGAGCGGAGAGGTGCGACCGCGCGCGCCAGCGCCGCGCGTCGCGCCGCAAGATCATCCATGGTATCGGCGATGGCTTCATACAGGTCGCTCGCACCCAGGCTCGGGCTCTCCGCTATGCCCGGACGCTCCAGATCATCGACCCTCACCGTCCACCAGCACTGGCCGGTCTGCTCGGCGAACGACCGCGTCTTGGGGTCGTAGTCGACGATCACCGAGGGAGTCCCCGCGGTCGCCGCCAGGATGCCGCTGTGGAGACGCATGGCCACCACCAACTCGGCTCTGCCCAATACGGCGGCTAATACCGCCGGGGAAGCGACCGGGGGTAGGACCCGGGCGCGGCCCGCGAAGCCGGGCCGCGCCGCCACCGTCTCGCACACAGGCGGGTCTTGGACTTCATGGAATGGCACCAACAACACCCGCAGGTCCGACTCCGATGCCACACGCTCCAATGCCGCGCCGATGCTCTCCAGATACTCACTCCGCCCGAGCCAAGGCCGGGGGCAGACGGCGATGAACCGCGAACCCGGCTCGATGCCGCAGCGGCTCAGTTCTTCATCGGCCTCGGCCGGGTCGGCCGGTGCGAGGGCATAGACCGGATCGGGCACCACCAGTTGTACCGGAGCCCGTACGCCGACCGCATAGGCCAGGCGGGCCGAATCGGCATCGCGCCACGTGACGGCCTGTGAAGCCGACCCTGCGCGGGCCACCAGACGCCGCGCAGCCGCGGTGTGCAGCGGCCCCAGCCCCTGCGCGTACCACATGACCGGCAGGCCCCGGGCGCGCGCCATGAGGACCACGGAGAGGAAGTACGGCACCGGCCGAAGCTTGCCCTCGCGAAAGAGGAACGACCGTCCGTGCAGCTCGAAGTCCGCCTCGTGTAAGAAACTCCCGCCACCACTGATGAGCAGATCCGCCCCTCTCATGGCAGCCCGGATGCTCCCCGGAGACCGCAGACTGGTGGAGATGGCGGTCAGCCTCCGCCCCAGACCGTGGCGCCGCTCGGTGTCGGCCGGATCGAACGACAGCACGGTGAAGCAGGCGTCGGGGTCCCGGCGCTCGACCTCCTGCACGATGCCGGCGAGGATGGCCTCGTCGCCCGCGTTCTTCTCACCGTAGTAGCCGCTGATGAGGTACTTCAAGCATCACCGCCCGCGTCGACTGGGCCGCCTGCGGCGGGGCGGGCCATAGTCATCGGGGGACCAACGCAGCACCCGCACCGCATACCGGGGCAGCACCATCTGCCTCTGGATGCGGCGCGGATCGGTGGTCAGCCGGTACAGCCACTCGACTTTCGCGCGCTGCGTCCACGCCGGCGCGCGCTTCACCCTGCCCGCCCACACATCGAAGCTGCCGCCCACGCCCAGGCCCACTCGGGCCCCGAGCCGGTCACTGTGCCGCTCGAGGAACAGCTCCTGGCGAGGCGCCCCCATGGCCACAAGGAGTATGTGCGCTCCCGAATCGTGTATGGCATGCACCACAGCCTCCTCCTCTGCGGGAGTGAAGTAGCCGTCATGGGTCCCGGCGACGATCAGACCCGGATGACGCTCGGACTGCCGCCGGGCAGCCTCCCCCGCTACACCCGGAGCTGCTCCCAGGAAATACACCGAAAGACCCAGATCCGCCGCCGACGCCAGCACTCGTTCGGCCAGATCGATGCCCGCGACTCGCTCGGGAGTAGCGGTCAAGCCCTTTTCTCCCGTCCGCGCCTGTTGCCTCACACCCTGTCGCCCCGCCGCCCAGACGACCCCGACACCATCGGGGTACGTAAGGTCGGCCGCCCAAAGCGCTTCGGCGGCTGCAGGGTCGTCCTGGGCACGCATTATCAACTCGGGGTTGAACGACACGGCCACCGCCGTCCCCCGCGGGGGCTGCGCCTCATCTGTCGCCCTCTCGACGACCCATTGTGCCGCCTGCTCCAGCGTCACGACATCCATCGGAAGACCGAGTATGGAGATCGACCGCCAGGGAGGAGCCGGAGCCACATACGGCTGCGCGCTTTCCAGCGGTCCAGCGGGCTGCGCGGCCCCGCCCGCCGCGCGCCGGTACACCTCAGCATAGGCGGCCGCCGCCCGCAGATGCGAGTGGTTCTGTACCACGTACTCCCGAGCGGCCCGGGCCATGCGGGCGCCGAAGCCGGGATCGGAGGCCAACCTCAGGATGGCGGCCGCCAGCGCCTCCGCATCGGCCGGCACCAGCAGACCGGTCTCTCCATCCACCACCATCTCGGCCAGACCACCGACGTTCCCCGCGATCAAGGGCCTGCCGGAGGCCATGGCTTCCAGCGCCGAGAGTGACGTGGCCTCTTCCACATTCTCCGAGTGCACCGAGGGGACCAAGACGATATCCGACAGGCGATACAGGTCTCGTATGGCTTCCGGACCCTGCCCGCCCAGCAGACGGACGTTCTGCTCGAGGCGATTCTCGCGGACGATGCGCTCCATCTCCTCCCGCTCACCGCCCTCGCCTGCGTGAAGTAGCACGAAGCGCTCCCGGTCGGCCCCTGCCATGGCGGCCAACGCCAACGAGGGGTAGACAACCCCGTTCTTCTTCACGAGCCGCCGGGGACAGAACAGCACCGTCTTACCCTCAGGAACGCCCCAGGCGCGCCGTAGCTCGCGCCGCGCCCTCTCCTCTTCTTCATGATCTGCCGGAGGCGCGAACGCCGACGTATCCACGAAGTTCATAAGGGTATAGATGCGTTCCGCCTGCTCCGGCACCAACCGTAATGCATGGCGGTAGAGACGCGTGTCGACCGTGACAACGGCGTCCGCCAGACGCAGGGCCCGCATCTCGGCTCGCATCAAGTAGTGACGGCCCATCTGCGAGCCGCTGCTGAAGCCCTCCGACACCGACTCGTATAGCGGGTATCCATGTAGGGTCAGAACCAGCGGTATGCCTCGCGCGTCGGCCACGAGGCGGAGATAAGGCACGGAGTAGACCTCTTGGGCGTTCAGAACCTCCCAAGGCTCGCCTCTCTCCTCAGCCCGGTCGAGCTCGCGCGCGGTCGCGGCGGCCAGCAACCGGGCCCGGGCTTCGGCCGAGTACATCATGCCCCAGCCGCTACGCACGCGGTTGAGAGCCCCCGCGGGCCAGACGAGCCCCGCTTTGCGGGCCACGCCGGGCATGGTCGAGCCGAGGTAGAGCGGGTGGACCGTGTGGCCCAGTTCTTCCAGGCCCTTGGCCAGCATGGTGATATGTGTGCTGGTTCCGCCGATCTGGCCGGGGTCGCGCATGGTGGGGAGCAAGATCCTCACTTCTCCACCTCCCGGCCCGTGCGGGCCAGCGCATCCTCCACCAAGCGGGAGATCTCCTCCACCCGGTGGTCCCACGTGTTCTTGGCGGCAAGAGCCACGCGCGCCGCCCGCTTCTCTGGACTGTCGCCATCGATGGCAGACCTCACCAGTCCCGGGTAGTCTTCGGGCCGATGAGCCAGCCCGATCATCCCGGCGAAACGCTCCAATTCTGGGAGACCGCCCACCACCACCGGGAGTCCGGCAGCCAGGTACTCGAACAGCTTGAGAGGGAAGATATTGCGGGTGAGTTCGTTAGCCTTGTACGGCACCAAGGCCACATCCATCCCTTTGAGGTAGCCGGGCAGGTCGGGGCGGGGCTTCTCGCCCAAGAAATGGATGTTCGGATGGCGCCGGAGACGTGTCTCGTCCACTTGACCGGCCTTCACCGGGCCGATCAGGACTATCTGCCACGACGGGTCGGCGGTCGCCAGCGCCTCGAGAGCGTCGACGTCCAGCCTGGAATCGTGCAGGCCCACAACACCCAGACGGGGGCCCGGGATGGTCGCGAGCTCGGGAGGGACCACAACGTCGGCCTCTAGCGCCCGGTTGAAGATCTCCACATCCGCCGCGTTCAGCACCGTGTAGGTATTGGGGTTGAGGATCTCCCGGGACGCTTTGAGGTTCTCGGCAGTCGTGATGACAAGATCGGCCCGCTGAGTGAGAGCGTCGTCGTAATCCTTGACCACCTCGGGCGACACAAAACCGGGGAACGCCGAGTGCTCATCCACGCAATGATAGACTGCCAGCACGGGACGGCGCCCACCCTGCTCTCGGCTTTCAAGCCTCTTAAGCAGAGCCAGCGAGGTGGGCAGATACGTCCAGAAGATGTACTCCTCGTCGAAGTACAGCCGATCCATCGCCCAGCGGACATACTGGGCCAGCAGCGCCTGGTTGGCGCCGTTGATGCCCGGCCTCATATTGCCGAAGGGGAGGAGGGGCGGAGGAGTCAGCGTCCAGAGACCGGCCTCCACCCGCCGGAGACGCGGGACCGCAGCTCTCCAGCGCCGCCAGCGTGCCGGTACCTTGAAAGGCGCCAGCATGGTCACCGGCTCCTCCACGTACAGCACGCGGTTGGTCTGAGCCAGCCGGTGCATGACCTGCTGCTTGCTGGTCCACATGGCGTCCCAGTCGAGCGAGGAGATGCAGACGATATCTTTGCCACGGAGCATGCGCGCCTCTCTTGCCTGGACTATTCGAACATGCGCTGAGCCGCCAGACACCTCTCATAGGCCCGGAGTGTCTGTACGGCCGTCTGTTCTATGGTGAAGTGCTCGCGTACGCGCCGGGCGCCCGCGGCCCCCATGCGAATCCGCAGCTGAGGGTCGTCGAGGAGGGAGCCGGCGCGCTCGGCCAGTGCCAGGGCGAGCGCGCCCCGTTCTTGTTCCCGCGTCACCACAAAGCCCGTCTCCCCATCTACCACCACTTCCGCGACGCCACCGGCCGCGGTGGTCACCACCGGGAGACCGTTCGCCATCGCGTCGAGCACCGACATCGAAACCCCGCCCTCGAACACCGAGGTCGCCATGTAGACATCCAGCTCAGCCCATACCGGGCCTACATCGTCCATCCTCCCCGTGAACCGCACGGCCGGCGAGAGGCCCATGTCCGCGGCGAGCGCCTCGAGACGGCCCCGCTCCGGGCCGTCGCCCACTATGACCACCTCCGACTCCGGATGGGTTCGGCGCAGCCGCCCCGCCACCTCCAGCAGGAGGTCGATGTCTTTCACCGCCACCAGCCGGGCAACGGTACCCACGGTGGGATGCCGCTCGGTCTGAGTCGCGGCAGGCTGCGAGTCGGCGCCCCCCGCCGCAGACTCCAGCCCGGAATGGATGGTCATAAGCTTCTCAGCCGGATAGCCACGGCTCTCCAGGAGCTCGCGCAGGCTCCTCGAGACGCAGATGATCCTGTCCGCCGCACGCGCGGTGGCCCGGTCGATGCTCTGGAAGGCCCGCGCCAACCCGGCAGACTCATAATCAAGCCCCAGATCGGAGTGCACGGTCGCAAAGAGACAGGGGCGCGGCCGCAAAGAGGGCGCAAGCAGCCTCACCGGTAGATTGGCACGCATCCCGTGTGTGTGCACGACATCCCAGCGTGCCGGAGCCAGAGCGGCAGCCGCACCGCCACCCGCGTCGCCGTTCGGAAGAACGATACCGGGCCCGGCCGCAAGGACGCGCCGCAGGGGCCTGAGGACCCGAGGGTCCCGCGCTCCCTTCATGGGTAGTGCAGTGACCGGCAGCCCCCGGCGGCGGGCTGCGTCGGCAAGACCTCCCTCGCCCAGGCAAAGTAGGTGCACATCACACCCGGATCGCCCCAGGGCGGTAAGTAGCGGCAGCAGATGGCTCATGGCCCCGCCTGTGTCGCCACCCCCGATGATATGCAGGACGTGCAGAGGCTTCACGATCCCCCTTCATCAGATGCCGCCCGGCGCGGAGAGGCGTCCGGCACGGCCGACTCGTGCAGGGCCGCCGACGTCACGAACCCCGCCAGGAACCAGAACCCCACGCCGACCACCAGGGTCTCCCACACGCTCGCGGTGAGATTCGCCACGGCCACTGCCACATACGCTCCGAAGGCGCCCGCGGTCAGGGCCCGCAGATAGACATCCTTGGTGACCGCATGCCCTTTTGCCAACCCCTTGGCTCCACGGAGCAACAGCCAGAGGAAGAATGCGAGAAGCAGCAACCCCCCTTCGGCTCCCAACTGCAGATAGAAGCTGTCCACCCACAGACGCCCGTAGGAGTACGACACGGCGCAGGTGCCGCCGAACGTCCCCAAGCCCAAGCCGAACCAGGGGTGCGCCGCGATGTACTGCAGCGCCATCTTCCACACGTACAGACGTCCCGCCGCCATGCTCTTGGTGATGTACCAGGAACTGACCGCGGAAGTAAGACGGTCGACAAAGGCGCCGGGCGCTACGAGCCAGCCCACCACGCCCACTGCCACTAAGGGGGCCAGATAGCGCCGGTACGCCATGACGAGTAGAGCCACCAGCCCAGCCGCCAAGCCGATCCACGCTCCCCGGCTGAAGGTCACAGCTATCCCGGCCAGGTGAATCACGCACGCGGTGCCCCAAAGCAAGCGCGGCGCCCTGCACAATCCACGGGCAAGAGCCAGACTGAGCGATACGAGGGCCCCCATGAGCAGAAAAGCCCCCAGCCCGTTCGGGTTCTGGATGATCGAATAGGCCCGGGTGCCGATGGAGGTCTCGCGGACGTCCACCCACTTGGCCGGCATGGGTGCGCCGGTCACATACTGATAGAGACCATGCAGGGCCAGCGCCACTCCGACCAGGATGAACACTGCAACGGCACGCCGCACCCAACGCCTGTCCTTGGGAAGTAGGAACCCGATGAAGTAGAACAGCAACGGCTGGAAGAGGATCCGGAGAGCGAACAGCGCGACATCGTTGGGCACCTGGCATATCACCACGGAGCCCAGAGCGGCTGCGAAAGCCAGAAGCAGCGGGAGCGTGATGGGAACGGTCCAGAGCTCCCAGCGCCGCAGTACGACGACACACCAGGCGAGAAGGCAGATCGCGAAGATCAGGAGGGCGTCGTCCCATGCAGCTCCAAGACCCCCCAAGGCGCCCCGCGCCGCCCAGTCCAGCCAAGGAAAAGCCGCCAGCACGACCAGCATGGCCTCCGGTCGCACCACGACGAGCGCCAACACGCAGACCACGAGCACAAGTGCGACAAGCACGAGGGGAGCCGGCCCGTAGGACAGACCGGTCACGAGACCGGCAGCGGCCGCCAGGATCCCCGCTGTGCCGAGCACCACCTTGCCCGCCCCATCGCCAGACCGGCCGCTCTCCCCGCCGACAGCCGGGCCGGTGGCGGACTCACCGGTAGCCAGAGCCAACCCGCGTCCGATGAGACTGGTCCGGAAGGCCGGCATCAGCCGGGGCCCGTAGACGACCATGAGAGCTCCGATGGCCATCACTAAGACCGGTGTCACCAATCGCAATCCCGAAGCCGCGAGAGGAAGGCCGGTGTTGTCGACAGTAGTGACACCGCGGGCAAGGAGCAGCGCCAACCTCCCACAGCCCAGAGCGAAGAGCCCCGAACCGGCCACGACCGCCCAGCCTCCCCCTGCAAAACGGGAGTGACGTATCTGTCCGCCGCCGGACTCCAGAGCCCGGCCGACCGGCCCGGCGCCCACGATCCTTTGAAGCCACAGGTACGGACGCGAGATGGCCAGCACGCTCACCGGGTGTCCCGTGGAGCCGAGCCTCCGCGACCCCAAGCGCTGCGTCCCGAAGACCCACGAGTCGGCGAACACCGGGGCAAGGATCCGTACCAGCGCCCGGAAGAAGCGGCCGACGAGTGAGTCCCGCGCCGCCGATTCGAGCCAGAGGCAGACACCCCGGCCGCCCCGGTACGAAAGCGAGCCGCTCACGACCGTCATGGAAGCGTCTCCGTGATAATCAGGCCCCTTTCAACGCCACGCCGGCCACGTGGCCACCCGGGTGATCCGGCCGCCTCGGCTATCGGGCCGTCTCGTCCCAGGCCACTTTCATGATCACGGTCTGGACCTCGAACCCGCTGCCGATGAGTGTCACCTTCTTGCCCACCCTCATGGGCACGTTGCCTATGCGTATGGTGGAGTTCGACACCGTACCGTCCCCAAGCAGCACGATCTCGATGTCATTGAAGACGGACGATTCGTGGACCTTGAGTTCACCGTCGGGCATCAGGTGCTCTTCCAGGCTCGGAGTGGGCGATACTGCCACTACCGTCCCAAGCACAGTGCCGCCGTCGTCTCTCACGACGGCTTCGATGTCCACCGCGTCGGTCAGAGCATCCACGGTGGCCTGTCTGACCTCTTCGACCACGTACGTGACGCTCACGGGGATGGTCTCCGAGCTGTCGCCGGTCATGCGGACAACGGCGAAGACCACCACAGCCGCTATCACCAACAGCACGAGCAGGTCGACGATGTTCACCTTGCCGAAGATGCGTCCGCGCTCATCGAGAAAGCGGCTCATCGCCACCGTCCTTCAGGTAGTTGTGCTCGGGACCGGACCTCCCGAATTCTATCGGACCAGCCTGGTCCTGCCTACCGGGAGACTTACGTCCGTCGCGGCAGCCGCCCGGCGCGCACTCTTGTAGCAGACCCCGGGGTGGGCTACAGTCCAGCGCAGTATCCACCTGCCTAGCCTGGGGAGCCTCTGCAAAGAGTGGCCGATAAGACCATATTCGTCACTTTCGGGACGCGCCCCGAGGCCATCAAGATGGCCCCGGTGGTGCTCGCACTCAAGCGGCGCAGATCGTTTCGCGTCGTGACCTGTCTCACCGGGCAACACAGGGAGATGCTCGACCAGGTGGTCGAGGCCTTCTCATTGCCGGTGGATCACGATCTGCGGATCATGCGTGAGCGGCAGACCCTCGGCCACATCACCTCGGCCGTACTCGGCGGCATCGACCCGCTCCTGGAGGCCGAGAAGCCGGACCTGGTCATGGTGCACGGAGACACCACCACCACGTTCGCGGCTGCCTTGGCCGCCTACTACCGCATGATCCCCGTCGCCCATGTGGAGGCGGGGCTACGCACAGACAACATCTACAGCCCGTTCCCGGAGGAGATGAACCGCCGCCTGGCCGACCGCCTGGCCGCGATCTACTATGCGCCCACTTCCGCCGCCCGCGCCGCCTTGCTGCGCGAAGGCGCGCGCTCCGACCAGATACTCGTGACCGGCAACACGGTCATCGACGCCTTGCTCGTCACGGCGGCCGGAGAAACGCCCGTGTGGGAGCCGAAAGTGGCGCGGGCACTGGCGCGACCGGGGCCGAAGGTGTTGGTCACCGTGCACCGCCGGGAGAGCTGGGGAGCGCCCATGGAGAGGGTCGCGCGTGCCATCAGACGGGTAAGCGAAGAGAGGCCCGACGTCACATTCATCTTCCCCATCCATCTCAATCCTGTGGTGCGGGCCACCTTCAGGGCGGCCTTGGATTCCGTGGAGCAGGTGGTGTTCACAGAGCCCCTGCCCTACAGGCCCTTTGTCCACCTCATGAAGGCGGCCGACGTGGTCATCACCGATTCGGGCGGCATCCAGGAGGAGGCGCCCACGCTCGGTAGACCCGTTCTCGTGATGCGCGACACCACCGAGCGCCCGGAGGGCGTCGAGGCGGGTACGGCGAAGCTGGTGGGCACCGACGATGAGCTCATAGCCAGTGAGCTACTGATCCTCTTGAAAGACACGGCAGCCTACGCGGCCATGGCGAACGCGGTCAATCCCTATGGCGACGCACGGGCCTCCGAGCGCATAGCCGACCATCTCGAACACTATTTCGGCTTCAGGGCGGAGCCACCGGCCGACTTCACCGGAGCGTCCTAGGACGGACGCCCGCGGGCGATGAGCCCCGCGGCGGCACCCGCGCCTACTCCGTTGTCGATGTTCACCGTCACAAGCCCGGGCGAGCAGCTCTGGAGCATGGAGAGCAGGGCAGCCGTACCGTCTCCCCCCAAGCCATAGCCGGTGGAGGTGGGCACCCCGATCACCGGGATGTCGACCAGTCCGGCCACCACAGACGGGAGCGCTCCCTCCATGCCCGCCGCGACCACCAGCACGTCGGCTCCGCTCTCTATCATGCGGGTGAGGGGCTCGGCCAGCCGGTGCAGTCCCGCGACGCCGGTATCGTACCCTCGCTCCACCCGGCATCCCATGTGAGTGACCACGAGCACCACTTCTTCGGCCACGGGGATATCCGACGTCCCCGCGGTGAGGATCCCCACACAGCCATGCTCTTCTGGAGGGCTGTAAGAGGACGTGTGCGCCGCAAGGACACGCGCGTCTTCCTGGTACGAGAAGGTCAGATCGCTCACCGGCGGTGCTCCGTTCGCTCCGCGCAGCGCATCCTCGAGCTTCGCGGCCCGCTCGGGGTCCAGCCGCGTGGCCAAGGCAAAACCGCGTTCGGCCAGACAGCGGCGCACGATGGCTTCCAGATCACCATCGGTCTTGCGGGCCGAGTAGATGACTTCAGGGACGCCCTTGCGAAGGTCGCGATTGACATCCAAGCGGGCGAACTCGCCCAGTTGCGCTATGTGCAGCAACCGCCTGAGGTCGGGGTCGCGGCCGGTCGAGTCACTCACAGCCCGAACACCCGCCGCGCGTTGCCACTCTCGACTGCCTCCCTGTCCGAGAAGTCCAGCCGCTCGAGTCCCGGCACGTATCTCGTGGGGCTGAGCAGGGGATAGTCGCTTCCGAAGAGAAACTTTGCCGGACCTGCGCTCGCAATGGCTGCTTGGTAGATATCTGGGCCGTAGAGATACGGTACCGCCGCCGTATCGTAGTACACATCGGCCAGCACAGACTTCACTTCGGGCATGGTCTCGTAGAGAAAGAGCCCTCCCCCCATGTGCGCGAACACGATACGGAGCCCTGGGTGGCGGCCGGCCAACTCATAGCAGGCCTCGGGGGTGAAGCACCCCTTCCCCGGATATGCGTGCCCCAGCGGCTCGCTGGCATGCACCAACAGCGGCAGATCGCGCTCGCGCAGGCAGCCGGCGATCGCGTCCAGGCCCGGGCCATCCTCGCGGGATGCCTGCCCCGAAAGACCATCACGGGGAGTGAGCTCACCGCACCCCCTCAGTCCCCCATCCAGGCACCGCTCGAGCTCGGCTAGGGCTCCGGGGGCATCGGTCGAGACGCACGCCAGGCCAACGAAGCGGTCGGGGTGGGCGCGCACCGCTTCCAGGATGCAGTCGTTCACCATACGGCACAGCCCTTGGTCTACAAACGCGAAGCCTGCCAGTACGGCTGCCTGCACCCCACACTCATCCATGTGCTCAAGCACCTCGCGGGGAGTAGCCATGCACGCGTCGGGGTTGCTGTAGAGGACGCGGAAGCGATCGTCGCGATTGAGGTAGGGGGTCCGATCGCTCACCATCTCCGGCGGGAACACATGAACGTGAGCATCTACCAGACCTGCCACTGTGACTCCCCTCTCAGGCGACGGCGCTCAGAAGGATGGTCTCGACCAGATCGTCGTAGGAGAGACCGGCCGCTTTGGCCTGCGCCGGAAGATCCGAGGTGTCGGTCATGCCGGGCAGAGTATTGATCTCCACGAACCACGGCTCCCCGTTAGCGTCGACCATCATGTCCACGCGGGCGTAACCGCGGCAGCCGATGGCCTTGAACGACGCCACCGCCCGTTGCTCCACCTTGGAGCAGACGGCAGGAGCGAGACGGGCAGGCAGGATGAAGTCCGTCATGCCGTCGGTGTACTTAGCCTCGTAGTCATAGAACTCGTTCTTGGGGAGCAGTTCAAGGATCGGCAGAGCCTCGGGCCGCCCATTCCGCTCGAGGACTCCCACAGTGATCTCGGTGCCCGACACGAAGCGTTCTGCGAAGACCACCCCGAACTCGGCTCTACCCTTCTCGACGCAGGCCTCCAGCTCAGCGACGGTCTTGCACTTGAACACGCCCAAGCTCGACCCCTCCTGCACCGGCTTGAGCATGACGGGAAGCCCGAGCGCGATCTCGATGCGCCGGGCGGCCGTCTGCACTGGTTCGTCGAACCCCACCTCGTAGTAGTCTGGCGTGGGCAGACCGCTCGCCCGAACGACCTTCTTGGCCGCGATCTTATGCATACCCAAAGCTGAGGCCAACACACCGGAGCCCGTATATGGGATGCCCATCATCTCCAGGAGCCCCTGGATGGTGCCGT
The DNA here is from genome assembly GCA_036795215.1 of Actinomycetota bacterium. Lineage (GTDB taxonomy): Bacteria > Actinomycetota > Thermoleophilia > RBG-16-64-13 > RBG-16-64-13 > RBG-16-64-13. The sequence goes on along the minus strand of DAIRFC010000002.1, from coordinate 93,760 downwards.
CTTCTCCGTAGCGGCCATGAAGAGCCAGGAAGGCCACCTCGACTCCCGCTTCGTCGAGTTGTTGAGCAACGTCCCGGCAGGCGTCGATGCGTACGGTCCTATATCCGCGCGAGCGCAAGGCACGATCGCACTTGTCGCCGGAGCGAAGCGATACCTCCCGCTCCCCCGACAGCCCACCCATGAGCACGCCGATGGTCTTGGTCTTGAGGACGTGGGGATGCATGCGGAACCCAGAACGATCATTCATGCGGTGAACTGTACCACAGGCCCTGGGGATCTCCTGAGACGGGATGGAATGCCCCGCGCGTCAAGCGCGAAGATGCTACCCGGCGACGGCCCGGGTCTTCTCGGGGACAGGCACCCGCGAGCCTGCGACCCGCCGAAAGGCGGCCGCGCTCTGCGCTCCACTCTCGGCGGCGTACATGAGATCGTCGGCGCTCAGGCCGTCGGCGGGAGCGGAAGCCCAACCTACTACGCATTCGATTCGGCGCCCGTCCACAAGATGCTCGCAGGCCTTGCGGCCCAGAGCCATGGCGAAGCCTTCCACATCATAGGGGTCTATGTGGTCGCCGGCCGAGCCACTTGGAGCAACGGCCCGGGTACTGCCAGACCCCGTAGAGAACACGAACGCAACGCGCCCTCCGGGGAGGAAGAAGTGCTGCGCGTCGGCCCCAAGCACCCGCAGCCCCCTGCGACTCACGGCTGCCATGACGTGCTCGGCCGCCTCCACGCCGTAGTACGTACCGATCTCTTCCAGTCGGATGACACGTAGAACGACAAGGGCGAAGCGGGTCTGGGTCTCGGCCAAGACTTTCAGGCGCACGCGTAGCGCTCTTTCCAGTGCCGTCTCCATGGCGGTGGCGGTGGACCATCTGGCGGACGGCCCGGTTTCGAGATCGTGAGCATCTTCATGGGCGGTCGCCATGGAGCTGCCACGGCCGGCCCAGTAGGTAGCGATCAGTCCGGCGACCGCGATCATGGCCAGGATGACCTGGATGCTCCTGGTAGACGCCCAGGCCATCAAGGGCAGGAGGACGGCCGTGTCGGTGAGGGTCAATAAGTAACCGAGGCGGCGGTCGTTGGAGAAGTTGCGGGTCAACCGCAGCGCCCACAGGGAATACGCGATGAGAAAGGCTGCATACAGGATCCAGACCACAGCCGATCGCACGCCCGCCAGGGGTGGACAGGCGATGCCGATAAGGGGGAGGAGGATGAGTCTCGCCCGAGCTTTTTGGTGCTCGGTCACACGCATAGGCTTGGCTGTCTGCTGTCCCGTCATGTGCACTCACTTGCAGTATAAGGGACTTGCAACGGTTTTGCAATAGATATTGCCAAAACGCCTAAATGAAACTCATTTGTGCGCAGAGAGCGGTCTTGTCCGCTCTTAGAGTGCAACGACATCGTAGCTGATTGCTGCTGCAGATGCCAGCAATCGATCACTAATCGCGAACCGGCGGGGCGTCGGTCAGGGAACCAGCAGGATCGGCACTCGCACGTGACGAGACACCCGGTAGCTGACGCTCCCCAATATAAGGTCTTTGGGTTCCTGCCGGCCACGGCGCCCCATGACGACAAGGTCGGCGCCGCTGGATTCGATCTCTGAAAGGATCGTCTCAGCGGCAGGCCCCACGACGGCCTTGACCTCGGCGCCCACACCTCTGAGATGCAACAACTCCAGGGCCGACTTCAGGGTGCTCTGCGCCATCTGCTCGACATATCTCTCTACGGCCCGCTGATCCATGTTGGCCGTCAGGACGATATGTTGAGGCACTGTGATGACGGTGAGCAGCACGAACTCACACCGACATGCTACGACCATGTTGACGGCGACCTCGACTCCTCTCAGCGAGGCCTCGGTGCCATCGGTCGCGGCCAGAATGCGCTTGAATACCAAGGGGGGTCCTCCCGCCGCAGACACCACTACCCAGGGATGGAGGATACCGGGGTCGAACCGGCGACCTCCGCCGTGCAAAGGCGGCGCTCTCCCAACTGAGCTAATCCCCCGCGCAAGACTATTTGGAACCTGTCGGCAGGAAACTTTGGTGGTGGGCCTAAGTGGATTCGAACCACTGACCTCACCCTTATCAGGGGTGCGCTCTAACCAACTGAGCTATAGGCCCATGCGCGGGTAGTTTACCGGCATTGCGGTCGATGTCAAGAAATGCCCGGCCTGGGCGCGGGCGCAGAGAGCGGCTTGGTCACCGGGCGGAATACAGGTGACGTCGGGAGCCACGCGGGGTAACCTAGAGGTAGGGACACGATCGAGGAGATCATGGACGGGTTTGAGAAAGTCACCGTATACGGCGTCAGCTTCGACGTGGCCAGCAAGCAGCCCATCGTGCTACTCAAGGCGGAGGGTAAGAACCGTTTTCTGCCCATCTGGATCGGGCACCCGGAAGCGGCTGCCATCCTGATGAAACTGCAGAACGCGGAACTGCCTCGTCCCATGACGCACGACTTGTTGGCTACCGCGATCGAACAGCTTTCCGCGAGCGTAAGCAGCGTGTTGGTCACTGAGCTGCGGGACAATACCTTCTACGCGGTCCTCAAGCTTGAGTCGCGGGGGGAGGAGATAGAGCTCGATTCGCGGCCGTCCGACGCCATCGCCTTGGCTGTGAGGACCGACGCTCCCATCTTCGCGTCCACGGAGTTGCTCGAAGCCAACGGCATCGAGTTCGAACAAGAAGTCCAGGACATCGAGGAAGTAGTCAAGGAGTTCAAGCAGTTCCTCGACAACGTCTCACCACAGGACTTCTAAGACTCGGGCTTCGCCTCTCCCAGCGCCGCCGCCTCTTTCTTGACCAGCTGCAGTATCAGCCCGTAGATCTCTCGCAGGGCGTCGTTCGACAGCGGGCCCCGATTGGCCCGGCACAGGTACGTGATGACCCAATCCTCTTGGGCGGCGTCATAGAAGCTGAGTCCCTGCGTATCCTTGTAGTCCTTGAGACTCTTGACCAACTTGAGCCGCTTGTTCAGCGCCTCGAGGATCTTGAGATCGTTGTCGGATATCTGCTCCCTATACTGCCGGACCACCGGATCGGTACTCGCAGTCGCCACGTTGCCTCCTCATTCCCGCCTGGATACTCCGCCGCCCAAGACACATGTGCTTCCCGTGGGACGGTGAACCGCGTAGGCTACCGCACCGACGGCCCTACGGGCAACCCCGGGATGCTTCCTCCTGAGTCCGTCCTTCGGCGTAGGCGGCGCACCGTTTCACAAACCTCGGACACATGCCCGGCCGGCCGGCCATGTGTAGAAGCACCCTGGAGCACAGCAGCGAATCACCAGCCAGACCTTCTGCCCAGCCACTTTCGGAGCCGGCAGCCCGGATCGTCAACGGAGCATCCCAAGCGTGTCTGGGATCGATGACCTCAGCATCAGTCAGCAGCCATCCCGTGACCGCCTCCCCGCGAGCCAATAGGATGGTGTCTCGCTCGGCGGTCACGTGGACGTGCGACGGCTCGTCCAGGTGCCAAAGGACCTCACCGCTCGCCGGGATGATCCCGGCAAGCTCGGAGGTCCGGCCCAGTAGGTCCTGGACCGTCTCGAGCAAGAGCAGCATCCCACCCCCCAAGGCCAGGGTAGGAAGTCCGTTCTGGATCTGCGCGCGCATGTCGCGCAACAACTCTGTGTTCAATGCCACGTCCGACAACGCCCCCGGCCACGCGGTCCCGGCCAGCACCAACCCGGCGGCGCCCTCAGGCAATGAGGCATCCTCGAGCAGGTCCAGACGACGGATCTGAGCGCCCGCCGAGCGTAAGACCTCTATCGAATCCCGGCTCCAAGGGGTGAAGCCCTTGCACCCCGCAACAGCTATGAGTGGCCCATCGGCGCCGCGGTCGATCAACCAGTTCTGCGAGGAGATGAACCCCCTCTCGCCTGCTATAGACACGAGGCCTCCGATGTCCACCTGCCGGGCCACCGCTTCCAACAGATCAGGAGCGAGCGGTTGTCCCCACGGACCGGGCGCCGGTGTCTCCCATTCCGGCCCGTCTCCAGCAAAGAGGCAGCCCACCACAGAGATGTCTTCGTCCGCGAACACCTTCTTGAGCAGGTCGAGGTGCCCACGGTCGGAGACCCCGGTGAAGATCACCCCGGCCAGGTTGAGCCTCGGGAGGCAGGATCTGAGTCCCACCGCGACGATACGGATACCGGTACCCCAGCCCCGGCAGTCAACCAAGACCACCGTGGGACAATCCAAGGTGCCTGCGATATCGGCGGGCAGCCACGGGACCTCTTCGCGCCGGTCGAGGACCCCCACATGCGAAGACAGGAGCGAGATATCGGCGCCGCGGGTCGCGATACCGTAGAGCCCAAAAAGGGCTTCCTCGTTATACAGGGCGGGGTCGATGAAAGAGGCTCCCTCCCAGCGATCCCACGAGGCGGCGGGGCCGAGAGGACCGACATGGTGATAGCGGACCTGGCGGCCTTGCGCGGTCAGTATCTCGGCCGCGGCAGCCGCGACCGCGTCGGCCAGGCCCGTGCGATGCGTTGGGACCAGCAGCACCCGCGGTATGGACATGCGGCTCTCCTCCAGATGACCTCGCCGTCAGAGCCGGCTAGCTCCTGCGGCTGATGAGAAGAAGCCTGACCAGCTGCAGGATAGCCATGAGCGCCGCCGCGACATACGTAAGGGCGGCCGCACTCAAGACCTTCTTCGCCCCCGCGAGCTCGTCACCTACAAGGATGCTCTTGTTCTCGAGTTGCACCACCGCCCGGCGGGAGGCGTTGAACTCCACCGGGAGTGTCACCACCGTGAACAGGACCGCGGCCGAGAACAGTAGGATGCCTATGTTCATGAGCAGGCCGCTCCGGAAGAAGATGAGGCCCACAAAGAAGAGGATGATGCCGAGATTACTGCCGATGTTCGCTACAGGGACTATGGCGCTCCTCAACCGGAAAGCCAGGTAGCCCTCAGCATGCTGCATGGCATGACCTGCTTCGTGAGCCGCGACACCGAGGGCGGCCAGGGAGCTGCTCTGACCCACGGGAGGGCTGAGGCTGAGCATGCGGGTACGCGGGTCGTAGTGGTCGGAAAGCGTGCCGCCGCCGACTTCGATGCCCACGTTCATCAGTCCTGCTGAGTCGAGCAGGATGCGTGCGGCCTGTGCTCCCGTGAGACCCCGGGACGAGGGGATCTCTGAGTAGCGGGCAAAGGTGGATTTGACCTTGTATTGCGCGTAGAGGCTGAGTAGGAAGGCCGGCACCAGCAGGATCAGGTCCCAGTACCAGAAGTACATCGCGGAATCTCCTTGTTACAACGGTCGACCTCTGCCGATCGCCGGGAGAATGATACCAGAGCTGTCTTACGGCTCCAGTCCGCCGTCCTTCACGCTCAGCCCGTCCATGCTCTCCGCCTCGAGCTCGCCGCCGTCACCGTTTGCGCCCCCGACCAACCGGGCCATGCTCGAGACTTTGTCGGCACCGCGGAGATGCATCACCCGTACGCCCATGGTGTTGCGCCCGGTGGTGCGTACGCCTTCCACAGGGACCCTGATCACGGTGCCCTCTTGGCTGATGAGCATGAGCTCGTGGTTGTTACGCACCGTGGCGATACCCACCAGGTCTCCGCGGTCGGGACTGTCCTTGATGGTGATGACGCCCTGTCCGCCCCGTTTCTGCGTGGGGTAGCTGGATACCGGGGTGCGCTTGCCGAACCCTCCACACGTCACGCAGAAGATGTCGGCGTCGTCCTCGGCCACGCACATCCCCAGCACCTGATGCCCCTCGGGCAAGCGCATCCCCGTCACTCCCATGGTGTTGCGACCCATGGGCCGCACATCGTATTCGTGGAAGCGGATGGCCTTGCCTTCGCTCGAGACGAGGATCAGGTCGTCGTGCCCGTTGGTGTGCGCTACGGCTACCAACTCGTCGTCGGTCTCCAGATTGATGGCGATTATGCCGTCGGCCTTGAGGGTGGTGGCGTAATCGAGGAACCGGGTCTTCTTCACGACGCCGTTCTTGGTAGCGAACACGAGGTACTTCGCATCGGTGTAGTCCTTGGTGGCAATGACCGCTTTGATCTTCTCGTTCTGGGCCAAAGGCAGCAGGTTGGCCACATGCCGCCCCTTGCTCTGCCTGCTGCCCAGCGGCAGCTCGTGCACTTTCTGGCGGTAGATCTTGCCGCGGGAGGTGATGAACAGCAAGAAGTGATGGGTGGTGGTGATGAAGAGGTGCTCTATATAGTCACCCTCCTTGAGGTCCATCCCCATGACCCCGATGCCTCCACGGTGCTGCAGGCGGTACGTGGATACCGGCAGCCGCTTGACATACCCGGACGCGGTGATGGAGATGACCATCTCCTCCACCGCGATCATGTCCTCGATGTCGATCTCGTCCTCGGAGGGCAGTATCTCGGTGCGACGGTCGTCGCTGTATATCTGCTGTATCTCGAGCAGCTCCTCTTTGATGACCCCGAAGATCTGGGACTCGTCGGCCAGGAGGCCCTCGAGATACGCGATGCGCTCCAGCAGGTCGCGGTGCTCCTCTTCCAGCTTGTGGCGCTCGAGAGCCGTGAGGTTGCGCAGCCGCAGGTCGACGATGGCTTGGGCCTGCTCGTCGCTGAGGCCGAACCGCTCGATGAGACCCATCTTGGCCGCTTCGGTATCTTCGCTTGAGCGGATGATGCGGATGACCTCGTCGAGATTGGCGATGGCGATGAGCAGCCCTTCGAGGATGTGGGCCCGCTTCTTGGCCTTGTCGAGCTCATAGCGCGTCCGCCGGACGATGATGTCCTTCTGGTGGCTGATGTAGTAGCGCAGCATCTCCCTGAGCGATAAAGTCCTTGGGACCCCGTCGGCCAGGGCCAGCATGTTCACGCCGAAGGTCGACTGCATGGACGTGTGTTTGAACAGCTTGTTGAGGACCACCTTTGCGATGGCCTCCCGCTTCAGCTCGATAACGATGCGCATACCGGAGCGGTCGGACTCGTCGCGCAGGTCGGAGATCTCGGGGATGCTCTTGTCGCGTACCAGTTCCGCGATCTTCTCGATGAGCTGCGCCTTATTCACCTGGTAGGGGAGCTCGCTGACTATGATGGCGGTCTTCCCCTGCTTCAGGGGCTCGGTGTGGGCTTTGGCCCGTACCACCACCCGCCCCCGGCCGGTCTCGTAAGCCTCGCGGATCCCCGCGCTCCCCATGATGATGCCCCCGGTCGGAAAATCGGGGCCCTTCATGTACTTCATGAGATCGGCCCCGGTGAGACCCGGGTTATCGATGAGCGCTACGGTGGCGGCGATGGTCTCCTTGAGGTTATGGGGCGGGATGTTGGTCGCCATGCCCACCGCGATGCCCGAACTGCCGTTGACCAGAAGGTTGGGGAAGCGGGACGGGAGCACCGAAGGCTCTTCGCGGCTCTCATCGTAGTTGGGCGTCCAATCGACCGTGTCGGCCTCGATATCGCGCAGCATCTCGGTTGCTATGCGGCTGAGGCGACATTCCGTATAGCGCATCGCCGCGGCGGAGTCGCCGTCGACCGAGCCGAAGTTACCGTGACCATCCACCAAGGGATAGCGGATGGAGAAATCCTGGGCCATGCGGACAAGAGCGTCGTAGATGGAAGTGTCGCCATGGGGGTGGAAGTTACCCATGACATCACCGACGATGCGTGCGCACTTGCGATAAGGCCGGTTGGGCTGCATACCCGAGTCGTGCATGCCGAAGAGGACACGCCTGTGGACCGGTTTGAGCCCGTCGCGCACGTCGGGAAGGGCACGGCCCACGATGACGCTCATAGCGTAGTCGAGATACGCCGCCTTCATCTCGTCGGCGATCTCGACCTGCTCTATGCGGCCTTCCAGAGTCTCCATGGCCTACACGTCCAGGGTGCGGACGTAGCGCGCGTTCTCGGTGATGAAATCTCGGCGAGGTTCTACTTTGTCGCCCATGAGCATGGTGAAGATCTCGTCCGCGATGGCCGCATCGTCGACGGTCACCTGCAGCAGCGTGCGTTTGTCGGGATTCATGGTCGTTTCCCACAACTGCTCGGGGTTCATCTCACCCAGGCCCTTGAAGCGCTGCAAGGTGATGCCGGTCCGCCCCAGGCGACCGAGCAGCTGCTCCAACGCGGCGTCGTCGAAGCAATAGTAGTCCTGCCGCTTGTGGGTGACACGGTAGAGCGGAGGTTGCGCGATGTACACGTACCCGGCGTCGATCAACTCGACCATGTTCCTGAACAGGAAGGTGAGGATGAGCGTACGGATGTGCGCTCCGTCAACGTCGGCGTCGGTCATGATGATGAGCTTGTGGTACCGAGCCGACGTCAGGTCGAACTCGTCGCCCAGGCCGGTCCCACAGGCGCTTATCATGGCCTGGATCTCGGCGTTGGAGAGGATCTTGTTGAGGCGTGCTTTCTCCACGTTGATGATCTTGCCGCGCAGCGGCAGGATGGCCTGGAAGCTGCGGTCGCGCGCCTGTTTGGCCGATCCACCCGCCGAGTCACCCTCGACCAGGTATAGCTCGCACGAAGCTGGGTCGCGGATGGAGCAGTCGGCCAGCTTGCCCGGGAGAGTGGTGTTTTCAAGCACGCTCTTGCGCCGCGTGAGATCCCGAGCCTTGCGCGCCGCCTGGCGGGCGTGCGCGGCCTGCACCGTCTTGGTGATGATCAGCTTGGCGTCGCCGGGGTTCTCTTCGAGGAACTCGGCGAACTTCTGGTTGACCACGCCCTCAACAAACCCGCGCATCTCGGAGTTACCAAGCTTGGTCTTGGTCTGGCCTTCGAACTGCGGCTCGCGCAACTTGACGCTGAGGATGGCCACCAGTCCTTCGCGCACGTCCTCGCCGCTCAGGTTCTCTTCCTTCTCCTTGAGAAATCCTTTGGACCGGGCATAGTCGTTGACCGTGCGCGTGATGGCCGCTCGGAAGCCCGAGAGGTGTGAGCCGCCCTCATGGGTGTTGATGTTGTTCGCGAACGAGAAGACGTTATCGTTGTAGCCGGCGTTCCACTGCATGGCGAGCTCGACCGTCTGGTCGGCCTCTTGGCCCTCGAAGTGGATCACCTTCGGATGGATGGCATCTTTGTGCTTGTTGATGTGTTTGACGAAGTCGACGATGCCACCGTCGTAGCAGTACACGACCGAACGGGGCTCGAGCCGCTTCCTAGCCATGACCTCGCCGGCGCCTGTCTCGCCCTCGCCCGTCGCCGTCAGAGAGTCTGCCGAGAACACCCGCTCCACGGTGAGGTCCAGATCGTCGTGCGCAGCGTAGTCGTCGTCGCTGTCGCTGCTCTGGCCGTCGCCGTCCCCATCGTCCTCCCGCTCGTCGACCAGGGTTATCCGCAGCGAGCGGTTGAGGAACGCGACTTCACGCAGCCGCTGTGAAAGCGTGGTGAAGTTGTAGTTGAGGTCGTTGAAGATCTCCGGGTCCGGTCGGAAGTGGGTGCTCGTACCGCTCTGGCCGTCGCTCTTGCCCACCTTCTCCACTTCAGAGGTCGGGACCCCACGCGCGTAGCTCTGCCGGAAGCGATAGCCATCGCGGCACACTTCCACAGTGAGCCACTCTGACAGAGCGTTGACTACGCTGACCCCCACTCCGTGCAGACCGCCCGAGACCTTGTACCCCTCGCCCCCGAACTTGCCGCCGGCGTGGAGCTTGGTCATGACTATCTCCAGCGCCGGCCGGTCAAACTGCGGCATGACCTTCACCGGGATACCCCGGCCGTTGTCTACGACACGCACCGAGCAATCCGGGAAGATGGTGACGTCGATCTGGTTGCAGGCGCCGGCAAGGGCTTCGTCCACCGAGTTGTCGACGACTTCATACACCAAGTGGTGTAGACCTCGATGCCCGGTGGAACCGATGTACATGCCCGGCCTCTTGCGGACCGGCTCCAAGCCCTCTAGGACCTGGATATCGCCTGCGTCGTACGTGTGTTCAGCCAACCCTGCCCGACCTCTCCTTGCGCGTCTCCCGCCCAGCCGCACGAGTCGTCGAGATGCTCCCGGGAAGCTGGAATAGCGACCGAACCGTCACCGCGGGGAGTGCCTGCTACGTCGTCCATATGATACCACACGGGGACACGTCTCCGAGTACATATGTACGCCGTCAGCGCACACGGTCCTGCTGTCCGCGGACGAACGCAGCCCTCATCGCGCGGAGCATGCGGTCCCGCAGTCCGGGTTCGAGATCCAATTGTTCTACCTCCGCCAAGGAGGCCCGTTGCTCAGCGGTGAGCCCCGCATCGGGGTCGTCGGACGTTGCGCGTTCCCGGCCTGCCTCCCCAGCCGCTACCGGAGCCGTTGACGGATCGGGGGAGGGGGAGTGATGCCGGGAACGCTCCTCCCAACCGGCGTGATGGAAGACGATCTCGCCCACCGTACCGGCCCCAATACATTCGTTGACCCGGGCCACGATCGACGGGCCCATGAAGTGGAGCGTCTGCGCCCACGCGCTCGAAGACGCGCTCACGACCAAGCGTTTTTTTCTCAACTGGACAGGCCTCGTGTTCGCAGCCACCTCCGCACCCACTATCTCCGGCCACAGAACAGCCACCGTCTGCTCCGGAGATGTAGAAGGAGCGCCCTTGGGTCGTGCTGCTGCCGCACCACGCCCGTGTCCTTTGCCGCGAGACCCCGTCAGTGCGACGCCCTCGCCGGCTAGGACGTCATACGTCTGCCCCAACAGCTCTCCGAGGCGGACGACGTCGTCAGGCTCCTGCCGGTCCATCCCTCACTCCTCCGCCACAAGTTCCACCACTGTGGCCTTGTGCAGTTCGTCGTCGGTGAAGTACCGCAGATCCGTGGTGGTCACGACCACCTGCCCATTTTGGCTCACATAACCGACCAGAGCCCGCCGCCGCGTTTCGTCGAGTTCGCTCATGACATCGTCGAGCAGCAGGAGGGGACACCGATCGTTCTCGCACTGATACCGCCACTCCGCCAGGACCAGGGTCAAGAGAGCGGCTCGCTGCTCCCCTTGTGAGGCGCAGTCGCGCACGTCCAGCCCGTCCCGGACGAGTCTCAGGTCGTCACGGTGAGGGCCGAGATGAGTATACGTCCGCTGCCGGTCGGCGGTTCGCATCTCAGCCAAACGGTCACGATAGGCCTCTTCGTCGAGGTCGGCGATGTTCGTGCGATACGAGAGATGGAGTGTATCGGGAGCATCGCCGGTCAGCGCGGCGTGTGTCTGCTGGAACGACTCGATGAAAGCACTCAGCGTGGCGGCTCTCCACCGGCAGATCTGGATGCCGGCCTGGGCCAGGATGGCCTCCCACGGGGTGAACTGTGGACTATCGGCCGCGACCCGGCTCGAACGCAGGAGTGCGTTGCGCTGGGTCAAGGCCTCCTCATACTGGCCGAGGTCCCGCGCGTACCCCGGCTCCCGCCGGGTGGCCAGTGTATCGAGATACTCCCTTCTACGCTTCGGGCTGCCCTTGATCAGACGCAGGTCGTCGGGCACGAAGGTCCGCACGGGGAGCAGCCCCCGCCACCGTTCGTTGTCATCAAGAACCGCTCCGTCGGCCGTCAACCGGCGCTCACCTCCGCGCGAGTAGGCCGCCGCCGCCGTTATGATGGATCCCGCCCGCTCGAGGTCGAGTTCCACCCGCAGGTGATCCTGGCCCCGGGTGATGAGGTCGCGGATAGCCGTGGCCCGAAGAGGGACCCCCACGAGAACAAGCGCGAGCGCCTCGAGGACGGTGGTCTTGCCCGCGCCGTTAGGGCCGACCAGGATGGTCAGACCGGGGCCGAGACCGACCCCAAGCGTTCGACGCGAACGGAGATTCTGCAAGCGGGCTTCGCGGACGAACACCGCGGTCAACCTTCAGACGGAGGGACCTGCCTCGTAGCGACTCGCCTTGCCGACCCTCCAACCTCGACAACATCGCCGGATGCCAACTTATGGCCGCGGCGCGTCTCCGACTCGCCGTTCACCTTGACAAGTCCAGCGGCAATGACCTGCTTTGCTTCGCCCCCGGTCGAGACGAGTCCGGCCACTTTCAGGAATCGGCCGAGCGTGATGGCCGATTCGACGCTGACCCCATCCGGCGGGCCGGTCGCCGCTGCAGATCCGCCGGCTGCCACCATGCTAGTCGTTGAGGCGGATCGGCATGACGAGATACAAGAAATCGTCGGCCGCCCCCTTCAGCAAGCCGGGACGTAGCGGACTGATGAGCCGCAGGTACACCGGGGACTCCTTGACTGCGGCCACCCCCGCTTCAAGAAAGTCGGGGTTGAAGCCGATCTGCAGGTCTTCCCCGGAGAATTGGATAGGCATGGCCTCGTGCGCCTTACCGACGTCCTGTGATTCAGCAGAGACCGTGAGTGTGTTCTCAAAGAAACGGAGGCGCAGAGGCGTGCTTTTCTGGGCTAGAAGACTGACGCGCCGAATCGCCTCCAAGAACTCATCGCGATCGATGGGGATCTCATAATCGAACGTCTCAGGTATGAGCTGCTTATAGGCGGGGAACTGGCCATCTATGAGCCGGGACGTCAACGTCACCCCACCTACATCAAAAAGGATCTGGTTCTCCGTGGGAAGTATCTCGATCGTCTCGTCGTCGGCTGCCGCTGCAATATGAGACAACTCGAGGAGGGTGCGCGCGGGAGTGATCACTTGCGGCGACCCAGCGACCGACGACTCCAACGGGGTCTCTTTCACGCTGAGACGATAGCTATCCGTTGCGACCATACGTACAGAGTCCTTTGCAAAGTGCACCAGCACGCCGCCTAACACGGGCCGTGTTTCATCGCGAGAAGCCGACGGGGCCACTCGGTCCACAGTCTCAATGAACGCAGCGCGGCTGACAGTGAAGCGGTCGCCCGAAAACTGTGGTAGCTGCGGAAAGTCTGCGGCGGGTAGTGAATGGAGGTTGAAGAGAGACTCACCGGCACGTATCTCTACATGTGCCTCACCTGGCCGTTGCTCCACCACGACCTGGCCGGCAGGAAGACTGCGGGCGATATCTATAGCCAAACGAGCCGGCAAAACCAACGACCCGGTTTGTTCCACAGTACCCGGGAGGGGTGCCCGAATAGACATCTCCATGTCGGTGGCCGTGATCACTGTGCCATCATCACGCGCATCCACAAGCACTCCCGAGAGAACTTGGATAGAGCTCCGCGAGGAGACCGCCTTGCTCACGATCCCCAGACATTCAACGAGCGCCTGTTTGGTGGTGACAAGTTTCATCGAGACTCCTCACTCGCGGGAACACCGGTCGCGGTCGTTGTTGCGCTTATTACTCTTAATATGTTCTGTACAAAATATAGTCGTTGTAATAGGGCCTGTGGAAGATGTTATCAACCGCGGCGGACACCGTGTGGCAGCGGGATGGTAGGGAGCCGGGGTTGTGGAGGACGTGTGGGTGAGAGGTGGGGGAGTCGAGAGCGAGCGAGAGGTCGTGAGCAGAGTACCGCTGAAGGGTGAGTGCTCCACAGGGAGTCCCACGATTGTTAACAGAGGTCTGTGGAGAAAGCATCACGGGGCACTCTTGATCTTGGTGGTGAGACGCTGGACGAGGGTGTAGATGTCCTCGTCTACTTTCATGAGCTTGGTGATTTTGTCTACGGCATGAAGCACAGTCGTGTGGTCGCGGCCGCCGATCCGCTCCCCGATCTTCGGGAGACTTGCGTCGGTGAGCTCTCGCGCCAAGTACATGACCAGATGACGCGCGTCGACGATGGAGCGCGAGCGCTTGTCTCCGACAATCTCGTTGATGGAGATGCCGGTGATCTCCGCGACCGTCGACAGGATCAGATCGATCGTGATCTTCGTGGATGCCGTCTCAGGGATATCTTTCAGCACCTCGCGGGCCAGGTCGACATTGATGGGGCGCTTGCTGAAAGACGAGTACGCGACGACACGGGTAAGACAGCCCTCGAGCTCTCGTATATTAGTGGGGACTCGTGATGCGATGAGAGTCAGGGCCTCGTCGTCGTCCAGCAGTATGTTGTCGGCGCGGACCTTTCTACGGAGTATGGCCACGCGGGTCTCAAGATCGGGTGGCTGGATGTCGGTGATGAGACCCCACTCGAAACGGGACACGAGCCGGTCTTCTAGAGTGGCAAGACCTTTGGGATGACGGTCGGAGGTGATGACGATCTGCTTCTGAGCATCATAGAGAGCGTTGAAGGTATGGAAGAACTCCTCCTGGGTCTGCTCCTTCTTCTGTAAGAACTGGATATCGTCGATGAGCAGGACGTCCACCGTGCGGTATCTGTTCTTGAAGCCCTCTATCGTCTCGTCGCGCAGGGAGTTGATGAAGTCGTTAGTGAAGGTCTCAAGTGTGAGATAGCGGACCTTGAGAGCGGGGTGGTTTCGGACGGCATAGTTGCCTATGGCTTGGAGGAGATGAGTCTTGCCGAGCCCCACTCCCCCGTAGATGAAGAGTGGATTGTATTGGGTCCCGGGGGTCTCCGCGGCAGCCAAAGCCGCGGCGTGGGCGAAGCGGTTGGATTGGCCGATAACGAAGGTCTCGAACGTGTATTTGTCAAGAAGACCAGCGGCCGAACGGCCTGTTTCTTCCGCCGATACAGGCGATGTGAACGTCACTTCGGGCGACGTAGGGTGTTTCGCCCGGGGTCCGTCGGCATGATCATGGGTGGTCGCCTGCGCGCTCGACGCAGGTCCGGGGTTGGTGGTAGCCGGTGTCTTGGCCCGCACCCCGTTCTGCCTCGAAGTGGCCGGCGTGTTGACCGCGCGTCCCGAAGAAGTAGCGGCGGCGGTCGTAGGATTCGGCGGGGTCGTGGAGCGCGGCACCAGGGGAGAGACGACGATACTCAGCCGCACCGGCTCGCCGATGACTTGGGAGACGGCGTCGACTATGAGTGTGTTGTGGCGTGACTCGATCCAACCCTTGGCGAAGTCAGAGGGTACCCCGATGGAGTAGGTACCTTCAGATAGACCGAGACCCAAAGTGGGCTCGAACCATATTTTGAAAGCACCCTCGTTGATGTGTTGGGAGATGATACCCAGAGCCTGTTCCCAAATAGGGTCACCGCTCGGCATGGTCACTACACCCCTCTCGTCGCTTCCCATGGTGCCCCGCGCTTGCCCGTGGCCACGAGGACGACCGGAAGCTAAAGCACAGCATCCAGATACGCCAAACCTGCGTCAGTCACCGAACGGTGTCCACTAGGGCCGGAAGCGACGTAACCCGCCTCCTCCAAGAAGACCAAGTCTCGGTAGGCGGTCGAGGTGGAGACCCCCAACTCCTCGGCGATACGAGTAGGGCCGACTGGAGCGAGCTCGACCGCCAGGAGCAGAGTCTTCAACTGGCGCTCGGTCAGATTATAGGTCGGGAGAGCCGCCGGCGCGAGCGGCGTCATGGGTCGAGGTTGGACCCGCGCCGTCACTACCGTACCCCGGCCCAGGTTATCCTCGATCTCGAGGACGCCCCCCAGCCGGGTGAGGATCTCTCGCACCAAGGAGAAACCCGAACCGACCCCCCGTATGTAGTTCTTGGCCTGAGCGTCCGCCGATGTGAAGCCTGGGCGCAGCGCCGCATCCTTGTCAGGGATGCCCGGTCCCCTGTCGCTGATGCGGATGGTGTTGCCACCGTCCAGGACCGTCACTACTACTCCGGCGAAGGAAGCGTGGACCAAGTTCGCGATGAGCTCACGGACCACTCCCAAGGGTAACTGGCCTCCTTGGTCCTGGGCGAGCGTGTGTACTTGATTCACGAGGGTGTCTATGAGCAGAGGGAAGTGCTCTTCTGTGACCGGGTGGTCCGCGACCGTCAAGACGAGAGGTGGCGAATGAGGCTCGGCGTACACGGCGATGCGTGGAGGATCAGCGGCGGGTAGCGAGACAGGGGTCGCACTATCACTATCGTCTTCAGCGACCGCGGGTCGCGATCCCGCCGCTGGATGACTGATGTGTTGCTGAGGAGCCATCGACGGGGTGGGACCTCGCGTTCTGGGGTCGTGGGGCAGCCGTGTTGGAACTGGTCGCCATTGTACCGGCAAGAGAGCATGTTTTCCACAGCGCCGGTGGAAGCTGAAGTCCGCAAAGTGCAACTCTTTTGCCTGTGCAGCGGGGTGGTGTCGCTTTGTTCCGTCATGTAGAGAGTGCTTATTTGCAGGTATTAGTGCTGAGTTATGCACATATGAATCCACAGCTGTGGAAAAGGTGGAGAACAGTGGAACAGAGAGCCCGCATTTACGAGCTTTTCTGTTGAAAATGGGGAAAAACGTTTCGGGCGCGGGATGGTAGTGGGTGGGATGAGGTCTTTTAGCGCGCCTGTGGGGCGGCACCAAGCCGGCCTGCGCGGTCACCGCTGTGTCGCCAGTCGGAAGGGCGTGAGTCTGTACTGGGTTTGGGCAAGTGTCGGGTTCGCGGTGGGTGGTGGGCGGTTGCGGCCCGTGGTAGTTGGACGGCGAGGGATGGGACTCCGGAGAGGTGGAGAGGGCAGGTTCGTCCGTCGCGGGAGCCCAGGGGGGCCATGCATGCGCAGAAACGGAGCCGAGGAAAACCGCTGTGCGCTGATAGCGGCCGGATGGAGACGTTGGTCCACAGGAGATCTAACGGCTGTATGCGGCAAAGCTGTCATAGGGGGTGATTATCCACAGTATCCACAGGCACCTGTGTACGCCTGCAGCGGGAGGACCTCATGAAGTGTTGCCGCCGGGGGCCGCGTGCGGCAGTTTGCCGGATTGACGGGCGGGGAGCCTGCTTGTATACTTCGGCGTCCTTTTGGACGCGGCTGTGCCGCTGCGGCTAGGGATCATGGAGCAACGGTCCGTTGTGGTTGCGGCCGAGGCGCGTGGGAGCGCCCGGTGATCACGGCGATGTAATAGTGAGTGAGGGAACGTGAAGAGGACCTACCAGCCGAACAAGCGCAAGCGCAAAAAGACTCACGGGTTCCGAGTCCGCATGAGCACTCGGGCCGGCAGGGCTGTGCTCAAGCGCAGACGCGACAAGGGTCGCAAGCGTCTTTCAGCGTAGTCTGGTGTGCATCGGTCCCGCGGCCGACTCTCACGCTCTGATGATTTTGCTCGCGCGTATCGCGCGGGGCGTTCGGTTGCCAACAAGTATGTAGTCCTATACTATTTCGAGCGCCAAGAGCCCGGACTGGGCGATGTGGGTAGCGGGCCCAGAGTGGGCTTCTCAGTGTCGAAGCGACTCGGTGGCGCTGTTGACCGCAATCGGATTAAACGCGTGCTGCGCGAGGCCTATCGTGCGAACAGCCAGTCTCTTAGGGGGAATGTGGATCTCGTCCTGATCGCTCGCTCACCGCTTGTCGAACTGATCGAGCGCAGTGGGTTCAAAGCAGTGGAGGAGAAGATCCTGGAAGTGCTCAGGAAAGCCTCGCTCGTCTCCACGGGAGAGGATCGGCGGCCGTCGTCGTGAAGTGTCTGTGCAATCCGGTCCGGATGGCGCTGGTCTGGGCGATCCGCGGCTATCAGATCTTCATCTCGCCATTGTTGCCGCAGTCGTGCAAGTACTATCCATCTTGCTCGCGGTACGCCATCGACGCGTTGACGCAATATGGTGTGCTGCGCGGTGTCGTCCTGGCTGGATGGCGCATCTTGCGCTGTAATCCCTTTAGCTACGGCGGGTACGACCCGGTTGAGCGGCAGAAGTTGTTCGCACCCCGATCGCGCGCGGCGGCAGGCTAGGCGGCTTCATGCAGAACTTCTTCTCACCTCTCAGCGATTTCTTCTTCTGGATTCTCGAGTTCCTGCACAGCAATCTCCACGTGAGTTGGGCTTGGGCGATCGTGATACTCACGGTGATCGTGCGGGTGGTTCTCATACCGCTGACATGGCGTCAGATAAAGAGTATGCGCGCCATGCAGGCCTTGCA
Source organism: Actinomycetota bacterium (assembly GCA_036795215.1). Lineage (GTDB taxonomy): Bacteria > Actinomycetota > Thermoleophilia > RBG-16-64-13 > RBG-16-64-13 > RBG-16-64-13. The sequence goes on along the minus strand of DAIRFC010000002.1, from coordinate 76,018 downwards.
GCCGCAGTTGAAGGCCTTGCAGGAGAAGTACAAAGACAACAAGCAAGTGCTCAACCAGAAGGTGATGGAGTTCTACTCCGAGAACCACGTGAGTCCGTTCGGCTCGTGTCTCCCCCTTCTTCTACAGATGCCGGTGTTCTTGGGGCTGTTCTACATGCTGCAGGCCGCGGGGCAACCGGAGGGGGCGGGAAACGCTGGAGGGGCATTTCTCGATCCTGTCGTGGGTTGGTTGTGGATCACGGACATCACGAAGTTCGACTACGGGTTGATGTTTCTCTATATCGCATCGCAGTTCGTCGCTTCGTGGCAGATGGCGCGAAAGGGCGCGGGTCAGCAGAAGATCATCGCGTATGTGATGCCGGTCATGATCGGCATCTTCATGTACATATACAGGTGGCCCGCCGGCCTCTTCATCTACTGGTGCACCTCTAACATCTGGACCATCGCGCAGCAACTCGTCTTGGAGAAGGTCGTTCCGGCGCCTGTGGCCGTCGTGTCGTTGGACAAGGACCGGAGCAAGCAGGCAAAACCGGGGGGGAAGAGCCCGGCGCGGACATCCGGGAAGGCCCCGGCGGGGACGTCTGGCAGAGTTCCAGGCAAGACGTCGGGCAAAGCGCCCGCGAAGACGTCGGCCAGGCCGCCCGAGAAGACGTCGGGGAAAGCATCTGGGAAGAGCCCCGGGAAGCCGTCACCCAAGACGTCCGAGAAGACGGGACAGCCCGCGAAGCAGAAGACTAACCCAGCACGGCCGACCGGCAAGGCTCCGGCCAAGCCGTCTGGAAAGAGCGGAGGCAAGACCAGTGGTCAGAAACAGAGAGCACAAGGGGAAGCAACAAGTAGCAAAGGCCAGCGGTCGGACAGTGGAACTGGCGGTCCAAAGGGCGCTGGCGGAGCTTGATTTCGCCCCCGGCGAACTCGGTGAGGGTCAGTATGAAGTCACGATCGTCATCCCGCCCGAGGAAGGTTTCATGGGTGTGGGCGCGGTCGACGCGGTGGTAGAGGTCGCACTCGTAGGGGAGGAGTTCGATTTCTACGGTCCCTCGGATGACTCGCAACCCAACGAACTACTCGATGACGAGTCCGAAGACGACGAATTCGATGAGGAAGACGGCTACGAAGCCGGCCTCGAAGGTTACGATGGGGGGAACGAGGACGAGACGGTCGAGGCTGCTCGTCTGAGGGTTTTCCTCCAACGAGTGCTGAGCGAGATGGGCTTGTCGGCGAGGATCGTCATCACCGAGGACGCGGACGACATGCGCGCCGAGATCAGTGGAGAAGATCTGGGGATCCTTATCGGGCGTCGGGGCCAGACTATCGATGCGGTGGAGTATCTGGCGGGCATAGCCGTTTTTCCGGGTGGTCATGTGCGAAAGCACGTGGAGCTTGATGCCGAAGGGTACAAGGACCGGCGACGGCGTCAGATCGAGCGTGTAGCCCTGCGCAAAGCGGACGAGGTGGCCAAGAGAGGACGGCCCGGACAGCTCCCACCCATGACGCCGGCGGAACGCAAGATCGTCCATCTGGCTCTGCGAGACAGGGCGGATGTCGTCACCGCGAGCCAGGGGCGTGAGCCGAACCGGTCGGTGGTGATCTCCCCGGACCGATAGAGGGCGCCCGAAGGGCTTGAGCAAACCCGTGGCTCGCAAATGGGAGACCCGACCGCACGCAACGGCCAGGAGATGAAGGTGGGGTCACACGGCGAAGTAGACGGCCTCGAAAAGCCGGACTCTGACGACACCATCGTTGCGATCTCCACGGCGGTCGGGCCTGGAGCCATCGGGATCGTACGGCTGAGCGGTCCACAGGCTATAGGCATCGCCGGAATGGACTTTGTTGCGGCGCGCGGGGAGCCGTTGAGATCAGATGAGACATATCGTCTCCTGTACGGCCACGTGGTCGACCCCAGGACCGGCGAGGTCGTCGACGAAGCGTTGCTGGCCGTCATGCGCAAACCGCATTCCTACACACGCGAAGACGTAGTCGAATTGCATTGTCATGGAGGGGTGGCTGCGCAACGGGCGGTCCTTCGGCTGATGGTGCGATCTGGGGCTCGTTTGGCGGAGCCGGGTGAGTTCACTCGACGGGCGTTTGTGAACGGCCGTATAGACCTCGCCCAAGCGGAAAGCGTCGCGGCGGTAGTGGCCGCGCGGAGCGCGGGAGCCCTGCGGGTCGCCGTCCGGCAACTGGATGGCGGCCTCTCGGAGCGTCTGAGGGCCGTGAGGCGAGACATGGTGAGTCTGCTCGCCCACATGGAGGCCGGCCTGGACTTTGTCGATGACGAGGTGGACGATGTTGATTGGGAAGCAGTGGCTGATGGTCTTACCAAAACCCGCGAGAGCCTGCTGCGGCTGCTACGGACTGCTCTTGTGGGAAGGGCTCTGGAGCACGGGGTCCGCACTGCCATCGTTGGAAGGCCGAACGTTGGGAAGAGCTCTCTGCTGAACGCACTCCTGATGAGGGAACGTGCCATCGTGTCAGATATCCCCGGCACGACGCGGGACACAGTTGAAGAACTCTTGGAGATCGGGGGTATTCCGATCCACCTGGTTGACACTGCAGGCATCCGGCCGGGCGGGGACCATGTTGAGCAGCTTGGGGTAGCCCGGTCGCTGAAGGCCCTGGAATCCGCGGATCTGGTTTTGGCAGTCGTCGATCTCTCGGCACCGGGCGATGAAAGCGATTCTCAGTTGGCGGGCGCGGTCGCTCCCGAGAGAACGATCGTAGTGGGCAACAAAGTCGACACTGTAGCCACGGATGCAGATGTCGCGCGCCGGCTTGCGGCATACGAAGAGAAGGGGCGACGCATGTGCGCCGTCTCGGCACTGACCGGGTCTGGGTTGGACGCGCTGCGGCATCTGATACAGGAGGTCATAGCAGGCGGCGAGAAGGTGGATTTCGAGGAACCCGTCCTTGCAGTAGAGCGTCAGCGTGCGCTTGTGGCCGAGAGTGTGGAAAGCGTTGAGCGCGCAATGGCGGGAGTCCGCGGGCAGAGAGGTGACGAACTAGTCTGTGAAGACATTCGGATCGCGGTTCAAGCGCTTGGTCGCATCACCGGCGAGGACCTGACCCCTGACTTGCTGGATGAGATCTTCAGCAGGTTCTGCATTGGAAAGTAGGGCGAAGATGCCGGAAGTGCTCGTGATCGGCGGCGGAGTGTCTGGGTGCGCGTGCGCAGCTGTTCTGGCGTCAAAGGGTATCGAGGTCACCGTCGTGAACGGTGCTCTCGATGGTATCGGTCACCCTGCCTACGGGCCGGTTGTCAGAGCGGGAAACGGCGGTTGGCAGCGGATTGTGGAGATCCTGCAGAAGCTCCCCCCCATCCTGCGAAACGTATGGATAGATGCGGCGACGGTGCCCGAGACCGCCGCCGCATCTATTGCCGGGATCGGTTTCGAGCACGGTCTCGTGCCAGGCGAGGAGGCGTTCTTGGTAGTCGATAGGCGCTTTGTGAGTGTTGAGGCCAAGCGCAATCTGGAGACCATGCCTGGGCTGCGGTTTAGACAGGGCTTGGCTGAGGCCGTGACGGTAGTAAGGGATGCTGGGGCCGGCAATCGGTCACGGGTCGCCGTGGAGACGGCGTTTGGCGAGGTGTTCGAGGGGGACGCCATAGTGGTGGCGGTCGGGTTGGCGCTGGGTGGCCGAGTGCACGTTGGTAGGGATGTCTTGCCCGGGGGGCGATACGGGGAAACGCCCGCGGATGGGCTGAAGGTTTCGCTGGAGGAGCTTGGAGCCGAGTTCGTGGAGTCTAGAGTGGACGTGGGGCCGCGATTCTGTGGGACGCGGGTCTGGAGGGGGGGCGACTCTGCATATTCGGGTGGCGACCAGGCCGCGGTCGATCTGGGTGAGGGCATAAGGAGAGCAGGAACGGTAGGGTTGCGGGCTGTCCTAGATTGGGAGGCTGTGCGTGTTGGGTCGGATCGTCGGGAGTCCGGCCACGGTGAGGGGCCGGATGGGGATGTGTGCGGCGACCCGGTTGTAGGCTTCGATACGAGACGCATTCCAGGGAACGCGTGGAGTGACGATTTTCCCGAGTCTCCGTATAGCATCGAGGATTTGCGCATGCGCGAGGTAGTACTTGGAAGAGGAGTGGAAGACGAAGGCGAGCCACTGCTGACGCCGGACGGCGTGGCGACCGGCGAGGTGCATGCGCGGTGTGGTGCGGTGAACGTGGTTGCAGCGCTCAAGGGTGACGGGAGAGGTGGGCGCGATCGGGGCGGGTCTGCGGGCGCGGGGACCGTTGGCCCGGTTGCCAGTCGGTTAGAGCATCACGTCGTGGGGCTCAAGGTGACTAACATAGGCAAGGATGGCCGCCTGCAGGCGCCTGGGGGTGCTGGGGGGCTCATCTGGGTGGCAGGTCGCGCCGGAGGAGCGGGGGACTACCTAGCAAGTCTGGCCTCGGGAGTAACCGTGGCGGATGGGGTCGCCGGCTGGCTGACTACCGGATCGGCCAGAGATGGGGCGGTGGGATGGGCCTGAGCGGGCAACATGAGTGGATCTACGACGTGGTGGTCGTCGGGGGCGGACATGCGGGCTGCGAGGCGGCGCTGGCCTCCGCACGCATGGGCTGTCGCGCAGCGTTGGTGAGTCTGCATCTGGATAACATCGCCCTGATGCCGTGCAACCCGGCGGTGGGGGGCGTAGGCAAGGGGCAGCTTACCCGGGAGGTGGATGCCCTGGGTGGCGAGCAAGGACGGAACGCCGACCGGGCGTTCATCCAGATCAAGATGCTGAATACGTCGAAAGGCCCCGCTGTCAGGGCGCTCAGGGTGCAGGCCGACAAGCGGCTGTACGAGGACTGGATGAAGGTCGTGTTGAGCCGGACTGCCAATCTCGACCTGGTCCAGGGCGAGGCTGTGGCAATCGATGTTTCACGTGAAACAATCAGGTCCGTTGAGTTGGGCGATGGGCGACGATTGCGTTGCCGTGCACTGGTGCTGGCTACGGGCACCTTTCTGCGAGGGAAGGTTGTTGTCGGCAATCGCAGCTACGCTGCCGGTCGAGTCGGCGAGCTACCCGCTGAGCGCCTGTCTCAGAGTCTCGTGGCGGCAGGGATTGAACTCGACCGCTTCCAGTCGGCTACTCCGCCTCGCATCGACGGAGCGACCATAGACCCGTCCCGCATGGCGATCCAGCAGGGAGATCCTATGCCCCTCTCGTTCTCCCACTGGGGCTTGCCAAAGGCCCGCCATCAGGTTCCCTGCTATCTCACTCATACCACGCCCGCCACTCACGAGGTCGTCTCAAAGCACCTTCACCTGAGTCCGATCAAGACCGGCTCGGTCAGTGGGAAAGGCCCGAGGTACTGCCCGTCGATCGACCGCAAACTGATCAACTTCCCGGAGCGGGAGCATCACCCGGTGTTTGTCGAACCCGAGGGGGTCACTACCCGCGAGATGTATCTCCAAGGTCTCACGACCAGCCTCCCCGTATTCGTCCAAGAGATGATCCTGCGCGCAACGCCAGGCCTCGAGCGCGCGCGTTTGGTCAGGCCCGGGTATGCGGTCGAATACGATTATCTGCCGCCCCAGCAGCTGACGCTGGGGCTGCAGGCTAAGAATGTCCGCGGTCTGTTCAGCGCCGGCCAGATAAACGGGACCTCAGGCTACGAAGAAGCGGCTGCTCAAGGTCTGATGGCCGGCATCAACGCGGCTCTGCACGCCCGAAACGAGCCACCGTTCGTTCTGCGTCGAGATCAGGCGTACATCGGGGTGCTGATAGACGATCTTGTGACGAAAGGGGTTGATGAACCATACCGCATGTTCACCTCCAGAGCAGAGCATCGTTTGCTTCTTCGTCATGACAATGCCGCGGAACGTCTTGCTCACCTGGGCCACAGACTTGGCCTGATCACGTCAGAACAGCTTGAACTCGTAGAAGAAAAGAAACGAAAGGTAGCCGAATACTCGGGACTACTGGAGGCTGTCCAAGTTCGTGACGGTGAGACTACCGGCATGGTACTCGATCATCTTGGCACGGCCCCACTCGAGGAACCACAGACTGCGGCAAAGCTGCTGCGCCGTCCGCAGATCGCCTTTGCTGACCTTCTCGATCTTATCTCGCCCTCCGACCGCGAGAAACTTGAGGGTGCACCAAGCGACGTTATCGAGCAACTCGAGATCCAGGCGCGGTACGAGGGATATATCCGCCGCCAGATGGCAGAGATACGGCGCCATAGGGCCACCGAGACTCTTTCGATCCCCGATGACTTGGACTACTGGCCGTTGGAAGGCGTGACCTACGAGGCCAAGGACAAGCTAAGCCGTATTCGACCCGACACTGTCGGGCAGGCGTCCCGCATACCCGGCGTATCTCCGGCCGATATCTCAGTTCTTCTGATCCATATCCACCGCGCAGCCGGCAGCAAGTCGAGACCTGGCCTAAAGAGCTCTTCCAGCGTAGGGGCACATTGCGAGACCCCACGCGCCCCCGCCGCGGATGACGAGGCGATCAGCTAGACCTCCGACCGAAGAGTGACCCATTGAAACTGAACCATGACCCTGCATACGCGAAGTATGGCCTCGACCCGGCAACGCGTCGGCAACTTTCCCTCCTCGGCGACCTTATTCTTGGGGCAGGATTCAACGTCAGCGGCGTGCGAGACCACGAGGAGATCGAGCGTACTCACTTTCTCGATTCGCTCTCCGTCCTCAGCATCGGGGGAATCGCAGAGGCTAGAGACATCGCCGACATCGGCTCAGGCGCCGGGTTCCCGGCCCTTGTTCTCGCGCTGGCCCTTCCCTCAACGGGAATAACGGCGGTCGAATCGATTCACAAGAAGTGCGCCCACATCCAGAAATGCGCAGCAATCCTCAAATTGCACAACGTCGATGTGCGTTGCATGAGAGCCGAGGAGTACGGGCACACAAACGATCGCGAGTCATACGATGTAGTCGTGTCGCGAGCCGTCGCATCGCTTCCTGTTGTATGCGAGTACTCAATGCCCCTACTCCGCACCGGTGGTCTCATGGTCGCCATGAAGACGACAATCTCGGACCAAGAGCGTATTCAGGGCGTCACGGCTCTCGGTATACTGGGCGCGGACCTGCTCGATGTGGTAGAACTCGACCCGTTTGAGGGGTCCCATAGTCGCCGAGCTTATGTCGCTCGGAAAACTCGCTCGACGCCTTCAGAATTCCCGCGGCGGGCAGGTATCCCGAGCAAGCGTCCCCTCGGGCAGATGTAGTCAAGGTTTCCGAAACAGCTGACGGACTGGAGAGGTAGCTACTCTGATTTACGCTGTTGCCAACCAGAAGGGTGGGGTGGGAAAGACCACGACCGCGATCAACCTGGCGGCTAGCCTCGCCCAGTCGGGTGAGCGGGTTCTCATAGTGGACATGGACTCGCAGGCGAATGCCTCTCACGGCCTTGGGATACACGTGGCGCGTGGTGAGCCATCCATCTTGGAGGTGCTCCTTGGCGAAGAGACCCTCGGGTCCCTGATCGTAGCCAGTGTAGTCCCTGGCCTGGATGTAGCACCGTCTTCGCCCGACATGGCTGGAGCTGGCGTTCTTCTTCCCTCTCTGGACCGCCGCGAATCGAGGTTGAAGGAGGCGCTCAGCGCTCCGCCCTCTCTTGAATCGAGGTACTCGTACGTCTTCATAGACTGCCCGCCCTCACTGGGGTTGCTCACCGTGAATGCGCTGGTCGCGGCCGAACGTGTGATCATCCCGGTGCAGACCGAGTACTATGCCCTCGAGGGTCTGACTCAGCTCATGTCAACCATCGCGGCAGTAAGGGAACGCCTCAACCCTTCACTTCGTGTCGCCGGTCTCGTGCTCACCATGATGGACCCTCGCACTACCTTGGCCCGGCAGGTGGAGGCTGAGGTACGAAGACACTTTCCGGCGCTCAGCTTCAAGACTGTGGTGCCCCGCAACGTCCGCTTGGCCGAAGCGCCGAGCCACGGTGTGCCCGTATCGATGCTCGATCCGCATTGCTCGGGATCCGATGCGTATTTCGACCTTGCACTGGAGGTTGTTGAACATGGCTAAGAAGACCGGTTTGGGCCGAGGGTTGGCGGCTCTTCTCGGCGAGGCGGGGGAGCAAGGCGGGGGTCCCGGGGTCGGCACGGCCGCGGGCGAGACAAGAATCGAGGCCTCCAGCATCATCGACCTTCCAGTCAACGCCATTCGTCGCAACCCGCGACAGCCCCGCAGGGTCTTCGATCCGGCGGCGCTCGAGGAGTTGGCCACCTCCATCGCCGCAGTCGGCGTCGTGCAACCCGTCATCGTCAGGGCTGTTGACGACGGATATGAGCTCATTGCAGGTGAACGACGTTGGCGGGCGGCCCAGCTGGCCGGCTTCACCGTGGTCCCGGCCATCGTGCGGGCCGCCTCCGACGTTGAGAGCCTCGAACTCGCACTGATCGAGAACGTCGTCAGACAGCAACTGAACCCGGTGGACGAAGCGTACGCGCTCAGGGTGCTACTGGAGGATCTGGGCGTTACGCAGGAGAATCTTGCTGCGAGAGTGGGTAAGAGCCGTTCCGCTATTGCGAACAAGATCCGGCTGCTTGATCTACCGGCCCCCATACAGGAATCTCTCGCCGACGGAACATTGTCGGAGGGTCACGGGCGTGCGTTGCTCGGACTTGCTGAGCGAGGCAAGCAGCTTCAGTTGGCGCGAAAAGTCGTCGAGAAGGGGCTGTCGGTGCGGCAGGTGGAGGAGGAAGTCCGCCGGTCGTCGGAGATAAGAGCGGCAACCGGCTCCCGTCAGCAGACCGTGCTCGACCCTGAGCTCGTCGATGAACTCAAAGAGCTCCTTTTCGGACTGGCAGGCATCATGCCGCGCGTGAAGGACAGAGGCAGCGGCGGGGTGGTCGAATTGCCGTTCAGGGACGGGTCCGAGCTTCGGCGTCTCATAGAGCGGCTCCGCTTCTGATTTTTCAGACCCTCGACCGTTATGGCCTCGGTGTGCTATATGATTGAGTCATGGGCTATTCAACTGTCATAGACCATGTGGGTACTCCCGCTCTTTGGGCGGTCGTGCTGAAGGTGACCTTGAGCAGAGCAGAGAGCAACGACCTCTTTCTTTCCGGCGACTCCATGGTTTCTTGGCCGGTTGACGGTCTTGAGATCGGCGGGGATGGTGATTCCAGGTTGGAGCGTAGCGGCATGTTTGTGTCTGAAGTTGCGGCACGGCCCGGTGGACTCACTCTGAATTATCGAGAACAAGCACAAGCCGAACGAGCGGCGGCCATCCTGAAGATGCAGTTTGCCCAGATCGGGATCAAAGAGGAGGCCTGAATGGCGATACCCACCGGTAGCAAACAGGCTGATCCCCTCCGAGAGGCGCTTGAGGAGTACCTCTCGATTCCCGGGATGAAGGCGGCCCTCCTGATCTCCGATCAAGGCTTGATGATCAGCAGCGTTGCTGTCGAAGGAGTCGACACAGCCAGTATCGCGGCGCTGGCAATCGATACTGTTGCAACCGTGCAGCGGTTCGGGCTGCAGGTCAAGGCGGGGTATTTGGATACCATGCGTATCGAGTTCGACAAACTCACCGTAGTCCTCGCGCCGTTTGCGCCCGATGTCATGCTCGCGCTTGTTGCGACCGCGGGGGCGCTCGGTGTTCTGTCTGGAGACTTGCCTTCGGGGCGTCAGGTCGCAGCCGGCGCGTCACAACCCCCAAGCAAATCTTCGTAAGTCGGCCGGGTCGTTCCGTCTGTTCCGCTCACCCGGGGATGATTGATACCGGGGAAGGCAGGGGAAAGACGACCGCGGCGCCAGGTACAGCACTGCGAGCATCTGGGCATGGCCTCAAGACGGGCATGATCCAGTTCATCAAAGCAGAAGGCAGTTGGGACACAAGCCACGGCGGCTATCTCTTATGATCACCGGCCGCGAGGCTCCGCAAGAGTTGACAGGGGTGGCCGATACAATGACCTCGATGCAGAGTATCAAGCACGCAAAACGGTAAGACCATCGTACCATGACGCCGTCGATGTCCGGAACGGCGCCTCTCAGCGCTGCCCACCTGCCAACTGGCCGCATGCGGCGCCTATGCCACCGCCTTTGCTCTGCCTCACTACGGTCTCGATGTGCGCATCGAGCAATGCCTGACGGAAGGCGGCCACGGCCATCGGCGACGGAGCCCGGAACAAAGACGGAGCACGAAACGAAGATTGCGGCGTCGGTGTCTTCGACGGACGAAAGGGTCGCTCTTGTCTGCCCAGGCCAGGCACCGGGTTCCACGGTATGAGGTTGACGGCGACCACGTGGCCGCGCAAAAGCGCCGCTAAACGGCGTCCGTCGTTGGGAGAGTCGTTGATGTCCCCGAGAAGGACGTATTCCACCAGTAGCTTGCGGCCCGTCAGGTCGAAGTGCTGCCAGGCGGCATCCAGGACCTCGGCAATCGGGTGGCGAAAGGTCCCGGGAATCAGGGTAGCCCGAATGTTGTCGTCGGCGGCATGCAGTGATAGAGCCAGATTCACCTGCGGTTCGGAGCGTGCCAGTGCCCGGATCCCCGCAGGGATCCCCACGGTCGAGATGGAGATCGACCGGTGGGCCATGCCGAGACCGTGAGGGTCGGAGATGATCCGCACGGAGTCTAGGACCGCTCGGAGATTGAGCAGGGGTTCACCCATGCCCATGTAGACCAGATTGGTCAGTCTCAGGCCCTCTTCGGCGGCTCGCACCTGTGTCGTGCGGACCTGGTCGACGATCTCCGCCGCCGACAGGTTGCGTTTCAACCCCATGGCGCCGGTGGCGCAGAACGTGCACCCGACCGGGCAGCCTATTTGGCTGGAAATACAGGCCGTGGCTCGAGACTTGTAGGGCATGAACACTGCTTCGAAACCGACTCCGTCGCTCCCTTCCAGGAGGAACTTGGTCGTCCCGTCCGGCGCGCGCTGTTCTCCGTTCTGTTTCAAGACACTAACACCCGACGTGTCGAGAACGTCCCGGAGACTTCCCGGCAAAGCAGTGGCTTCCGAGAAGGGGCGGAGCGGACGGGAGAACAGATGCTCACAGATCTGCGAATACCTGAACGAAGGTAGATCCTCTTCCGCGAGTGTCTCGGCTAGGTCAGGCCGGTAGAGCGAGATCAGCGCCTGAGGAGTAAGCGGGATCCTCGGTTTGGAAGAGACCCTCGGCTCGCGCTGACCCCTCGGCTCGCGCTGACCCCTCGACGCACGCTGATCTCTCGGCTTGCGCGAAGCCCTCGATTCGCCCACAACGTTCGACCGGCGCGGTTGTTTGGTCATGTGGACGAGTCCGTGAGCGACGGCGGCCTCGCGGTAAGGCGGACCTTGGTCCCCCTCTCGATGGAGAGCAGCTGTGCGGCGCTGGCAGAGTTCAGCGCCAGAGCCACGTGTCCCCATGAGTCGCAGTAGACTCCGAGTTCGCCCGGCCGCAAATCACCGTACGTGTTGACCGCGCGCGCTCTCCACTCAGGGAGGTCCTCTCCGACCACCTCGACCGTATATTCGCCGGGTTGACCGGCAAGGGCTTCGAAACGCAGAGCCAAGCCGACGTTACCGAAGCGATCGATCTCGATGACCTCTGACACTGCGCCATCTCCACTCAACTCCGCCACCGGGTCCGGCAGGCGAACCAGGGTGGAGGTGTCCACCGGGTCGGCGAACGCCTCCGGGTCGTCCCCCGCAGCAAGGAGTGCAGCCGTTGGAGCGAACACATCACGCCCGTGGAACGTGTACGATATCTTGTCGATGGGGAGCCCCGCCTTCGTGCGGACGCGGGAGGGGTCGAGAGCCCACGCTGTTCGAAGCCCACCCAGCGCATAGGCCGCGGATAGCAGAACGCCATTATCGGGGCCCACCAAGAAGTCTCCTCGTCCGGCAGAAAGCGTCACGGGCCTTCTAGTTGTCCCGACTCCCGGGTCGACGATGGCGACGTGGACGGCAGGCGGATAAAGCGGGGCTATCCTTCCCAGAGTGAGCGCCCCGGCGGCGACATCGCCGACAGGGACCTCGTGGGTGATGTGGAAGACCCGGGTCTCCGGATGCAGTCGGGCGACTATGGCCTCGAGAACGGCTGCGTACCCACCACCCCAGCCCGTATCGCTAATGAAAGTGATCATGCCGAGCGTGCTCATGTCCTCCCCCATCCCAAAGAGTCTAGACCCGTTGAATGGAACACGTGGTCGGTGATCCCTGCGCGGCCGACACGGACCGTGAGGGCCGTGGCGTGCTCTGTCAGCCCGGGAAAAGAGTCCAGAGGCAACCTGATCTCGATAATGTCCCCCCATACCGCATCGACCGTGCCCGCCAGCACCGGGCTCTCCACGCAGCTTACCTCCATCCGGCCTGCTTGTCCCAGTGTGAGGTGTACGGCCAGGTGGTCGTTGGCACCGGCGCCGTCCACCCTGATCTCCAGCTCCAAGCCCTGAAGATCCGCGGTACCCGCGGGCGTGACCGCGAGACAGAGCGATTCTGTCTGCCAACCGTAACGGACGGCGTCGATCGAAACAGTCTCTGCACGCTGCATGGTCGACGGGAGGTCGGGGATGAGTGTGCCAGCGGAGGTCCATTCCTCGTGGTGGGTCAGGACTCCGTCGATGGTGGGCGCCAGCGTCTCGGCCGGAAGTGTGGCTCCCGCGGATGGAGCCGGCTCCAAAACAGGATGAAAGAGTTCCGCAGGGACTCGCTCGTCCAAGAGGCGGTAGGCCTGTTGGAGATGGAGCCGGAAATTCACGTCCCACACATAGTCGAGTTCGGTGTGGTGGTGGTCTCCGAACCACCAGAACCAGTCGCTGCCTTCCGCGATCATGATGTGGCGCCAAGCCTCTTCCACGTGCGTATCGGCATCAGTGGCCGGCATGGGCTCCAGAACAGCTTCGGTGGCCGCCCGGGACTTTTCAGAGACTGTCGCCGGGCTGCGGTGACGGGCAGCCATGTCGCGCGCATCATGCAGGAGGTCCCAGGCGACGTTGTGAGCACGGTCTCCGCTCCACGTACGCAGATCTCCCCCGATCCAGGAGCCCGTGTGCAACCAGCCCAGCGACCGGAGCGGAGGGTGTTCGCGCAGGTGTTCGGAGATGGTGACGCAACGCAGTGATGGCTCCGAGCTCAGGTCTTCATACAAGTGCTGGAGAAAATCTCGGCCGTCCCGAGGGTAATACTCCCAGGCGTTTTCTCCGTCGAGCGCGATGGTGACCAACGGGGCGGACTGCTTCGAGGCGTCTGCCGCCGTGTGAGCTGTGGATGTTGAGCGTAGGTCGGCCGCGATATGTCGCAGTCTGGCCACGAGGTCGGCGGCCGCCTCCCGCGAGTCCCACTTGCTGTAGGCAAAGCCGATGAGGTCGGAAAGCGTGTGGTCGCGGAAGACCATCGCGATATGGTTGTCTTCTCTCTCAAGGCGGTATGCGCCGTACAGCAACGGCGGCGTCAGCGTGCGTGGGTGGGGACCGGCCGCTCCGGCCAACGAGCGGGCCAAGACCGTCTCGTCAGAGATGGTCCACGACAGACCGGCATCTATCAGCAGGCGGGCGACGTCTTCCCCGACGGCCTGTTCGGAGCACCACATACCGCGCGGCCGTTCGCCGAAGACGGCCTCATGCTTTGAGATGGCGCTGCGGATCTGCTCTGCGGCATCTTCCGGGTGCGCGAAGCGCCTTGGAGGAAGGAGCGTATCCGGGGCGCCTACGCGAGCCGAGTCGGAGTTGGCAAGCAGGGGTAGGATGGCGTGGAAATAGGGGGAGGTCGACAGCTCTATCTGGCCGCGACGAGCCGCTTCGCGGTAGGCGGGCAGCGTGCGCGAAAGGATTCCGGTCTGGACGTCCGCGATGACTCGCTTGTCATCCTCGTTGAAGTCTCGACCGCGTGAGACCAGTTCATCCAGCGGCCCGGTCTCAAGCGCGGGCGGGTCGAACCAGGCGAGTTCGAACCAGATCTGCAGGTCCCGTAGTTCATCGGAGGTGAAGGCGGCGGCGCATGCCTCCCATCCAAGGGAGGCATGCGCCTCGCGCTTCGCGGCCAGTTCGGCATAGCGAGGGTGCGCCTGCGTCCGAGGGTGATCCAAACGCTCGCACATCCGCTCCACCACGAAGGCCCTCTCCGCCGGAGTCAGATCGACCGCGGGCTTCCGCGTGTGCTCCCAATACACGTCGACGAAAGAGCCCGCGGCATAGTCTTCCAACTGTTCGACCAGTGAGGGCACGAGGTTGAACGTGCAATGAAGATCGGGGAAAGCAGACAGCATGTCGACCATGTCGACGTAGTCCTTGAGGGCGTGCATGCGCGCCCATGGCATCTCGAACGCACCGGTCAGCGCCGACCGGTAATACGGTTGGTGCATATGCCAGACAAGAGCTACGTGCAGCGGCTCAGACGTACTCATCCATCGCCCGGATGAAGTTCGTGTACACACGCTGCTGCTCGACGAGGATCCGGTCTGGACCCAGGTCCCACCACTCGTTGGGAGTGAAGTAGGCCGACACCTCCGCCTCGGAACCTGTGCGGCCGGCCCACTGTATGAGGTGGAGGTTGTCCGACTGGAGCAGCCAGAGCGCCAGATCGAGCAGCGTCCGCGACCCGGTCAGGCGCGCCTTGTGTAGGACCGAATGCATGAGCCGGAAGATCGCCTGTTGAGAAGTGTTGCCCAGGAAGAATTCCATCCCCCCCGAACCCGCCCACGTCGTCCCAAACTCAGGGAGTGGCAGATCCGGCAGGTGAGCCTTGCCGAACTCCTCCAATGCCTCGCTGGGAAGCATGGGGCGCACCCCATGCCTCGCCAGCTGCGCAGGTAGAGCCCGCATGAATTCGAAGATGCCCGTGTCGAGGTTGTGATGCTCCCCGAAGGTCTCAAAATCCCAGCCTATGAAGACGAAATCTCCCCAGGCTTTGCGAAGGTTCGCCGCGTACGTGGCGGCGTCCAGGGGATAGCCGGCCCACGTCTTGTTGCTGAAACGATAGCCTACGTCGTCCGACAGCTCGTGATGACGGCAGAACAGCGCGAGATCGCGCCCCCCGTGGCAATACAGATGGGTAGGCTCTCTCCATTCCATGACCCATGGACGCCCGTCCAGTACCCCTCCGCCGTAGCCACATTGCAGCAGTGCGTAGTAGACCTCGTTGTTCATCACCATCTCGGTGGTGTCGGTGACGTGGATCTCTTTGTCGAAGAACTCCTCGGCGTACGATTTTCCCCGGAGCATCTCTCTCTGAAAGAGCTTGATGTCGATGCCGAACGCAAAGCTGTGATAGGGCTCCACGCCCACCAACTCGCAGTTGGGGTGGCCCACCAAGACGCGGAAACGCTCGGCCAACTCCCGGTCCCAATGGCGGAGTTGCCACAGAAAACTGACCGAGAAGCCTAGCCCCAGCTTGAACCCGTGCTCGAGCATGTCGACGAACATCTCGGTGGCCGGGTAGTAGCACCAGCGGGCCACCTTCTCGAAGTAACGCCGGTTCATCCGGTCGTCGAAGAGGTAAGGAGCCATAGCCCCAGGCTTCGTGTGCGGCGGGATGACCTCTGCCGGTAGCTTGATGCGGCGGGGCTGATGGATGACGCAGTAGGTGACGAGATTCTCGGCCACGTTAACCCCCTATTCGGCAGGTTTCTGCGGCTTGACGGACAGACGCCGCGGCACGGACTCCCCGCCGTAGGCCTGCGACTTCGGGCCGGCAGACCTGGCCTTGGCAGGTACCGGTTTGCCCGGATCGCAAGACCGGTCGGGGGTAGGATTGCTCTTCTGCGGCGGGGTGACCAGCTGACGGAGGGAGACGTACTCGAGTTTGCCGATGAGTGTGTCGACTATGACGTTCTCCCAGGTGAAACTGCGGGCTGTTTCTTGGGCGTCGGAGCGCAGCCGCTGCGCCACCTCGGGATGGCTGCGCAAGAAGTGGAGCGCGATGCCGATCTCGGAAGGGTCCTCGGTGTCGAGTACCACGGAGTTGAGAAAGGGCACCGCGTAGTCCTCACCGGTGGACCCCACAAAGGCCACGCCTCCTGCCGCCATCACTTCGAGGCCCACGAGCCCGAAGGGTTCGTGCCCGGAGTTGGCCAGGACCGCGTCGGACCCCGAGTAGAAGAGCGAGATGAGCTCGTCGCTCATGAAACTGGTGATGTTGTACACGTCGGCCGCGGGAGCCTGGGCCAGTGCGGCCACAGCCTCGACTGGGTCGCGGGGTGGCTGGACGTCGAGGACGGCGAGGCCGTGAGCCCGGGCGTTCGCGAGGACCTCCAGACCATGCGGCTCCACTCCCCCCCGGATGACCGCGGCGATCTCGTGCCCCATGCCCTTCTGTTGTGCGACGGCGTCCATCGCCATGTTCCAACGTTTGTCAGGGCTGAACCTGCCGATCTTGAAGACCAGCTCACGATCTCCGAAAGCGGAGCGCAGCTTGGCTACCAACGCGGGATCGGCATTTTTGATACGGTCGGCCGGGATCCCATTCGGGATGACCAACGGATTGACTGCCTTATCCCACATGACATGTTTCATGTAGCGGCTGACGGTGGTGATCTGCGAGCAGAAGTCGAGCCGCCCCCAGTCGATCCGGTCGAACCCCATGACGTTGTTGGCATTCCAAAGGATGATGGCCTTGTCGCGGAGTCCGGCGCTCCATAAGTGGTCGGAGATCTGGCAGGTCGAGTAGGCCGTGTGCCATTCCTCGGCCAGGATGGCAGTGAGCCTGCCCTCCTCGGCCGCCGGCCGGACGAACTGCGACGTGACGAAGCCCGGCAATTGCTCGTTCCAGTCGACGAGCTTGGCCTCCTCGCCGTGATATACGCCGGCCGGGTAGTGCTGTGACAACCACTGCGACCAACGGTGGAGCGTGAGGTTGGGGATAGGCGATTCTTCAGCGGGCAGATGCGGGTCGCCGACGAACACCAAGTGTGTCCGGTAGCCTTGCCGGGCCAGCTCGAGCGCCAATTCCTTCATGCGCACGCCCAGTCCACCGGCCATCGAGTATTGGTCGGGGCCCTCGAAGGAGAGGAGGACGAAATCGAGGGTTTCAGGTGTCAAGCGGGCGAGAGTGACCATGTCGTCTCCTAGGCTGTCTCGGTCGTGCCCCAGTCGTTTCTTAGCATACCCTCGTTGGACGACCGCGATGCATGATTCACGGCATTGTGTTACTTTGCACGTCTGTACGACCCTACAAGGATGGAAAGGCAAAAAGGCATGGCGACAAAGTACTTGCTCCCGGAGGATCAGATCCCGACGTCGTGGTACAACGTCGCGGCTGATCTCCAGACGCCCCCGCCGCCGCCGCTCCACCCGGGAACACACCAGCCGGCCGGACCTGACGACCTGGCTCCCTTGTTCCCGATGGGCCTCATCATGCAGGAGATGTCGACGGAACCCACGATCGAGATCCCCGATGAGGTCCGGGAGATCTATCGGCTGTGGCGACCTACTCCTATGATCCGTGCTCGTCGATGGGAGAAGGCTCTTGGCACTCCTGCCAAGATCTTCTACAAGTATGAGGGTGTCAGCCCGGCCGGGTCACACAAACTGAACACGGCGGTCGCTCAGGCCTGGTACAACAGGGAAGAGGGCATAAAGAAGCTGACCACCGAGACAGGCGCCGGCCAATGGGGCTCCGCCCTATCTCTCGCCTGCCAGCTTCTGGGCATGGAGTGCCTCGTCTACATGGTGAAGGTCTCGTATTTCCAGAAACCATACCGCCGGAGCATGATCCGCGTGTGGGGTGCGGAAGTCATCCCCAGCCCCTCGGATACCACCGAATGTGGGCGGGCCATGTTGGCGTTGGACCCCGACAGCCCGGGAAGCCTGGGTATGGCTATCAGCGAGGCCGTGGAAGTAGCCGTGAAGCGCGACGACACGCACTACTCCCTGGGCTCGGTACTGAATCATGTGACACTTCAGCAGACCGTCATCGGCCAGGAGTGCCTGGCGCAGATGGAACTGGCCGACGCGTACCCCGACTTCGTGGTGGGATGCGTCGGCGGCGGCTCCAACTTCGCCGGGATCGCATTCCCGTTCGTCGGTGAGAACATCAAGAAGGGCAAGAAGACGCGCTGCATCGCCGTCGAGCCGGCGGCTTGCCCGACGATGACCAAGGGCATCTACGCCTTCGACTATGGCGACACGGCCAAGTTCACGCCGCTTCTCAAGATGGACACACTGGGCCACGACTTCGTACCGCCGGGCATCCACGCCGGTGGTTTGCGCTATCACGGCATGGCTCCCATGGTGTCCCATCTACACCAGTTGGGGTTGCTCGAAGCGCGCTCGGTCATGCAGACCGAGGTCTTCGAATCCGGCATCAGCTTCTCCCGGTCGGAGGGCATCATCCCGGCCCCCGAGAGCAACCACGCCATCGCTGTGGTCAGGCAGTTGGCTGAAGACTGCAAGCAATCGGGCGACGAGAAGACCATCCTCTTCAATCTCAGCGGCCACGGTCACTTCGACATGGCATCGTACGACAACTACCTCGACGGCAAGCTCGAAGACTTCGCGTATCCCGAAGAGAAGATCAAAGAAGCGATGAAGACTCTGCCCAAGGTCT
>DAIRFC010000002.1:28840-57482 GCA_036795215.1 Actinomycetota bacterium | reverse complement strand
GGCGGCGCCCCCTCGGGGGCGCCGCCCGTTTCATAGCCGGCCACCGATCCGGCCGGCAGGCCTTCGGCTCCCGGCGAGAAATCGAGCAGGGAAAGCATCTGCTGGGCGTTGCGAGGGGCGTAGTCGGCGAAGCAATTGTTGAACATGAGGTAGGTGGTGGCCGCCTCCGTCTGCAATCTTCGGACGGGCTCGACCCACTCCATCAGTTCCTCGGTGGAATAGAGATATCTGAAGCGTTCGGCCGCGGAACCGGTGCGGGCGTTCCAGGTGGCGGCATTGCGACCGTGAAAACGCACATAGGTGGTATCCGCAGTCGCCAACGCAAGAGGCGGTAGCACATTGCTCGCATCCAGCCGGGGCTCGTCGACGCATACGTAGACCACACCTAGGGACGCCAGCAGCGCCAGAGTCTCGCCGAGCTCGTGCTCTTGTACCCACGAAGCGTGTCTGAACTCAACGGCCACCTGGTCTGGGGCCAATAGGCCGGCAGCGTAGGTGATGTATTCCCGGTTGGCCTTGTTCGCCACGAAATAGGGCGGGAATTGCATGAGGATCAGCCCCAGTTTGTCTTGATCGCGTAGAGGTTGGAGCGCCTCACCGAAGAACTCGAAGGCCTGCTCTCGCAACTCCAGAGAGGGATGGATGATGCGGCCTCGCGCGTCGGTCTCGTAGTCGTAGCTCTCGCGCAGAGAGACCGGGAGACGGTCGGCTCGGACGCCGTGGCGGGTGAGCATGCCGAACGCCTTCACGTGGAAGGTGAACCCGGGTGGGGTCCGCTCGGCCCACAGGCGGGCATTGGCCGGGGTCGGTAGCCCGTAGAAGCTGGAATCGACTTCCACCGTATCAAAATTGGCCGCGTAATAGCGCAAACGGTCTTCCGCGCTGCGGATGCCCGGGGGGTACCAGGCCCGTACCATGGTCGGGTCGGTCCAAGAGCAGGTGCCTACTCGAACTTGTCCGGACATGGGGTAAGGATATACTGGTCCGACCATGAATGCTGGAAAACACGAGAGCACGACGGCCGAGAAGCCGCGACTGTTCCTGACGCGCCGGATCCCAGATCCAGGCCAGTCGTTGGCCCACGAGCTCTTCGCGGTGACCGGCGGCGAAGAGGACCGGCCCCTCAACCGGGACCTCCTTCTTAGAGGCGTGCCCGAGAGCGACGCCCTGCTTTGCCTGCTGAGCGAGCGGATCGACGGCGAGGTGATGGATGCGGCCGGGCCCCGGCTCAGGGTGATCTCCACGATGGCGGTGGGCTACGACAACATAGACGTCGCCGCGGCGACCGAGCGGGGGATACTGGTAGCGAACACTCCCGGCGTGCTCACCGATGCCACCGCCGATCTCACCTGGGCAATGATCCTGGGCTTGGCCCGCCGAGTGGTCGAGGGCGATCGCATGGTGCGCGATGGCCGGTTTGAGCAATGGGGGCCCTTTTTGCTCCTTGGCCGCGCCGTCGCGGGGCGGACTCTGGGAATCGTGGGCATGGGGCGCATCGGGCAGGCGGTGGCCCGAAGGGCTCTCGGCTGGGACATGCCTGTCGTCTACACGAGGCGTACGGGACCCGTAGACCCGGAGTCGGTACCGGCAGGCGCCGTCTGGCAATACCGTCCCACAGTGGACGAGGTCTTGGCAGAAGCCGACATTGTCAGCCTCCACGTGCCTCTGACCGAGAGCACACGCCATCTCATCGGCGCCCGGGAGCTGAGGCTGATGCGCCCCGGGTCGTTCTTGGTGAACACGGCGCGCGGTCCTGTGGTAGACGAGGGTGAACTCGTCGGGGTGCTGAAGAGCGGGCATCTGGGCGGCGCCGCCTTGGACGTCTACGAGCGAGAGCCACAACTGGCTCCGGGTCTGGCAGGGTTGCAGAACGTGCTGTTACTGCCTCATCTGGGGAGTGCGACACACGAGACTCGTGGGAGGATGTCGGAGATAGCCGTCCGCAATGCCATCGCCGCGGTGCGGGGAGAGCCGGTGCCCCACATGGTCAACCCAGAAGCTCTTACCCGGACGGTGATCACGTGACAAGAGCAGGTCTGACAAGCCGGCGCCGCGCGGTCCTCCCTCTGATCGTCACTCTGTTGCTGATGGTGTCGTGTCTTGGATGGCTCGCCGCCTGCGACGAGGGCAGCGGGAGTGTTGATGGTGGCGTCACGTCGTCAACCGATCTCGAAGGGCCCGAGTCTGGTGACATCGACGGGATCGTGGGCGAGAAGATCGCCGTGGGACACGCGAGCATCACGGTCCGGGCACTTCACGCCACGTTTCAACCGGCGACCCCGGCACAGAGACTGAGCAACGCGACGCCCGGCGCACCTGACACCGGCGAGACCTTCTACCAAGCATATGTCCGGGTGCAGAATCGGGGGGAGGCGCCCTTGCGGGTCGACGCCAAGGACTTCGTCTGCCGGGTAGGAGACCGCTTGGTGGCTATCGAGCCGACTCGTTCGGGGCCGCTGCCGCGCAGCCTACTCCAAAACACCTCTCTGGATCTCATGCTCACATTCACGGCCGCGGCCGGATACGAACCGGTGCTGATCTACACTCCACAGTGGTACGAGGGCATCATCAGCATCGGTCCTGAGGTCGAGGAGTCGACCACCACCACGACTTGAGGTGGCGGCCGGGGCTTCGTTCTTCAGCAGCCTTCTAACGCCAGGCGATGGCCCTTACCGGCGCTCCGTCGGTGTCCAGCAACGCCAGTGGCAGAAACGCGAAGGTTGCCGGTCCCGGTCCGAGACGGTCTAGGCCGCAAAGGTTCTCGGCGATGAGGATCCCCCGGCTCAGGAGGATCTGGTGCACCGGGTAGGGATCGCAGTCGAGACTCGAGGAGTCGGTCCCCACGAGGCCTGGATCGGCGCTCAAGAGGATCTCGGTTGCATCGGCGGTGAGCAGTGCTCCTTCCGTCCAAAGGATCACGATGCCACCGGCTGCGAACCGGAACGGCGCCATGCGCTCGGATAGCAGGGCTGCGTCTACGCAGGGCGGTTCGCGCGTCACGCCGGTCGTCGCCGGGCCGGCAGTGCGGTTTGGTCTGCAATCGACGAGCACCCCGGGGCCCACAAGTCGCTCGAGCGGGTACTCGTCAAGAGTGGCCCCATGGGGCAAGAAATGGCGCGGCGCGTCCAAGTGCGTGCCCGTATGAGAGCCAAGACTGATCTGCGTCACTTGGTAGCCGTCCTTCGGGTGGCTACGGGCCAGGGTGAAGCACACCTCCGGGTCGCCTGGATGTACCGGAGTACGCGGGCTCAGCGGGAGAGAAAGATCGTACAGCGGCACCTGGATACGACGGCTAGTAGGTGGTGGGGAGTCCGGTGGCCTCTCGAACCCTGTGCATGACTTGCTGGGCGACCGCCCGAGCCTTCATGCCCCCCTCCTTGAGCACGTCCATGACGTAGTCGGTGTCCTTCTCGAGTTCACGGCGGCGTTCGCGCAGGGGCGCGAAGTACTCGTTGATGAGCTCCAAGAGGCGCTTCTTGACCTCGCCGTACCCCATCCCACCGGCCTTGTACCGCGCTTCCCACTCTTTGGTCTCTTCCAGTGAAGCGAGGAGGCTCAGCAGGAGGAAGGGCGTAGAGTCGGAGGGGTCCTTGGGCGCTTCTACCGGGGCCGAATCGGTGACGATGGACATGACCTTCTTCTTGAGGACGTTACCCTCTTCAAAGAGGCCGATCTCGTTGCCGTAGCTCTTCGACATCTTGGCGCCGTCTACGCCGGGCACCACTGCCGTGGAGTCGAGGATATACGGCTCGGGTATGACAAAGACCTCGCCGAACTCCTGGTTGAACTTGCCGGCTATGTCGCGGGTCATCTCCAAGTGCTGTTTCTGGTCTTGGCCGACCGGGACTATGTCGGACAGATAGATGAGGATATCCGCCGCCTGCAGCACGGGGTACGCAAAAAGACCGTGGTTCGAGGCGATGCCTTGTGCCACCTTGTCTTTGTAGCTGACTGCTCTCTCAAGCAGACCCATCGGCGTGACGCACGAGAGGATCCAAGTCAACTCCGTGACCTCGGGGACGTCTTGCTGGGCGAAGAGGGCGCTCTTGTTCGGGTCGAGGCCAAGGGCCAGGAAGTCCAGAGCCACCCCCAGTGTGTACTCCCTCAGCAGTTCGGGTTCGTGAAGCGCCGTCAGCGCGTGGTAGCTTGCGATGAAGTAGAAAGGGTCGTTGCCCTCCTGAAGGGTGATGTACTGGCGTAGCGCGCCGAAATAGTTGCCCAGATGAGGTCTGCCTGAGGGCTGTATGCCTGAGAGTACTCGCACGTCGATCCCCGTGTCGTCGGATAGTCCGCGGTCCGCGTAGCCGCACAAGACCAGCGGCACAGCGGCTTCTAGTGTAGCTGAGGCGGAACGACGCCGCCAATGCAGGTGGCTACACACCCGCCTTCTGCAGGATCGCACACGTCGGGCGCATTTTTGGTATACATATATCAGGATGCAAAAAGTGCGTTTGGAAAGAGCCCACCGGCTCGCACCAAACCGAGGAGGGACGCAAGTGAGGGAAGTGGACGTCGGCCAGGTGACCGAGGCGGTGGCCAGGCTGGCCATCGAGGCCTGCACATATCTCGGTGAGGATGTGGTTGATTTTCTGGAGAAGGCGATCGACCGAGAGAGGTCCGAGACCGGGCGGGACGTCCTCGTCCAGCTGCTCGAGAATGCCAACTTGGCCAGAGATACCAACCGGCCCCTCTGTCAAGACACAGGACTCGCTGTGGTCTTCCTGGAGGTCGGCCAAGACGTGCACCTAGTGGGTGGCAGCCTCGAAGAAGCCGTCGACGAGGGGGTGCGCAGGGGTTACACCGATGGGTATCTGCGGAAATCGGCTGTCGCCGATCCTATCGGGGCGCGGAAAAACACCGGTGATAACACCCCGGCCATGCTCCATACCCGCATCGTCCCCGGGGACAAGGTAAAGATCATCGTGGCTCCGAAGGGTGGCGGCGCCGAGAACATGAGCGCCATCGGGATGCTGAAGCCTGCCCAGGGCAGAGAGGGCGCCATTGAGTTCATCGTCGATACCGTGAGCAAAGCCGGACCCAACCCGTGTCCACCCATCCTCGTGGGCGTGGGACTGGGCGGCACGTTCGAGAAGGCCGCTTACATGGCCAAGCACTCACTGATGCGGGAGGTGGGCTCCACGAACCCCGACCCGCGTTTGGCAGAATTGGAAGACGAGATAGAGCGGCGCTGCAACGATCTGGGCATCGGTCCCGCGGGACTGGGCGGCACCGTGACGGTCATCGACGTCTTCATCGAGGAGTTGCCCGCTCACATCGCCAGCATGCCGGTGGCCGTCAACATCCAGTGTCACTCAGCCCGGCACAAGGAGGTGGTGATCTGATGGACCGCACCATCACCACTCCGCTCACCGAAGAGGTGGTCGCGAGCCTGCATGCGGGTGACCGATTGCTCATCACGGGCACCATCTACACGGGTCGCGACGCGGCGCACAAGCGCCTGGTGGAACTCATCGACAAAGGCGACCCGCTTCCCATCGAGATCGAAGGGCAGATCATCTACTTTGTCGGACCGACTCCACCCAAGCCGGGAGAGGCGATTGGCTCGGCGGGTCCCACCACCTCCGGCCGCATGGACGCCTACTCTCCCAAGCTCACAGCCCTGGGCCTGAAAGGCATGATAGGCAAAGGGTCACGCAGCGATGCGGTGAAAGAAGCCCTGAAGCGTGACAAAGCCGTGTATCTTGGTGCTACCGGGGGGGCCGGCGCTCTGCTCGCGGAACGGATCGTCTCGGCGAAGGTCGTTGCGTATGAAGATCTGGGACCGGAAGCCATCCGGGAGCTCGAAGTCAAGGACTTTCCGGTTGTGGTGATCAACGATATCTACGGAGGCGACCTCTACCTCGAGGGGCGCAAGAAGTATGAAAGGAAGGGGGATTCTTGAGCGCAAAACCTCGTGAGACGGCGAACGTGGGGGCCGGTCTCTGGAAAGCGACAGGCATGTGGGCCTGGCTGCTCTTCCGGATAAGCGGCCTCATCCTGGTCTTCTACCTGGGTGCCCACATCATCATCATCTCCACCGGGCAGTTCGGGGCCGGCGGCAGCACATTCAACAACGTTATGGACTTCTTGGAGCACCCCGTTGCGATAGTGCTCGACATCGCTCTGGTGGTCGCCGTCCTGTACCACGCGCTGAACGGGGTACGGGTCATCCTCATGGATCTGGGGGTGGGCATCAAGCGTCACAAGGTGATCTTCTGGAGCGCCATGGCCGTGGTGGTCATCTGCTTCGTCATCTTCGCGTATGTCGCTTTCAGCTATCTCGCCAATGATGTCGGGCCTTGGAGCCAAGCACTGGGGGTGGCAAGTTGAAAGCCGCGACTGTAGACACCCACAGGGGAGGCATGTGGGCCTGGCTCTTCCAGCGCATCACCGCCGTTCTTCTCATAGTGTGTCTTGCGATACACCTGATCTTCACGCACATCCTCAGCATCGGCGATCTAAGCTACGACACGGTCGGAGAGCGGGTGGCTCACGGCGCGTTCACGGCTCTGGACATCATCCTGTTGACAGCCGGCATCTACCACGCGCTGAACGGTCTGCGCATGGTGCTCATGGACTACTGGTTCACCTCCCGCAAACGAGCCTTGGCACTGACCATCGTCCTGTGGGCTGTGGGAATCGCGTTCTTGGTCTACGGGATCTGGGGCCTCTGGCCCTATATCGGTTACAAGGTAGGGTGAGGCAGACATGATCCATCATGACGTGATAGTAGTAGGCGGCGGTCTCTCCGGTCTCCGTGCGGCGATAGAGGCCAAGCGAGCCGGTGTGGACGTCGCCATCCTCTCCCAGGTGCATCCAGGGCGCAGCCATTCAGGCCAGGCGCAGGGTGGCATCAACGCGGCGCTCGGCAACCACCCCGATGGCCTCGATGACAGTTGGGAGAGGCATGCCTTCGACACCGTCAAGGGCGGCGACTTCTTAGTCGATCAGGACTGTGCCGTCCAAATGGCGAAGGATGCTCCCGGGATCATCTATGAGATGGACCACTGGGGTTGCCCGTTCAGCCGCTTCGACAACGGCAAGATCGCGCAGCGCCCCTTTGGTGGAGCCGGTTTTCCACGTTGCTGCTATGGCGCGGACAAGACCGGGCACTACCTGTTGCACACGCTGGTCGAGCAGGCCTACGGGCTGCAGATCAAGATGTACGTGGAGCAGTATGTGTCGCGCCTCATCGTCCATGACGGCGTATGTCAGGGCGTGGTGTCGTACGACATGATCCACGGCGGCTTCGAGGCCTTCACGGCCAACGCGGTGATCATCGCCACCGGCGGCGCGGGCCGCACGTACAACAACACCACCAACAGCCACATAAGCACGGGTTGCGGTATGTTCATGGCCTATTACGTGGGCGTGCCGCTTAAAGACATGGAATTCGTGCAGTTCCACCCGACGGGGCTCTTGACCACGCAGATCCTCATGACCGAGGGCGCGCGGGGAGAGGGCGGTTACCTCATCAACGGCTTGGGCGAGCGGCTCATGGAGAGATATGTGCCCAAGGCCATGGAGCTGGCGCCGCGGGACATCACCTCCCGGTCGATCCAGACCGAGATCAACGAAGGCCGCGGCATCGACGGCAAGGACTATGTACACCTCGACCTCAGGCATCTTGGCGCAGAGAAGATCCTCGAAAGGCTTCCGGGCATCCGCGACCTTGCCATCCACTTCGAAGGCGTGGATCCCATAGAAGAACCCATCCCGGTGACTCCTGTCCAGCACTACTGGATGGGCGGCATCGACACCAACGTCGACGGCGCGACGGTCATGCCCGGACTCTACGCCGCGGGTGAATGCGCCTGCGTCTCGGTGCACGGAGCCAACCGCCTGGGCGGCAACTCCCTGCTTGAGACCATCGTGTTCGGCCGGCGCGCGGGGGCCGAGGTAGTGCGATACCTGGAGACTCTCACCGACAAGCGTCCCGATGCCCGCACCGCGTTCTCGGCGGCGCAGATGATGGAGCAGGCAGTCGAGGAGCTCGGAGCCCGAGAGGGCACCGAAGATGTGTACAAGCTTCGTGCCGAGATGACGGCGCTGATGAAGGATCACTTCTTCCTTTTCCGTGACGAGCCTACCATGAAGGCCGGTCTCGAGGGGCTGTACTCGGTAAAGGAACGGGTGAAGAACATCAGCCTCCGCTGGACGGGCGGCGTGTTCAACATCGACATGATCCGCACCATGGAATTCGAGGGCATGCTCGACATGGCGCTTTGCGTAGCCGAAGGAGCTATCGTCCGTCAGGAATCGCGTGGAGCTCACTTCCGGACCGACTTCAACACTCGCGACGACGCCAACTGGCTCAGGCACACGCTCGCTTACTACGACCCCGACTCGCCGAAGCCGCGCCTAGACTACAAGCCAGTGACCCTCGGCACCTTCGAGCTACAGGAGCGGAAGTACTGATGCCTGACATCAAGTTTCGCCTCAAGCGCCAAGACCCGCGTGACAAGAAGAACCCCGGGCCCCACTGGGAGGAGTACACCGTCCATTATGAGGGCGAGAACCTCACCGTGCTCGAGGGCCTCTTCCACATCCAAGAGAAGTTCGACGGCAGCCTATCGTTCCGTTACTGCTGCCGGGCGTCGGTGTGTGGGAGTTGCGCCATGTACATCAACGGAGCGTACCGCCTGGCGTGCCAGACCAACGTCAAGCACCTCGACACCGATCTCATAACGGTGGAGCCCATGCCGCACCTGCCTCTTGTGAAGGACATGGTGGTCGACATGGACGAGTTCTTTGCCAAGTACGAGTACGTCATGCCGTGGCTGATCCGTCAGTCGCCCGCTCCTGAGAAGGAGATCATCCAGTCACCCAAAGAGCGCAAGAAGATCGACATGCCGGTAGACTGCATCCTCTGCGGGTCCTGCTACTCCGCCTGCCCATCGACGTGGGGTGAGGAGAACTACCTGGGACCGGCAGCATTGCTGAAGGCCCACCGCTTTGAGGTCGACACGCGTGACGAGGGAGGCAAGGAGCGCATAGCCCGTTGGAACAGCGAGCGCGGCGTCTACCGTTGCCACACCATCATGAACTGCGTCGAGGCGTGTCCCAAAGAGCTGAACCCCACTGAGGGCATCCAGTGGCTCAAGAGGGCGGCCGTCCGCAGAAAGCTGTTCGGGAAGGCGAAATAGCGGCGGCCTGCGTCTGCGGGGTGATATCGAGCATGTCACGGGCGGCGCCCCGGCGGGGCGCCGCCCGGTCTATGGCGCGCCGGCTGGCACCGGCGCGCCGGTCTGAGGTAGATTAGCCGCCTACAGAGCAGCCCTAGCTACATCGCCCCCAGGAGGAGCCGATGCCTCTCGTGATCGTCAAGATGCTTGAAGGCCGTAGCGTTGAACAGAAACGGCGTCTGGTCAAGGAACTCACCAACGTGATCGTCAAGTTCACGGGCGTGACGGAAGATCAGGTAGACGTGATCCTAGAAGACCACGCCCGCGAGAACTGGGCCAAAGCGGGCACGCTCTTCTACGACAAGTGACAATCGGCATCGATCCTGTCATCGGCCGGTTGGGGCCGCTGGAGTTCCGTTGGTACGGGCTCATCATGGCCGCCGCCATACTGGTCGGGGTGTGGGTGATGTCCCGGGAGATGGCGCGGCGGGGTATCTCCCCGAGCCACGCCTTCGGGATCGCCGTCATCGGTGTGCCGTGCGGGGTGATCGGGGCGCGTCTCGTCCACGTACTCGACCACTTTGGCTACTACTGGGCCAACCCCGGCAAGATCTTCGGGACGCAGCTGGTCGGTCTGGCTATCTACGGCGTGGTCCTGGGCGGTCTGGTGGGGCTCATCATCTACTGCCGCTGGAAGAAGCTCCCACTGCTGCGGGTCATGGATTGTACTGCGCTCGCCTTTCCAGTCGCGCAGATCGTCGGCAAGTTCGCCAACATCATCAACGGTGACACGTGGGGATACGCTACCAGTCTGCCGTGGGGTTTTGTCTACACCGATCCGGACTCGTTCATAGACAAAGATCTTCTTGGAGTCGCTACCCATCCCACGCCGGTCTACGAGCAGATATGGTTGCTCGTGATCGTGGGCATACTGCTCTACGCGGGCCGCAGGCTGAAGATCGACGGTCTGGCCATCTTGCTGTACTTCTGGCTCTATTCGATCGGGCGGTTCTTTCTCTCGTTCTTCAGGGTCAACGACCCGTTGTTGTGGGGGCTCCGCGAGGCACAGGTCATCGCTCTCGTGGTGATCGTGCTGGCCCCGATCGCGGCATACTTTCTGCTGAGGCGCGCACGAAGGCCACCCCCGCCGGGCCAGGGTCAGACCCCCCAGGCCTCTGCCAATAGCGTCGCGGGGTGAACGGTGTTTATCCCGGTCGCGTGGGACAGTTGCATGCGGCACGTGCTGCACTCGCTGGCCAGGAGGTCGGGATCCAGCTCGGCGATTCGGTCGAACAACGGACGCCCCACCTGCATAGAGAGGTCGTAAGTGCCGGCCTTCATGCCAAAGGTGCCGGCCATGCCACAGCAGCCGGCGGCGAGGTCGGTGACTTCGACCCCGGGGATCTCCCGCAGTAGTTCGAGCGACGGGCTTCCGATCTGCTGGGCCTTCAGGTGACATGGCAGGTGGTAGGCGATGCGCAGTGGCCTAGCGCCGCCCTTTCGCGCGCCCGTGGACATGGATAGAGGACCGGCTGCGGGGACGTTCTCCGGATGATCGAGGCGCCTCCTGATGAGGAACTCGCCGAGATCCCGCGCAGCGTTGGCAACGAGCGAGCAGTCGGAACTGTTCACGTAGTCCGGGTAATGGACTTTGAACGCGAACGTGGCTGTGGGCTCCGAACCGACAAGGACCGCCCCTTCTTTCACGTGGGGTAAGACAGATGCGATGTTCGACGTGGCGATCTCGCGGGCTTTGTCCGCGTAACCGTAGAGCATCTCGGGGATCCCGCTTGCCCGCTGATCGGGTACGACCACCCGGACGCCGTGCGCCTTGAGGATCCGCATCACCGTCAAAGCCAAGTCGGGGTCGTTGTAGTTGGCGAAGAGATCGTAGAAGTAGGCCACGAGAGGCGAGCCGTCGGCGCCGGCCGGGTTGGTGGAGGGTGCACTATCTGTCTGGTCCGAGACCTTTCGGCTGAACGTGTGGGAGGCAAAAGGAGCCATGGGCCTGCGCCGGTCGATACCCACCAACGGTTCGGCTAGGCGGCGCAAGACGGGTTGGTTGACTACTCTGTTGGCCAAAGGCGCGGTGAGCCGGCCCAAGCGCGACACCGTCTCGGCGTTGCCCAGGAGCACTTCCACGACTCCGCTCCGGTGCCTGGAGCGGTATCGGCTCTTGGCTTCGAGCATCAGCTTGGGGATATTGACGCTCGACGGACACTCGACCGCGCACATGCCGCACTCGATGCAGTAGTCGGAGACCGTTTTCATGGCGGCTTGGCCGTAGGTGCTGTCCGGGTCGAGCGCACCGGTGATGATGGATCGGAGCAGGTTGGCCTTCGCGCGCGGCGAGGCGTGCTCTTTGTGGACTGCCTTGTACACGGGGCACATGGTCGTGACAAGAGCGCTCTTGCAGACCGCGCAGCCGTGGCATCTCTCGATCTCGCTCTCATAACCTCCGTCCGCAAAGTGGAGCAGAGGCTTCTGCGGGAGAGTGCGGTAGTCGAGACCATAGCGGACATCCCGGAACAGGGTGTCGCTCGTCCCCTGCGGACCGACCTTCTTGCCGGGGTTCAGCGTGTTCTGAGGGTCGAACGCGTGCTTGATACGCACGAAGAGATCGTAGATATCGGCACCGTACATCTCGCGCAGGCGGGGCGTATGGATGAGCCCGTCCCCGTGCTCCCCGGCCATGGTGCCACGTATGCCGAGCACATAGGCTGAGACTTCGTCGTAGATGCGGCGCATGATGCGGTAGTCTTCAGGGTCGCGGGGACTGAGCACGGGCCGTGTGTGGATGTTACCGTCGCCCACGTGGCCCACCATGATGGCCGTGACTCCTTCACGTTCGAAGACTCCTTGCAGGAAGGCGATAGACGCGGCCACCTCAGTGGGGTGCACGGCTATGTCTTCGATGAAGGGGAGCGGCTGGCGTGGGCCGGGGTTGCGTTGGATGAGGGCGACCGCAGATTTGCGGATCTTCCACAGGTGCTCCGTCTCGGCGGCTGTCTTCGCCCGAGTCATGACGATCGCGTCCGTGGAATCCAGGTGGCGGCGAAGGACCTCGAACCTCTCGTCTACCTCATCGTCATCATCGCCCTCGAACTCTATGAGCAGGGCTGTATCGGTGCGCTCAGGCAGTATCGCGTCCACTCGGGAGTCGTGTTTGCGCACGAGCTCGAAGAAGCGGGAATCCATGATCTCGCAGGCAGTGGGTTCGAGGGCAAGAATGCCGGGGACGGCCTCTCCCACGGCGAACACCGAGGGGAAGTAGGCCATCGCGATGCCCCGCCGCTTGGGCAGGGGGACCAGATTCAGCGTCGCCTCGGTGACCAGCCCGAGCGTGCCCTCAGAGCCGACGAAGAGCCGTTGAAGGTGGGCCAGGTGCCGCGGCTGTCCGTCAAGCGCGCTCGTGCGCCGTACGGCTCTTGGGTCGCCTTGGTCGAGCAGCGCTTCTATCCGGTAGCCGCAGGAGTTCTTGACCACCCTGGGCATCCTGGCCCGGATGGACTCCTGGTTGTCGCGCAGTTCGGGCAGGATGGCCGCGAAGGCTAGGCCGGCTCTGGTGCCGTCCGCAAGAAGAGCGGCGAGTTCGGGGCTCTCCAGCTCCAGAGCCTTGGCCTCGTAGAGGCTGCCGTCGGCCATCACGACGTCCAGCGCGCGGACATGGTCTTTCGTGGCCCCGTAGGCTACCGACCGGGCTCCGGATGCGTTGGTCCCGATCATGCCGCCCAGGGAGCAGTGGTTCTCGCTGGAAGGGTCGGGGGCGAAGAACACCCCGTATTGCTGCAGGTGGCGGTTCAGCGGCGTCATGATCACGCCGGGCTGCACGCGCACCCAGGATGCATCTGGAGCCACCTCGAGGATGGCGTTCATGTAGCGCGTGAAGTCCACCTGTATGCCGGCTCCTACCGCTGCCCCGTTCAGCCCAGAGCCCATACCGCGTGGCACGAGCGAGAGGCCGCGCTCGGACGCGTAAGAGACAAGGCTTATGACATCGTCGGTGTCGCGGGGCGAGACGATCCCAAGGGGCTCGATCTGGCTGAGGCCCGCATCGGTGGCGTACAAGCGACGGCTGATGGGGTCGAACTCCACATCGCCTCGGATGAGCGAGCGGAGGTCGCGTGCGATGGATTCTGAGCCGTGGTCCATGGGTGGGAATGATAGCGCGAGCAGGCCGTTCGTGAGAGAATGCACGAGTCTCGGGCCTCTCCGGCCGGGACGGCCTGGTTCCCTTGTCCACGGAGGAACAAAGCAGCATGAAACGCGGTGTGTCCGCCTGTCTGGTGAAGGGGGTGAGTCATGCTTGCCATTCTCAAAACGACCCCAACAGGTCTCACGCGACTGGAAGAGTTCGAGCCCGACTGCTGGATCGATCTGGTGAGTCCCACGGAAGAAGAGCTCGAACGAGTAAGCCGGGAATTGGGGATCCCGCTCGACCTGCTGCGAGGTCCGCTGGACGAAGAGGAAAAATCGCGTGTAGACGTGGAGGACGGACTGACTCACGTCATCGTGGACATACCCGTTCTCGTGCGGGAGGAAGACCAAACAGGGTATGAGACCATCCCGCTGGGGATGCTCGTCCACCACGACTACTTCATAACCACCTGTCTTCGTACCAACCCCATCCTGGGCGAGTTCGAGCGAGGTACCGTCAAGGGCTTCACCACGTACTGGAAGACCCGCTTCTTGCTCCAGATCCTGCAGCAGGTCTCAGCCTTCTATCTGCGCTATCTGGGGCGCATTGATCGCGAGACCGACAAGATCGAACGTGAACTCCGGGCCTCGATGAAGAACGCCGAGATCTTCGACCTTTTGGGTCTACAGAAGGCGCTGGTCTATTTCACGACGTCGCTTCGCGCCAACGAAGCGGTGTTGCAGAAACTCCTCCGCACTAAGACGATCAAGATGTACGAAGAAGACGAAGACCTGCTCGAGGACGTCATAGTCGAGAACAGGCAGGCGTCGGAGATGGCTAAGATCTACACGGACATCCTCACCGGCATGATGGACGCGTTCACCTCTGTCATCTCAAACAACCTCAACCAGGTCATGAAGTTCCTGACCTCGGTCACTATCCTCTTGTCGATACCCACGATCGTGGCATCGATCTATGGCATGAACGTCGACCTGCCGTTCCAGGGCTTTCGGTATGCCTTCGTGATCACGATAGGTATCTGGGTGGTGATATCCGCAGTCCTTGCCGTGGTCTTCTGGAGAAAGAACTACCTGTAGGCATTGCTCGCGTCGACACGGGATCAGCCCCACGGCGATAACGGAGGTTTCGTGGCCTCGCGCGTCTTGCGCCTCGAACGCGGCACTGGGGGCTCGAGTAGACTCAGCTCGTCCGTGACCTCAAGCGTCTCTATGGGCACGACCCGCATCCTTTTCACACCCGCCAAGACGGCGAGGGCGGCCATGACGAAGACTGCCGCGAAGGGCCCTAGGACTCCGTAGGCGCCGGACACAGTCTGAACGATGATGAACCACCACGCGTTCAGTATGCCCACATCGTGAGCGATGGCGACGTACAGGTAAAGCGCCACCGGGGCGATCAGGCCTACCAGCAGCACCGGAGCGTTGGTCGTCAAGCGGTGCCGCCATAGCGCGCCGCCGTAGACGGGCTCGGCGAAGCACGTGGCAAGGGGCCATGCCCAGGCGGCGGTGAGGCACGGCAACAGCAAGAACGGCGATCGGGCGAGCACGAGCACGAGCCCGATGAAGAGGCTGAAGAAACCCGCGCAGAGCCGGGCCATCTCAGTGACGGCCTTGGATTCCCGCGGGCGGAAGTATCCGAGGAAGCGTCGGGACAGCACGAAGACGACCGCCCCGACCAGGATCAGGATGAGTGTCGGGGCAAGTCTCGGCTGAGTCCCCGGTCCGTCCGATGTCGGCACCTGGAATCGGTATAGCGGGATGAGGTCACTCCGGGCGAGCACATAGGCGATCATGAACAGCAGACCGATGGGGATGGCAAACGAGAGGAGGTTTCGCAGATGCCGCCAGGCGGCCCTGGGGCTGATGCGCGAGGAGAAGAACCAGATGAAAAGAGCCGCCAGAGTCGGAAGGAGCATCAAGACTCCCAGAAAGGTGATCGCGCTGTTGGTGAGATACCTGCCCGATCTGAGCAGAAGGGCAGTGCCTGGGTCGGGCGGGACTTCGGTGCCGGTGTCGAGCGAAAGTATCAAGCGCTCCAAAGCCGCTCCATGCTTCTCCAAACCTGCCACGGACGGGTTTCCGGAGTTGTCGTCGTAGAGGCGGATCGAAGCGATGCCTCTGCTCAAACCTGCTACCTGATCTCCTCTCGAGAGTGATAAGGCGTGGTCGGCTCCTTGGCTCAGAAGGCCGGGGACATCGAGTTGCAGGCCTGCCCTGGCGAGCACTTGGCTCACCAACTGGACATACCATCCGGGAGTGGTGTTCTGGGGCGCCGTGACGCCGGCCTTGAACGCTTTGGTCCTCTCTCGGCCCAGTTCCTGGAAGGAGAGGATCGTGGAGACATCGCCGGTGACCGGGCTCGTGTCAAGGAAGCGCTCGATACTGACGGCGCCGGTGGACTCGTCCTCGATAGAAAGAAACACCAGCGTCTTCTGGTGGGGTCTTGCATTGAAGACCTGGATCAGCTCGAGGAGCATCGCGGTGCCGGTTGCGTAGGCCAAGGGCTCGATCTCCACGACCGTCGGCATATCGCGGGGAGCGGCAACGAGGATCACCTCTTCACTCGTCCCCTGTAGGACTACGGCGATGTTCCGTAAGGTGACCTCCTGATCTCCCATGCGGGCTTCAAAGGCATCGACGTCGGCCATGTCTGATCCGGGGAGCTTCTCCTCGAACCAGTCGACGACACCCTCCGCGTCTTCGGAACCCAACTTGCGGTCCGGGTACAGCCTGTCCAAGGCGTCCGCCCAGCGCAGAGCCCGGTCGGAGTCGAAGAACGTCGTGACCGACACGACCTCCACGCTCGTTTGGGGGGATGACACCGAGAGAAAGACCACGGCGCCGGCCAGGACCGTGAGTCCGACGCAGATCGCGTAGGCGGTCTTGCGCCATTGCCGGACACGGTCGACAAGGCGCCGGCGGATCGTCAGGGGCATGCAGGACTCCTGTTCGCAGGGGGCCTGTGAGATTCTAAGCCCCCACGAACGCGGAGGCAAATCAGTAGCGGCGCCTCCGCCTGTCGGCGATCATGCGCTCGACCATGCGATCGGCTATCGCCGCGGCCGGCACATTATAGTCGCCCGAGCGGATGAGGTCGTGGATGGCCCGCAGACGAGCCCCCGGCTCCTGCCCGGACGGAGTATTTCTGGTGGCGAGATCATTAGGGAGACGATCGCTGCGCGTTGTGGAAGTGCCCATGGTGGCCTCTTGCACTGGTTTCTGGCTCTTAGCGCTCATGCTATTCTTCCTATCGGCGGATGTCCCCGATTGGTTTACACTCAGAGTGCAAAAAATGCTGCGCGGGCTGATTCGCAGAAGAGGTGGTCCAGTGGCGCCGAAGCTCATCAGTATTGAAGAAGCGAGAGCCCGTGTGCTTGTGGAAGCGCATGCACTACCGGTGGAATCCACCGCGCTTGCAGAGGCCTTCGGCCTAGTGCTCGCCGAGGAGATCGTGGCTTCGCACAACGTGCCGCCCTTCGACAACGCGGGAATGGATGGATTCGCCGTCCGGGCCGAAGACATAGTCGACGCAACGTCGGATCATCCGGTCGAGCTGACCATCACCGAGACCATCCCCGCGGGACGAGTCGCGTCGCGCGCGCTGGGGCCCGACGAGGCGATCAAGATCATGACGGGGGCGCCTGTGCCAGAAGGCGCCGACGCGGTCGTCCAATCGGAACTGGTCGAAGAGCGCGATGGTCAAGTGCTTTTCTACCAGCCCGTCAAACGGCGCATCAACATCAGGGGTGCGGGTGAGGACGTCAGAGCAGGCGACCGCGTGTTCGGACTCGGCCAGGTTCTCGGTCCGGCGGAGATCGGACTGCTGGCCAGCTTGGGCCATCCCGTGGTGCAGGTCCATCGGCGTCCCCGGGTGGCCATCATCGCGACTGGTAGCGAATTGGTGCCCGTCGACCGGCCATTGGGACCCGGTCAGATACGCAACTCCAACAGCTTCTCGCTTCGCGCCCAGTGCCAGCAACTTGGGATCGAGCCGGTGGTGCTCGGGATAGTATCCGATGACTACGCGGCCACGAAAGCGATCATGGCAGAGGGGTTGGAGTACGACGTGCTGCTCACTTCGGGTGGAGTATCAGTGGGCCAGTTCGACTTCGTCAAAGACGTGCAAGATGAGCTGGGTGTCGAGCGGCGGCTGTGGGGGGTCTCGATGAAACCCGGCAAGCCTCTCTCGTTCGGGGTCAAAAATGGCAAGCTGGTATTCGGGCTTCCTGGGAACCCGGTATCGGTCATGGTGTCGTTCGAATTGTTCGTGCGCCCGGCGTTGTTGCGGTTGATGGGCCACCAGAAGACCACGCGACCCCTGCATCGGGCCGTCATCGTAGAGGACGTGGCGAATTCTGATGGCCGAGTGTATGTGGTGCGCGTCCGCGCTTGGCGCGAGGGGTCTGTTTGGCATGCCAGCTCTACCGGCGCCCAGGGATCGGGGATCTTGCGTTCCATGGTGGGCGCGAACGGGCTTGCCTTCGTGCCGGGTGGCCCTCGGGGAGTCAAGGCCGGTGAAGAGGTGGACTTTCTTCTGCTGCGTGAGGATCTCGAAGAGCCCTGACCATTACTAACGAATCGAGACCGGCGGTTGCCCGTAGGGGCGGACGGCGATACAATATGACCTATGAGGGATCGAACTCGATATCGGCGCGGGAGTGATGCAAAAGGCATACCTGCGTCGGTGCCGATAGTGGCTTCAAGAGGCCTGGCGGCTTGTGCTGCTAGGCTTTTTTGTTGCCGGTAGTCGCGGTGGTAGAGGAGCCTGGAAAGGAGATCTCATGGCCAACCACTTCACCCCCGAGGAACTTGCGGAAGAACTGGGAACCGAGACTCGAAACGTCATCCAGTTCTGCCTCAGGGAAGGCATCCCCATATACAAGGGGAAGATCGACCGAAGTCTCCTCACGGCGGTGATGAAGGCCAAGGACGTCCAGCTACCCAAGGCGCAAGTAGCAACCGTCTAAGCGTCCGGCCGCGATGCCCCCGGCGGGGGCATCGCCATTGACAGGACTCTCCGCGCTTCACGCGTTAGCCGCGTGAGCGTGGTGTCAATAAGGGTGGAATCGGCCTTCGGCCCTGGTATAGGTATGGTTGCCGGGTGACCGGCTTCGTGGAACCATCGGCGTATCGCGAGAAGCGAGTCGAGCTCTGTCTGAGGCACCGCGATCAGCGATGCTGGTTCGCCCTCGCCGCGCGAGTTCGACCCGTTCCAGAGAGGAGCCAATGCAGCCGCCAGTTCTTCCTCAAGCCTTTGAGGATGGAGGGTAGCCGTTTCGCGCAGTGCCCCGTTCCAGACCACGTTCAACCGTACCGAGGGCTCTTCTCCACCGTCCCATGTGGGCCAGAAGGCTGCAAAGCAAAGCGCGCGAGCCTCGGCCAGATCGGCATAAGAGCGACGTAGGTGGAGTAAGTGGTCGCAGGCCTCGCGGATGCGCTGCGCATCTTCGTACCGGTGCTGTCGGGAGAGCTTCCGGATCAGATCGTCGGCGCACTCCAGCGGCTCGACGATGGCCGGGTCGGGGCGGCCGGTGAGCCACTCGACGATGTCCATCACGAGCGCATCGTGTTGAACCCGTACCTGAGGGTCTCCCAGGCAGGGGGCAAGGCACCCGCCGTGATCTGCCCGCATGCATGGGTGCCCGTCTGGGTGTCGTGGACATCGGCGTATCGGATAGCAGCGCTGAATCAGACCAAGAGCGGCGTTCATCCTGGTCCGGCCTCGAAACGGGCCGATCAAGAGCGGCCGACGTGAGTGCGGCATTTTGGTAGCCGCGTCTACGAGCCATCTGGGTGGTCGGCTGGTCACGCTGAGATTGAGGCCGCATCCACCCCCCGTCACCTTGACATAAGAGTACGCCTCGGGACGAGTGCCATACACGTTGCACACAGGCCGGTGTTGAAGAATGAGCTCGTGCTCCCGCACTACTGCCTCCAGCGGAGTGCAGGTCTCGTCCCAGTCGATGCTTTGCACCATCCGGAGTGCTTGGCGTACTTTCCGGCTGTTGCCCTCGCTCTCCACAAAATGGGAGCGGACTCGCTCGCGCAGCCTGTCGGCCTTACCCACGTAGAGTATCTGCCCCTGTTCGTCGAGAAACCGGTAAGTGCCGGGGGTCTTCGGGAGATCGCGGGTGAGGCCCAACTTCTCGACGACCGAGCGTGACGATGGGTGGTTGTACGCACGGAGTTCGCTCAGGCGTGTGATCCCTCGCTCCTGCAAACGGCCGGCCAGGGTCACGAACACATGGCCCGCAGCCTGGGCATCGGCAAGTGCGCGATGACAGGCCGTCACGGGAGCCCCCAAGGCGTCTGCCACCGTTCGCAGGCGGTAATTAGGAAGACCGGGTGCCAGAGCGCGAGCCAAAGGAAGGGTGTCGATTGCCCCCTCCCCGAGTCGCCGTCCTCTCAGTCGCTGCAGTTCATAGTTGAGAAAGCCGACATCGAACGGCGCGTTATGAGCTACTACCACCGCGCCCTCGAGGAACTCGAGCAGTTCGGGCATCACCTCCTCGATGCGAGGTGCATCGGCCACCATCTCGTGAGTGATGCCTGTGATCTGGGTGATCATCGGGGGGATAGGACGCTGCGGGTTTACGAGGGTCCCGAAATGTCTGACCTCCCGAAAACCCTCTATGCGCACTGCCCCGACTTCAGTGATCTTGCTGGCGCCGGCGCGGGCGCCGGTGGTCTCGAGGTCGAGAGCGACGAACGGCACGTCGGCCAAGTCGAGGTCTGGAATCTCCCAATGCGTAAGCGACAGATGGCCGGACTCTCCACCCTCCCAACTGAAACGGCGGTCTTGCCGGACGAGAGCGGTCAAGATCTCGAGGCAGATAGATGGAGGAGCGCTGGGTGATGCGATGAGCAGTCGGGCTGCCTCGACGGCATCCAAAGGTTCTCCGCGAACCAACAGGGTCTCGTGGAGTCGATCGGCCACTCTCAGGGAGAGCTGGAGCTGCATCGGTTGCCTGCTACACTCGGCTGAGAGCGGGTTTCCTTGAAAAGGGCAGACTCATCCTGGAAAATACTAGCACCCTAGGGCAGGAACAGGTCTGTGAAGCCGATTCGGGGGGAACATGCTAGACAGAGCTCAGATCGAAGCGATCTTGCCTCATCGCGACCCGTTCTTGTGGCTTGACAGAGTCATCGAGTTGGTGCCGGGTGAATCTGCCGTGGCCGAGAAAGACGTACTCGCGACCGAAGATGTCTTCCGGGGCCATTTCCCCGATTACCCCGTCTTTCCCGGAGTCCTGCAGCTCGAGGCGATGGCGCAGACCGGAGCTGTGGCACTCCTCTCGTTACCCGAGATGAAGGGCAAGATCGCTCTCTTCGCGCGGGCAGATGACGTCCGATTCCGCCGCCCGGTCGTGCCGGGTGACACGCTCCGGTTCGAGACTCGTCTGACCGAGCGCCGGGGCCGTATCGGCAAGGGCGAAGGCAAGACGTTCGTCGGCAGTGATCTTGTCTGCAGCGGCACCCTGACTTTCGCGATCGCCGAGCCGTAACTCATGCCCAAGAGCGGATCCGCTCCCTTGATGGGGAGACCTGTCGCAATAATCGGGCTTGGGGCGCATGTTCCGGGCAAAGTGGTCACCAACGACGACCTGACGTCCACCCTGGACACCTCCGATGAGTGGATCAGACAGCGCACCGGCATCAGGGAGCGCAGGGTAGCTGAACCGGGCCTGAGTTCTTCTGACCTTGGTATCATCGCCGCCCGAGAGGCGCTGGTCGATGCCGGGGTCTCGCCCGGTCAGATCGACCTAGTCGTGACGGCCACCATCTCCCCCGACCGCATCATGCCGGCGACGGCTTCGCGCGTCGCCCACGAATGCGGCTGTGACAGTGCGGGGACCATGGATGTCTCGGCTGGGTGCACCGGGTTCGTATACGCTCTGGCGTCGGCCGTCGGCGCTGTAGCGAGTGGTCTGCACGACCACGTTCTGGTTGTCGGCGCCGAGGCCATCTCCCGCCTGCTCGACTGGGAAGACCGTTCTACGGCTGTTCTGTTCGGTGACGCCGCCGGTGCGGTGGTGGTCTCGTCCACGGAGCCGGGTGCCCCGGCGATCCTTGGCTTCGATCTGGGCGCCGATGGGAGCGGTGACGAGATACTGTTGATCCCCGCTGGGGGTTCACGCCTGCCCGCCTCGCACGAGACGGTGGACACGCGGCAGCACTACATGAAGATGAACGGCAACGAAGTCTACAAGTTCGCCACCCGGGTGGTTGCCGCCTCGGCGCGGAGAGTGCTCAAACGCTGCGGTCGCGAAGTCGGCGAAGTGGATCTCTTCGTGCCTCATCAGGCGAACCTGCGCATCATCGACGCAGCTGTGAAGAAGCTGGGTATCGCCGATGACAAGGTATACACGAACCTGCAAAAATATGGGAACACCTCCTGCGCTTCCATCCCCCTCTGCTTGAGCGAAGCCCGGGCCGAAGGGAGGCTCGCCGACGGCGACCTGGTGTTACTCATGGGCTTCGGCGCGGGGCTCACGTGGGGCGCATGTCTGATGGAGTGGGGCCGGCTGAGAGACCCCGGAGTGGAGAAAGGTTGACATGAGCGGACTACTCATACTGTTCCCCGGCCAGGGAAGTCAGAAGCCCGGCATGGCGGAGCATCTCTGGGACTTCCCGACAGCCAGCGAGACCTTCGCCGAGGCCGGGGACGTCCTTGGCTGGGATATCGGCGAACTGTGCCACCACGGGTCTTTGGAGGAGCTGACGCGCACCGATCGGACCCAGCTGACCATCCTGGCCTGCAGCGTGGCCACGTGGAGAATCCTGGAAGAGAACGGCGTCTCTTTCAGCGTGGCAGCAGGGCATTCGCTCGGCGAGTATTCGGCACTGGTGGCGAGTGGGCGCATGACCTTCGCCGATGCGCTCAAGGTCGTCGATGTGCGAGGCCGGGGCATGCAGGCCTGCGCCGAGGAGCGGGGCGGCGCCATGGCGGCCGTGATCGGTCTCGAGAATGAAGCCGTCGAAGAGATATGCTCCTCGTTATCCGACGTCTGGCTTGCCAACTACAACTCTCCCGGGCAGCTGGTCATCTCCGGCTCGGTGGAGTCGGTCACCGAGGCCGGCGAGCTCGCGAAGGAGTGTGGCGCCGCCCGAGTGCTCCAGTTGCCCGTCTCCGGAGCGTTTCATACCCCTTTTATGGCGGGGGCGGCGGCGGCGCTCGAGAAAGCGTTGGCCGGGGTGGTCTTCGCGGACGGCAGGGGTAAGTTCTTCTCCACCACCGAGATGCGGTATCCAGCGGCGGAAGAGCTGGCCGGCGTGCTGACCCGGCAGTTGATGGCGCCGGTGAGGTTTGCACAGAGCATGCAGGCGCTCCTGCTGGAGGCTGACTCTCCTGCGATAGGCTTGGAAGTGGGCCCGGGCAACGTGTTGACCGGGCTCATGAAGAGGATCTCACGAGATCTGCGGATGGCATCGACCGGGGACGGCGATGCCCTGTGCAAAGCGCTTGGACCAGCGGAGGATCAAGCATGAGCGAGAAGAGCGGCGCATTCGAGGGCCAGGTGGCAGTGGTGACAGGGGGAGCGCGGGGAATAGGCCGGGCCATCGCCCTGCGACTCGCCGAAGATGGGGCGAAGGTAGCCATCATCGATCTTGCAGAGACGGGGTCCGCGGTGGCGCGCGAGATCCAAGAGACCACCGGTCGAGCCACTGCTTTCGTGAAAGCCGACATCTCGAAGGAGGCCGAGGCTTCTGCGGCCGTGAGTGAGATCGAAGCGGTGCTCGGTCCCGTGGACGTATTGGTCAACAACGCCGGCATCACCCGTGACGGGCTGGCGGTGCTGATGAGCGAGGACGATTGGGACGCCGTGCTTACCGTGAATCTCAAAGGCGCGTTTCTCATGAGCAAGGCCGTGCTGCGCGGCATGATCAAACGCAGGCAGGGCTCCATCGTGAACATCTCGAGTGTGGTCGCCCGGCGCGGAAACGCGGGGCAAGTGAACTACTCGTCGGCGAAGGCGGGGCTCATCGGGCTCACCAAGTCGCTGGCCAGGGAGGTTGCGTCTCGCAATGTGCGGGTGAACGCGGTCGCACCTGGATACATAGAGACCGAGATGACGGCCGCGCTGGACGAAAAGACCCGGAGCGCCCTCGTCGACCAGATCCCGCTTGGACGCATCGGAACGCCGAAGGCGGTGGCCGACGCCGTTGCGTTCCTAGCCGGGGAGTCGGCCTCGTTCGTGACGGGAACAGTACTGGCCGTCGACGGCGGTCTAGGAATCTAGCATCAAGAGGAGGTGGCGTATATGAGCGGTGCTGCAAAGACGATCGAACTGAAACGGGTCGTCATCACCGGCATCGGTGTCGTGTCGCCTCTCGGCATCGGCAAAGAGACGTTCTTAGAGGCGCTTCTGTCGGGCCGGGGTGCCGTCCGGAGCATAGAGCGTTTCGACACAACTGAGTTCCCGGTGAAGTTCGCCGCTGAGGTGCGGGACTTCGATCCTTCGGCCTACATGGATAAGAAGGTCGCCAAGAGGATGGACCGCTACACCCAGTACGGCGTGGCTGCGGCGACGATGGCCTTGGAAGACTCCGCCTACCCGGTAAGCGAAGACCCGTACGCAGTGGGAGCGTTCATCGGTTCCGGTGTCGGGGGGCTCGACACGCACTACGATCAGATCGGCGCTCTGCTGGGGAGGGGTCCCACCCGGGTGAGTCCATTCTTCATCCCCATGATGATCCCCAACATGGCCTCGGCATGCACCTCCATCCAGTTGGGGCTCAAA
Organism: Actinomycetota bacterium; assembly: GCA_036795215.1. GTDB lineage: Bacteria > Actinomycetota > Thermoleophilia > RBG-16-64-13 > RBG-16-64-13 > RBG-16-64-13. The sequence continues at coordinate 33,457 of DAIRFC010000002.1, read as the reverse complement.
GGCCCTGTCAATGCCGTGTGCACGGCCTGTGCGGCGGGTACGATGTCGCTGGGGGATGCGTTCTCGCTCATCCGGCGCGGCGACGCGACCGCCATGTTCGCCGGCGGCGCCGAGGCGGCGGTCAACCAAGTGGGAATGTCGGCGTTCGCGGCGATGCGTGCCATATCATTCCGAAACGACGAGCCCGAGAGAGCCAGCCGCCCCTTTGACGCCGGGCGCGACGGTTTCGTCATGGGTGAGGGCAGTGGGGTGTTGGTCTTGGAGGAGTCGGAGCACGCGATCAGACGCGGAGCCCACATCTATGCGGAGATCGCGGGATACGGCATGACCGCCGATGCCTTCCATCTCACCGAACCCGACGAGACGGGTGAACCCGCGGGTCTAGCCATGACCAAGGCTACGCGCGACGCAGGTGTCGATCCTTCGGAGGTCGACTATGTCAACGCGCACGGGACCTCCACGCCCCTTGGGGACATCATGGAGACCAAGGCCATCAAGCTCTGCCTGGGGTCCCACGCTGCACGGGTCATGGTAAGCTCCAACAAGAGCATGTTCGGGCACTGCCTGGGGGCAGCGGGGGCTCTGGAGGCAGCAGCCACCGTGCTCTCCATGGAAGTGGGCAAAGTGATCCCGACCATCAACCTCGACGATCCCGACCCTCAATGCGATCTCGACTACGTTCCCAACACCGTACGAGAGGCAGAAGTGAACGTCGCCATGTCCAACAGTTTCGGTTTCGGCGGTCACAACGCTGCCATCGTGCTTCGCAGGTGGCATGGCTAAGTACGTAACCATCCAGGTCAAACGCAGGGAACCGCCACCCGGCCCAGACGCGGTGGGTGAGCACTGCAAGCAGTGCAACGCTCTCCTCGCGGAAGGCGACCTCGAGCGCAATCTGCGGGTCTGCCCCCACTGTGGTTATCACTACGTGCTGCCGGCCCACGAGCGTGTAGCCATGCTCGCCGACTTGGGAACCGCGGATTTCTTGGCAGAAGAAGTGCGCGCGATCGACCCACTGCAGTTCACGGATCTACGCCCCTATCCGGAACGCGTATCCGAAGCGCAGCTGAAGACGGGTCTGACCGAGGCGTTCTTGGCTGTCCTATGCGAGGTGGCGGGCATCCCGACCGCGCTTGGGGTCCTCGATTTCAAGTTCTTGGGCGGATCGATGGGCTCGGTGGTGGGCGAACGGTTTTGCCGGCTGACGCAGGTGGCCATCGAGCAGCGGAGGCCCTTAGTCATCGTGGCCGGATCCGGGGGCGCTCGGATGCAGGAGGGGCTGTTCTCGCTCATGCAGATGGCCAAGACCGTGGTAGCCGTTCAGATGCTTGGAAAAGCCGGCTTGCCATACGTCACCATACTCACGCATCCCACTACCGGCGGCGTCTTTGCAAGCTTCGCCACGGTCGCCGACGTGATCTTGGCCGAGCCTGGAGCGGTGATGAGTTTCTCGGGAGCCCGCATCATCGAACAGACCATACGTGAGAAGCTGCCCCCGGGTTTTGGTTCGTCAGAATCCCAACTGGAGCACGGCCAGGTCGACATGGTGGTAGATCGCCGGGAGCTGAAGGGGCGACTGGTGCAGATACTCTCCTTCTTGAGAGGGGGCGAGAGCGATGCCTGAGCGCATCACTCCCGAAGCGGCCTGGGAGACGGTCCTACTTGCCCGTCATCAGGATCGGCCCCAGACCCTCGACTACATCGCACATGCGTTACCCGATTTTCTCGAGCTGTCAGGCGACCGGCTTCACGGTGACGACAAGGCGGTGATCGGCGGGTTCGCTACTCTGGAAAACACGCCCATCATCCTGATCGGTCACCAGAAGGGCCGCACGCTCAAGGATCGCCAAGAACGTAGCTTCGGCATGGCCAGGCCGGAAGGCTATCGCAAGGCCATGCGGCTGGCGCGTATCGGCGAGAAGTTCGGGCTTCCGGTGGTGACGCTTGTCGACACTCCGGGCGCCTATCCCGGCAAGGACGCTGAAGAAGGTGGGCAGGCTGGAGCGATCGCTCGGAGCATCGAGACCTTTGCCGGACTGGGGGTGCCTACAGTCACCGTCGTCATAGGTGAAGGGGGCTCGGGCGGCGCGCTCGCGCTCGCGGTCGCCGATCGGGTGATGATGTTGGAGAACTCCATCTACTCGGTGATCTCTCCCGAGGGATGCGCAGCCCTTGTTTGGCGTGATTCCGCCGAGGCGGCCCGCGCGGCGGCAGCCCTACGGGTAGGAGCCAAGGGGCTCTTCGATCTCGGCCTGATAGACGTGCTCATTCCGGAGCCTAAAGGAGGAGCGCATCTCGATCATCCGTTGATGGCCAGGCGGGTGATGCACGAGGTGCAACTGGCGCTACGCGATCTGATGCCCCTCGACCCCGACGAGCGGCTACGGCTTCGTCAGCAGAAGTACACCAAGATGGGGCGCTACGCCACCGACAGCTCCAGGTAGGGCAGCCAGGCGTCCGGCACCGTTCGCTGCGAGGCCAATACAAAGTCGCCCGGCATAGGCGGCCGCGGTCTGCGCGTGGGCGCCATTCCCACCTCAGAGGGCAGACAAGCCCCTTTTCTCACATTGCACGCCGCGCATGAGGTGACGACGTTTTCCCAGGAGTCGGCACCGCCGCGGCTACGGGGGACGACGTGGTCGATCGTCAAGTGGTGAGTGCTCCCGCAGTATTGGCAACGAAACCCGTCGCGGGCGAGGATGGCCCGTCTTGAGAGCCCCCGGACCTCAGCGCGAGGCAACCGGACGTACTGCACGAGCCGAATGACCGACGGGACGGTGAAGGCTGCCTTTTCAGAGTGAAGAACCGCACCACTCGACTCCACCGTCTCTGCCTTGCCCTTGAGCAGAAGCACGACGGCCCGCCGTGTCGAGCAGACATTCGCCGGCTCGTACGTGGAGTTCAGCACCAGAACCTTGCGCAGCACGCTCAACCCCCAGTCATGGTCCACGTCATTCTAAACCGTCAGGCCGTCTGCCGGTAGGCAGGCGTCGTCACCCGTCGCGCGCTGGTAGAATCCAGATATGCAGCACGAAGACCTCTTCGGCGCCGGCCTGAGGGCCGATCTCTCAGCACACGCTCCCTTGGCGGCGCGCATGCGGCCGCAGCGGCTCGACGAGGTGGTCGGTCAGACTCATCTGTTGGCCGAGGGTGCCGCTCTCAGGGTGGCGATCGAAACGAAGACCGTAGGCTCCATGATCTTCTTCGGCCCCCCCGGCACCGGCAAGACCACGGTCGCCCGGTTGATAGCCGCGGAGACCGATTCGGTGTTCGAGGAGTTGTCCGCGGTCAGTTCGGGTGTAGCCGAGGTGCGCAAGGTCATCGATCGCTCGCGGGACCGGCGCGCTCAGACCGCACGCCGCACGGTGCTCTTCATCGACGAGATCCACCGCTTCTCCAAAGCCCAGCAGGATGCGCTTCTCCACGCCGTAGAAGACGGCATCATCACGCTGATCGGCGCGTCAACCGAGAATCCGTATTTCGAGGTCATCCCGGCTCTCATCTCTCGTTGCGAGCTTTATGAGTTCAGATCCCTCTCAGAAGACGATATCCATGTGCTCCTTGTGCGTGCTCTCGCTCTCTGGGAAGGGGCTGCTGCTGACGATTCCGTCCTCGAGATGATCGCTCGAGGCGCCCTGGGCGACGCTCGCCGTGCGCTCTCGATCTTCGAGCGGTCGCTCGTGCTTGCACGGTCGAAGGGTCTGGCCGGTCCCGATGCCGCCACAGTGCAAGAGGCTGCGCAGAGAAAGCTGGTTCTCTACGACAAGGACTCTGACGCCCACTACAATGTGATCTCGGCTTTCATCAAGAGCCTGCGCGGCTCGGATCCCGACGCTGCGCTGTACTACCTGGCGGTAATGCTGACCGGCGGCGAAGACCCCAAGTTCATCGCGCGTCGCATGGTCATCTTTGCGTCCGAAGACGTTGGCAATGCAGACCCTCGTGCGCTTGAGATCGCGGTAGCCGTATCGCGGGCGGTCGAGTTCGTGGGCCTGCCCGAGTGCCGCATCAACCTTGCGCAGGGTGTCACCTATCTGAGTTGTGCGCCGAAGTCGAATGCCTCCTATCTTGGGCTGGAGGCCGCCTTGGGGGAAGTCGAGCAACACGGGGCGAAGGCTCCGCCGGTGTTCCTGCAAAGCACGGGCTATGCGGGTGCGGAGAAACTGGGGCACGGTGTAGGATATGAGTATCCGCATGACACGGGAGGCTACATCGGACAACGCCACCTGCCGGAAGATCTTCTCGACCGCGTGTTCTACCGGCCTATCTCGCAGGGATATGAAGTCCGCATACAGGAGTTCCTCGGTCGGATGAGAACAATGCGCCGTGAGGGGTCGTCGGCCGAGGAGGCCTGAGCAAGGTCAAGGTTCGGCTCCGAAAGCCGATAAGCGTAGAATGAGGGTGTTTGGATCGGGCCAGCGGGGCCAGAAAGGTGTTAAGGAGGGGAATCGGAATGGATGGTGCGGCAAGATTCCTTCTCGGAGGCGCGATCGGCGCGGCTCTGGGGTACCTTCTCTCACAAAGGAGCCAGCAGAGGGTTGCTCTCCAGGGTGAATCGGGTGTTGCGGAACAAGAAGCAGGAGCATCGCCCACGGCTGTGCTGACCCCCGAGGCCCC
>DAIRFC010000002.1:7226-28740 GCA_036795215.1 Actinomycetota bacterium | reverse complement strand
TTGCGGAACAAGAAGCAGGAGCATCGCCCACGGCTGTGCTGACCCCCGAGGCCCCGACTGAAGCTCCTGAGGTCAAAGCTCCAATCGAGTCCCGCGCGGTCGAGACACCTGAGGCCGAGACGCCGGAGGCCGAGGCCCCCGAGGCCGAGACACCTGAGGCCGCCGATCTTGAGGCCCCCGCGGTGGAAGCCGTCGAAGCTCCGGTCGGCACGGCTTGGTGGGAGACCGAACCCGCGCCCGTGGCAGAGGCGGCCACGGCAGAAGCCCCCGTCGAAGAAGCGGCCGTTGAAGAAGCCGCGGTGGTGGAAGCCCCCGAGGCCGAGCAACCCATGCTCGAGGAACCTCCGCTCGAGGCTCCCCCGGCTGAAGAGGCCGTGCCTGAATGGCCCGTCGTTGAGGCCCCGACTGAAATCCCGGCGGCAGAAGTGGCGGATGTCGAGATGCTCGAAGCCGAGGTTGTCGAAGCTGTAGAGGCCGAGAGTGTGGCGCCGCAGGCCCCGCCGGTTGAAGCACCGGCTGTTGATGCCGCGGAACCTCTGCCGAGCGGGATCGCCGTTCCTCCCCCGCCCACCCCCTGGTGGGAGACCCCCGCTCCCGGTGAGGAGGCCCCGGTCGCCGAGACACCTGTGGCCGAGGAAGAGGCCTCACCGGTAGAGGTCGAGTCTCCCGCGGCAGAAGCGCCGACGGAGACCGCTGAGCCCGATATCACCCTCACACCTGAGTTCCTCGACGAACCGGTGGAGGCGCCCGGTTGGACATCTACGGCACCCATGGTCGAGGAGGAAGACATAGAGAGCATCCTCCCCGTGGTCCCGGATGAGTTCCCCGCCATGGAGGCCGCCGAAATAGAGCGGCCGGTAGCGGAAGCGGTGCCCGAGTGGACGGACGAATCGGTCGACATCGAGACGCCCGCTGTCGAAATGCCCATTGTAGAACTACCGGTGGTGGAGGCTCCCGAAGCCGAGGTCATGGAGGCTGAAGTTGCCGAAGCGCCCGCGATGGAGGCTCCGGTCGTTGAGGCGTCTTCGGTTGAGACCGCACCCAGGCCCGCTGTTGATGACCTGAAAGCACGCATCGAGGAGACTCGTCGGCGTATCAGACAGGAGCTCGAACAGCCGTTCATCGCAGGCGCCGAGACCCCAGCCGCTCTTGCCGATGATTGGACGGTCGCACCCGCCGTCCCGGTGGAAGAAGTGGCTGCAGGCCCCGAACCGGAGCTCGCGGAGGTCTCCGAGCCAGAGCTTTCCATGGAAGGGCTGGATACGGCTGCAGAGATGTTTGAAGAGCCGGTGGATTATGAGTCGATGAAGAGCCGCATCGAGTCCGTGCGGAGTAGGCTCAAGGCCAAGGCCTTCGATGCCATGATGTCCGGCGAGTCGGCCCTACTCGGACGTGACAGCGAAGATGCCGGACACCGGCGGAGCGTCCTGCCCGACGTGGACAGCGAGGTCGACGAGACTATCGAGAGCAGTCTGCGCGAGGAAGAAGACTAACCGGTTCTATCTCGCCGGTCCGTCTTCTCCGGGAGGTAGGAAGTCCTCCTCTTGGTGGATGGCCCTTGGGACATGCAGGGGCCTGCGGAACAGGTTGCGCAGGTCGGTCCAGGGAGCGTCGCGCGATCCCTCGACAATCTCGAGAAACCCCTTGAGCTTCGCATCCAGATTGTCGACATGGTGCAGGACCAAGGCCTCGATGGTCTTTGGCCGCTTGGGCGACCCCCACTCCAACTCCCCGTGGTGGCTCACCACACAATGCAGCAACTCCTGTAGCTTGGCCTCGGGGAAGGAGGGCAGTTCTTTCGCCTTCTCAAATACGAGGTTGACTCCCTGGATCACGTGACCCAGCAGCCGCCCCGCGTCGGTGAAGTCGATGGTCGTGTCGAAGGCCAACTCCCTCGTCTTTCCGCAGTCGTGCAGCAAAGCCGCGGTCACGAGAAGATCGCGATCGATCCTGCCGTACTGCTGGCCGACGAAGTCACACAGGTCCACCACTGCGACTGTGTGCTCCATGAGCCCTCCCAAGTAGGCATGGTGATAGACCTTGGCCGCCGGAGCCGTGGTGAATGCCTCATAGAATCCGGGATCGGTGAAGAATGCGGCTAGAAGGGCGCTGTAGTCCGGGTCGCGCACCGAATCGATATGGAACTGCAAGAAACCCTTCAGTTCCTCTACGTCACGGTAGGTCGAGGGTAGAAAGTCGCGATTGTCGGCCGTCCCCTCGGGCGCCGGAGAGACTTGGGATGCCTCCAATTGCGGCCTGCCCTGATACTCGGTGACTCGGGCGGTCACGCAAACGAGATCCCCGGTTTTTAGACCCGGGTCCATGGCGGCCACCTCCCACACCGTGCAGTCCACCGTTCCCGTACGATCGCCCAATCTGAGCTTATAGAAGGGCTTGCCGGCCTTGGTGGTTCGAGTCTCTTTCGCCGACAAAAGGTAGACGCCGTCTACGGTAGTGCCGGGTCTGAGATCGCAGACCTGCACTCTCGGAGGCTTCTCGCCGCCGGTAGATGCCGCGGAGGAACTGGTGTCGAAGGATGCTCCCAGGTCGAGTTGATCGTCGTTCACAGCGGCTCCCTCATCAGTGTGGTAAGAAGGGGATGTGACTGGCTCCTCGAGCCCTTTGTCTGTAGAAGAAGAGCGCGGGGATCACGGCAAGCGCGATCACGATCCCGGCAATCAGGAAGAACTCGCTGAACACGGTGTGCGCCGCACCCTTGGTGGCCGCCGCCGCCGTGTCCTTCATAGCCTGCCACTCGGCGTCGGTCAACCCCTCCGGCCTCACTATCGGGGTCGTGATGCCGGCGGCCAGCGAGTTGAACCGTCGGACGCCCCAAGAACTGAGGGCTGAGAGGCCGACGACCATGCCCACCATGCGGGAGACCGTGACGAGGGCGGACCCCGTGGCCATCCATTTCTGGCCCGCCGAAGATATGACGCTGGCGCCGATGGGTCCGATCACAAGACCGAAGCCCAGGCCGCTGATCATCAGGTCGCGTGTCATTGCGAACTGACTCGGGTCGAGAGGCCAGCGGCTGACCAGAAGGTAGCCACCTGCGGCTACCAAGAAGCCCACAACGGCGGTGATACGGTAGCCCACCAGGTCGGCCAGCCATCCTCCGACCACTGCTCCCACGGGGATCATCAGGGTGAGACGGATCAGGAGGAGGCCTCCCTCTATCTCAGTCATGCCAAAGAGCGTGTAGGCGTAAAGAGGGATCTCTACCATCCCGATGATCAGAGCTGCCCCCACGAGCAGGTGCGCGATGTTGGCGGCGGCGAATGCGGGGCGCTTGAAGAAGTCGAGCCTGACCAGCGGCCGTGCATGGTGGCGCTCATACAGGACGAAGAGCACGAACGCGACGCCGCTTACGACCAGCCATGGCCACTTCACCGGTGTCGCCGCGTTCACGGCCGAGGCGTCTATGGTCTGTGTACCGGTGCCCAGGCCGATGGTGACTCCGGCTAGCGCCAGGGCCATGAGGAGGGCGCCCAGATAGTCGACCCGCCCCCGTTGCCACCAACGCTTTTTCTCGTCCTGGTGGCCGGTCTCATCCTCCGCCTGGTCGGGCGGCGCATCACCTTCCGGCGGGACGTAGTTGAGCCCGGGCCGCAGAAGGAACCAGCAGGCGGTCATGAGGATGATGCACAGCGGCACGTTGACAAGGAAGATGAGCCGCCAGTCCCAGAGTGCCGTCAACCCTGCACCGTAGATAGGGCCGAGCACCCCGCCCGCCTCGGCCGCACCGCCGATGATGCCGAGCACAAGCGCTCTGCGGCGCGGCGGGAACATGTCCGCTGCGGCCGCCATGGCGATGGGCACGAGGGCTCCGCCACCGGCCGCCTGCACGACTCGCGCCGCCACGAACAAGTCCAGCCGGGTCAAGACGACACAAAGGGCGCTCCCCACAAGGAAGATGACCAGCGCGACCATCGCCATGGGCCGCCGCCCCCAGACATCGGCGAGCCGCCCGAAGAGGGGCATCGCGACCGTGTAGCCGAGCAGGTAACCAGTGATGATCCATCCGGCGTCGTTGAGATCGCGGACGCTGATGTAAAAGGACCGCATGATCGACGGCATGACGGTGAGGACCATGGTCTGGTCGAGGGCGGCGACGAACACGGCCGTGCACAGAGCCACCATCGCGAGGATCGCCTGCCGGGAGACTCTGGGACCGGCGCCCTTGACCCCGGCCGGTTGGATCGTCTCCGCGGCCCCCATTCCGGCCTTCTGTTCGGACACAGCTACTGTGGCGCCTTGATGTCGACGTGCTTGTCGAGATCGGAGAGGATGATGCTGCGCCAGAATCCTTCGGTCTCGTTGGGAGTCGCCGGCCCGATGATGTCGACCTCGTACACCAGACTGTCCTCGACTCCCACCCAGATGTCGGTGGGGAAGGGCTCGGTGGTGTTGACTGCTCCTGCGATAGCCTCCACCTCCACGGCTTCCACCAAGCCGCTGATGTGGTAGGTCTTGGTGCCGCCCTTCTTCTCGGTACCCTCACATGTCGCGTCGATGATGTTCCCGAGGATACGGATAGTGCCTGCGCTCAGGCTGAGTCTGCCCACCGGGCTGTCCGAAGCCGGCATGGACTGCCACTTGAGCGAGAGCGGGTCTTGGATGTAGTGGACTCCGTCAACCGAGACGAACCCCACGGCGACGGGCGTGCCGCCCCAAATGGCGTCGATGGTGGCGGCCATGTCTCCCGGCGCATTGATGTCGCCTGTGATGCGGTTGATGTCGAGGCCCTTGCTCGGCTGGGTGCCCGCGGGCTTGTGCACCTCGTAGACGAAGTGGAACCCCGCGATCTCTTTCATCCTGGTGGACGAAGCCTGCAGGACTGCCTGCGGGTCTATGTCCACGGGCTCGTCGCCGCAACCAACAACGCACCCGAGGATCGGGACCAGAACGAGCACGGCGACCACAAAGGCGACGGCAGGACGGAGGGCGTAACGGCGGGTATTCATGCCGTCATTATGAATCGTTGCCATAGAGGGTACAAGCAAACTGCTACAATGTGTCGCAGCAGTATCCCCCCGCGCCATAGGGGATGTCCATGACGGCTGAGAACCGGCACACGCATCCGAACTACGCTTCAGGCGAAGACTTCATCCTTGAGTTTCGCAGCTTCCGCTATGGGTTCAACAGTGTCGACTTCGCCCAGAGGGTCGAGATGGCGGCGGTGGAGTTGGAGTTCATCGAGCCGGGGATGATCCGCCATGACGAGTGTGCCGACTTGGTACAACTCGTCGCCGGTGGCAGCATCGAGTACCCGGTCAGTTCCCTTGGTGAATACCTGGTGCAGCAAGGGGACGAGGTGCTGAACCTGGGCGGCGAGAGCTTGGTCTATTGGCTGCGGGAGCTTGTGTTCCGCGGTGCCTGGCTCGACCTGCGGCTCATCGAAGGGCAGTTGGAAGTGGCCTTTGATGATGAGACGGGTACCTTCATGTACTCACCTGCGGGGCACCGGTCCCGCCGGATCGGTCCGCCTCCCCACCCGTCATGGCGTGAGGTGGCGTACAGCCGCTGAACGATCCTGTGAACTCCACGTCCCTGAGGTCCCTGCGCTTGGTCTTCAAGCGGGCCTTCGCTACGTACTACTTCGACCTCTGCTCGCCGGTCATCGCCGATCCGACCGAGTCGTTCGCGGCGGCGGCGGACTATCTGGGCGCGCTCCATGCACAATTGGGAAGCGAAGAGTTCATGCGCCGGCTGGACGACGAGACGACGCATCTGGCCGGCGAGGTCGAGCAGGATCTTCGCCGCCGTCTGCGCGACCGTCAGGATCAGATAGAGATGGACGATCTGGAAGACCGTCTGCGGGAGTGCCTGGAGTTCGGAGTGGGACGGATCCACCTCGTTCCCAGGCGTTCCCGGTAGAATAGGCGGCCATGGGCTTTTTCGAAGACTGGCTTATTCCTCTGCTAGAGGACCACGTGCTACTCATCGTTTTCTTGACGATGGTGGCCGAGAGCGCCTGCATCCTGATCCCCAGCGAGATCGTCATGCCATACGGGGGCTTCCTGGCGGGGCAGGGGCATGCGCAGCTCTGGGAAGTGATGCTGGTCGCCATAGCGGCCAACGTGGTGGGGTCGATCATCGCCTACGGGGTGGGACGATGGGGCGGGCGAGCGCTCTTTCTCAAGTACGGACGTTACGTGGGGGTCCGGGTGCACCACCTGGAGAAGGCTGAGCGCTGGTTCGAGCGACGAGGAGAACTGGCCGTGCTCTTCACGCGCATGATGCCCGGCATCCGCACCTTCATCTCTCTGCCCGCGGGAATCGTGAAAATGCCCTTCGGTAAGTTCGTTCTCTATTCGTTCATGGGCATCGTCCCCTGGGTGGCCGCCCTCACTTCGCTGGGGTTCGCGGCCGGTAAGGCCGCCGGTGAGGACCCTTGGGGACGGCTACAGGACCAGTTCCATCAATACAACGTGATCTTCTTCGTGGCTCTGGGCGTCGCGGTGGCGGCCATTGCCGCCTGGTGGGTGTGGCGCCGGCGCCGCAAACGGGCGGTCAGCGAGCCCTAGAGCACCATGCTGAGGAACTTCTGAGTTCTCGGCTCCTTGGGGTTGACGATCATCTCGCGTGGGTCCCCTTCTTCCACCACCACGCCGCCATCCATGAAGATGAGCCTCGACCCGACCTCGCGGGCGAAGCCCATCTCGTGAGTGACTACCACCATGGTCATGCCCGACCTGGCCAAGTCCTGCATGACGCCCAGCACCTCAGCCACCAACTCGGGGTCCAGAGCTGATGTGACCTCGTCGAAGAGCATCATATCGGGCTTCATGGCGAGCGCCCGGGCGATGGCCACCCGCTGCTGCTGTCCACCTGACAGCTCGTCGGGGAAGGCCTCCATCTTATCTGCCAGGCCGACCTTCGCCAGAAGGTCGCGGGCGATCTCCTCCACCTCCTCCTTGGGCTTCTTCTGGACCTTGAGCGGTGCCATCATGACGTTATGGAGGGCATCTTTGTGGGGGAACAGGTTGAAACTCTGAAAGACCATGCCGATGCGCTGCCGGATCTTGTTGGGGTCGGTATGCGGACCGTGGAGATCCTCTCCCTCGATGATGACCTTGCCCTTCTGGATGGGCTCGAGCCCGTTGATGCAACGAAGCATCGTCGACTTGCCCGACCCGGAGGGGCCGATGACCACCACCACTTCCTTGTGGGCTACCCGTAGATCGATCCCTTTCAGCACTTCGAGGTGCCCAAAAGACTTATGGACTGCCACCAACTCGATCATAGCGGTCAATGCATCTCACCTCCCTTGGGCAACTGGCCGGCGATGTCGGCGCTGAGCAGTTCCATCTCCGCCTCAGGGGTGAGACCGTCCGGAGGTCCGGCTCCTCCCTTCTTCTTTTTCTTCCTGCGCTTGACCTCCATCTGGGCGGCCACCCGGATCAACGGAATGGTGAACACCAGGTAGAGGAGCGCCGCGACGGTGAGAGGTGTCGCGTTCGCTACGACACCCATCTTCTCCTTGGCGCGAAACAGGAGCTCGGGGAACGCGATGACCGACATCAGGGAGGTGTCCTTGACCATGGCGATGAGCTCGTTGGTGAGAGGTGGGACCACAAGCTTGAGGGCCTGCGGCAGGATAACGTATCGCATGGCCTGGCCTTGTGTCATGCCAAGAGAGCGCGCCGCCTCCATCTGTCCTTTGTGGATGGCCTGGATGCCCGCACGGAAAATCTCGGCTGCGTAGGCTCCGTAGCACAGAGCAAGGCCGAGGACGCCCGAAGCCAGTGGCGGGAGTCTCAAGCCGGCGGTGGCCAGACCGTAATACACGAAGATGAACAGCAGGAGCAGCGGCAGTCCCCGGAAGAAGTCGATGTACGCGGCGGCCAAGAAGCGCAACACGCGGAAACGCGACAATCTGACCAAGGACAGGACCAAGCCCCAGGCCCAAGCGCAGACAAGGCCGAGTATCAGCACCTCGAAGACCGTCGGCAACGTCTTGACGAGCAGCCAGAGAGAGTCCTTGAAGATCTCTCCATTGAAGAATGCGTTCATCCGGTCACCTCCGCTTGCTGCCTCGTGCGTCGCTCAAGCATACAAGACAGAAAGAGGTCGAAGCGGAGGCTTCGACCTCTTTCGTAGAATCGTGATGTGCCGGCGACTGTGATGACTCGCAGTCCGGCCTTCTAGTTGATGATGCCGGTCAGGCCCCACTTCTTGCAGATCTTCTGATAGACGCCCTCGTTGATGAGTTCCGTCAACCCGAGGTTCATGGCTTCGAGGAGGGCGGTGTTCTCCTTCTTGATGGCATATCCATAATCGTTCACGGTCACGATGCCGCCGGTGTTGGCGAACTTGGCCTGATAGTCGGTGTTGGTCTGGATGATGTAGGCGTTCACGGGCTCGTCGTTGACCACGCACTCGACCCGGCCGGCCGCCATATCCATGAAGGCCTCAAGGATGGTGGCGTACTTCTTGATCTCCTTGATGCCTTCCATCTCTTCGATCGCGAACTGGCCGGTGGTGTCGACCTGGACGCCGACGGTCTTACCGACCAGCTCTTCTTTGGTCATGACCGGTTTGTCGATGGGGGCGCTTATGGCAAGGATGCCCGGCAAGTACGGGTTGGTGAAGTTGACCTGCTCCTTGCGCTCCTCGGTGATGCTCATGGCCGACATGATGATGTCGTAGCGGTCGCTGAGCAGCGCCGGGATGATGCCGTCCCAAGCGGTAGAGACGACCTCGAGCTCAAGCCCCATCTTCTTGGCGAGAGCGGTGCAGAGATCGACGTCGAAGCCGATGTAGCCGCCCTGCTCATCCGAGAACTCCATGGGTGGGAAGGCGGTATCGGACCCGCCCTGAAGCACGCCTTCCTTCATTGTGGGCGGTGTCTCGATGATCGACGACTTGGTGACGGCAGCGATGGCCTCGTCGGCCGCGGCCGCCAGATCCTCGCCTGCTGCGGTTGTCTCGGTAGCCGGCGCGGTGGTCGTAGTCTCTTCTTCACCGCCGCATGCAGCCACCATCGGTACCACGATCAGCAGCAACACCAGCAAAATGATTGATAGGACATGATTTCTCTTCAACTTACCCTCCTCCTGGGTTTGTCTCTGTGCGCCCGTCAAGAGAGGGACACACATGCGACCCCGCAGCCTGACCTGCATGATTATAACTCATAGTGAATCTCGAACGCTTCGTCGTTCCGGGGTCGGCGCAAGGTCCCAGGCCTCCGGCAATCCTGGAGAACTCTCCGGCAGCACCCCCAATGTATACTTCGTCTTCAAGCATGAATCATCCCCAAACAGGAGAGCCGACTCAACCCTCCTCCCCTTCGACAGCGGGAGAGCCGCCGCGCGGGGAGACTCTTTTCTGGGAGGACGCGGGCCAGGGCCGGGTACGCTGCACCGTGTGTCCGCACATGTGCGTGGTGAGCGAGAACGCCGAGGGGCTCTGCAAAGCCCGCGGGGTCAGAGAAGGCCGCATGGTTAGTCTTACGTATGCCCGTCCGGCGACCGTGGTCAGCGACGAGATCGAGAAGAAGCCTCTCTTCCATTTTCATCCCGGCACTCGCGCGTTGTCTCTCGGTGGCCATGGCTGCAACGTGCTGTGCTCCGGATGTCAGAACTGGCAGATCTCTCACGCGGGTGTCCAAACAGAGACCACACGGCTGCCAACGCTCTTGCCCGACGATGCGGTCGCCATGGCACGCAAGCACAAGCTGGCGGGGGTGGCCTTCACGTACAATGACCCTGTAGTGTGGATCGAGTACGTGCATGATGTGTTCGCAGCATTCAAGAAAGCCGGGCTCTACACCGCTTTCATCACGGCGGGCTATCTCAACGAAGCCGCGCTCGACTATGTGGCAGGGGTCGTAGACGCCTTCAAGTTCGACCTGAAGGCTGCCACGGCAGAGCAGTGGGGGCGTTTGACGAGGGTGAAAGACCCCTCACCCGCTTACGCGGCCGCGGTGCGTGCGAAAGAGTTGCATGGTTGTCATCTGGAGGTGGTCTCGAACATCGTGCCGCGACTCAACGACGACGACGCCAGTCTTACAGCGATGGCCACGTGGGTACGCGACAACGTTGGTCCGCGGACTCCCTGGCACGTCACGCGCTTTCTGCCCGACTTCGAGCTCTCCTATCTCCCCCCCACGCCCGTGAAGACCTTGGAGAGAGCGGTGAGTCTCGGCAAGGCCGTGGGCTTGAAATACGTCTATCTTGGCAACGTGCAGGGCCACCCCGCGCGCGACACCATCTGTCCTGGATGTGGGCGAACGGTGATCCGCCGTGACAAGCCCAAAGTGGATCTCTCAAGGGTGGAACGGGGTCTTTGCAGGGCCTGCGGCGAGGACCTTGGGCTCGTAGAGACCCAGGGCTGAGCGGTATTGAGGTTCCAGGCTGTTTAGATGCCGGCGAGTGAGGGGAAGCATTTGGCAGATGAGATGACCGGCAGGATGTGGGGAGTCCATGACGCCGACTGAGCCATATACGGACAAATCGCGGGATGGTTCACAGCCACCCATATCTCTTGTGATACCAGGACGACCCGAGTACGTGGGCCTATGCCGCTTGGTTGCTGGAGTGGTGGGGGTGCGGGAGTCTCTCGACGAGGAGACCGTCGCCGATCTCAAGCTGGCCGTGACCGAGGCCTGCACCTGCTACCTCTGGGGACCGGATGGCAGCCCGCCGTCTCAAGACGACGCGGACACCGTACAGCCACCCCGCTCCTTGAGGGTGGACTTCAATGTCATGCCGGGCGCGTGGGAGATCGTCATCTCCGACCCGGACCGGCAGCATCACATGTCGTGCCATCCGGGGTGCGACCCCTCCAGCGAGAGCGGTCTGGGGCTCACGATAATCAAGGCCTTGGTCGACACGATGGAGCAGACCGACACCGAGGCCGAGGGCTGTGTCCTCCGGCTGGTGAAGCGTCTGGGGTAGGGCTTCTCTTCGGCGGTGACCGCTTGTCTCGCAGGCGGTGTGTGGTCCCATAGGAGCTCGAAAGCACCGTGCTACACTGAGACGCCATGAGGCTTGCCGGTACCCGATGCCGATCTCCAGTCGTAGTGGCCGTTTTTGTGGCCGTTGCATGTGCCGTAGCTCTGGCGACGGCCTGCTTGTCTGCCGGTCCGGCCGGTGCCGCCGCCCCGAGGTCCGACGTGCTCACGGTCACCGTCGATCACGTTCTCAGCACCATTGAGGAGCCGCTTACCTTGACCATCGAGGGGCAGCTCTCGCGGTCTCTCGCGGGCGCTAAGCTCGTGGTGCGAGTGAAGGGGCCCGCCGGATTCGGCCAAGTGGGCGAGAACGCCCCGGAGCTCACTGAGGCCGACAAGATCGTGAAGGTGCTCGGCGAAGTTCCTCCCACCACGACTACGTCACAGACTCCCCCGGCGGCTCCCGGTGCAGTTGTTGTCCCCACTACCACGACCTCCTCCACCACTACGACCTCATTGGCGGCCGTGGCCGGCACGGCGGCGGATCTCGAGGCGGGTAGCCTCAAGGCCCAGGCCCTGCTTCCTGCCGGCATGCCCTCCGAGCCGGGTGCCTACCAGCTCGTGGTAGAAGTGAAGAGCGGCCAGGATGTGTGGGCAAGCGGACAGGTGTGGCTGGGAAAGGTCGCCCCTCGAGAGTCACCCCTGGACATCGCCTTCGTGTGGCCGGTATCGCTGGGGATCCATCGGGATGCCGAAGGTGTCTACTACGACGAGGTTCTGGAGCAGACGATCGCTTCAGAGCCCGGAGATCTTCAGGCCCTGCTCGGCATGCCCGGCCTGTTTCCCGCTTGGAGGTTCAGCGTCGCGATAGAGCCCGTGCTTCTCACTCAACTCCGCGACATGGCCGACGGCTACGCTCGCTACGATGCGGCCGGCGCCGAGGTGGTGGTCGGCGAGGGCGACATGGATGCACAAAAGGCCGCCGCGGCTCTGAGCGCCTTCAAGGATCTGGCCGGCGCCGGCTCTGCAGAAGTGCTGGTGAGCCCCTACTCAGGGGCCGACCTCGGGCTCTTAGCAGCTGAAGGTTGGCGCGACGGCTTTGAGCAGGTGCAGTTGGGCAAACAGGAGTTGCAGCAGACACTTGGTATGGGTGCACCGTTGACCGGAGCCTGTGCCCCCGATTTGGCTCTGACCACGGACAGCGTGGCCTACTACGCCGATGCGTCGATTGATCACATCGTGGTGGCTTCTTCGCTCGCCGGTCTGCTGACCGAGCAGATAGAAGAGGGAGCCATAGCCGTGAGGGCCCGCGATGCCTTTAACGACCGGGTGACCCTGGTCTTCGCCGACCAGGCGCTGAGCGACATGGTTGCCGGCTCGTGGGACACCGGCGTCTTCTGTGCCGCCCTGGCGGCCATGCTGGCTGGGAGCCCCAGAGACGCCATCGTGGTGGTCCCGGAGATGGACTTCGCGGTTCCGCCGGGATCGTTTTTGAAGAGTCTGGGCAAGGTCTTGGACGAGAACGATTGGCTCAGGACCCAGACTTTGGCGGAGATCCTGCGCTCTCACTCACCGGGCACCCGCCCGGTGTTACTCAAGACCGGCACCGGCGGTGCCCAAGGTTACATAGAGGAATCGCTGCTTAGCGGGCTTAGGAGCGCGCACGCGGCGGTGACCGATCTGGCGGCGATCGCCGACACCACGCGGACCTCGGTGGAGACGGCCCGCCGGCTGCTGTACATGGCGGAGAGCCGCTGGTGGTCCCGCGACGGTATCGATCCTCAAGAAGCGAGCATCGGCCTCCAATACTCGTCGCGGGCGCAGGGGCTCGCTGAAGGCGAACTCGCCAAAGTGCGGTTCGGGGCTGTGGAGTCGACGACGATCACCGGCCACGAAGGTGAGGTCGGTCTGGAGATCCATAACGATGCCGCCTACCCGCTCACGGTCGTCATGGGACTCAGCGGGAGCGGTCTTTCATTCCCGGAGGGGGAAACGTCGGAGGTGGAGTTGCCTCCCGGCAAGACCAAGGTGCAGGTGAAGGTGAAGAGCGGGGACGGTCCGCACAGCCTCGCCGCCACACTCGTCGCCGGCAGCAGCATGCTCGACCAGGTGAGCGAGCCTCTGCGTTTCATCACGATATGGACCGTGCTGCCTGCTCTGATAGTGGGTGGCCTGCTGGTCCTTGCCGGACTCTACTTCTTGGTCCGCCTGCTACTACGAAAGTATCGCCGGCCTGCCACGCCATAAGGTCGGTGAGGGCGGGCACGGCTCGCCTCCGGGTGGACTACTGAGACTTTCGGCTCTCGGGCACCAGAGGCGCGCTTTCGCGCTTGTCAATAGGGATGTAGTCGCGCATGGCCTCGCCCGTGTATATCTGGCGGGGGCGATGAAGCGCCCGGCCTTCGTCATGTACCTCTCTCCAGTTCGCGATCCAACCGGGCATTCTGCCCATGGCGAACATCACCGTGAACATGTTGACCGGGATGCCCATCGCCCGCAGGATGACTCCGGAGTAGAAGTCTACGTTGGGATAGAGCTTTCGTTCGATGAAGTAGGGGTCGCTCAACGCCACGTCTTCAAGACGTTTGGCGATCTCCAAGAGTGGGTCGGCGGCCTTCAGCTTACCCAGCAGCTTGTCGGCTCTATCCTTCATGATGGCGGCGCGGGGGTCGTAGTTCTTGTAGATGCGGTGTCCGAAGCCCATGAGACGCAGCGATGAGTTCTTGTCCTTGACCTGGGCGATGTAGTCGTTCAGGTCGACGTTGTTGTCGTGCAGTTGCTGGAGCATCTCCACCACGGCGGCGTTGGCTCCTCCGTGCAGGGGCCCCCACAGCGCGCAGACCCCCGCGGCGCAACTGGCAAACATATTCGCTTGCGAAGAAGCGACCATGCGCACCGTGCTTGCCGAACAGTTCTGCTCGTGGTCGGCATGCAAGATGAGGATGAGTTGGAGTGCCGACACGGTCTCGGGGTCGGGCTCGTAGTCGCGGAAGGGGATGGAGAACATCATGTGGAGGAAGTTGGAACAGTAGTCCAGATGAGGCTTGGGATAGATGATCGGCTGGCCTATGGATGCCTTGTAAGCGGCCGCGGCGATCGTGCGTATCTTGCTGATGAGTCGCGCCGACGCGACAAGGAAGGTCGCCGTGCTCTCCATCTCCATGAGGTCCGGCTCATAGCAGCTGATCGCGTTGATCATCGCCGAGAGGATGGCCATGGGGTGCCCTGTCGCGGGGAAGCCGTCGAAGTGGTGGTAGAGCCCCTCATGGATCATCTCGTACTTGGTGAAGAGGCTGCTCCAGACCTTCAGCTGTTCACGCGTGGGTAGCTCTCCGGTGATGAGGAGCCAACAAGTCTCGACGAAGGTGCTGCTCACCGCGAGCTGTTCTATGGGGATGCCCCGGTAGCGCAGAATGCCATTGTCGCCATCGACGAAGGTGATCGCCGACCGGCACGAGCCGGTGTTGATGTAACCCTCGTCGAGAGTGATGTGCCCGGTGGTGTCGCGCAGACCCGAGATGTCGATGCCTCGGTCGCCCTCGGTGCCTACGACTACCGGAAGGTCGACCGTCTTGTCGTTGATGATGAGCCTAGCGGTCTCAGTCATTCGCGTAGCATACCACCCCGGTCCCAGCGCACCGCCGGATGCTAAACTCACTTGTGCACATGGAACAATGGCATCGTCACCTACTACGCGGAAGAGCCGACCAGAGCAGCCTGTTGATCCAGGGTAATCGCGCTTGCGCCCTGGGCGCACTGGATGCCGGCGTTAGCTTCTTTGCCGGTTATCCCATCACCCCCAGCTCCGAGATCATGGAGGCGATGGCCGAGGAGTTGCCCAAATCCGGCGGCGTGTTCTTGCAGATGGAGGATGAGATAGCGTCCATCTGCGCCTGCATCGGTGCATCGTTGGCGGGAGATCTGGCCATGACCGCCACCTCGGGACCGGGCTTCTCGCTCATGCAAGAAGGTCTGGGATACGCCATCATGATCGAGACGCCGTTGCTCATCGTGAACGTCATGAGGGTGGGACCGTCCACCGGCCGTCCCACAGCTCCATCGCAGGGTGATGTCATGCAGGCCCGCTGGGGCACGCATGGTGACCACCCGGCCATCGTGCTGGCGGCGTCCAATGTGGCCGACATGTATCGCTTGACCATGGCGGCGGTCAGGTTCGCGCAACGTTTCCGCACGCCGGTCATCCTGCTCGCCGACCAGATGGTCGGTCAGATGCGCGAGAGCTTCTCTCCGGAACTGGTGGGTCGTTACCGTCTCACCAGCGGCGACTTCGACTTCACGCCCGGCTACATCCATCCGGACCTGGCCCGCGAAGTGCATCGTCCGCACGTGCTTGGCCAGGGAGAACATCCTCATGTCACCGGGCTCTACCACGACTTCACGGGCTTCCCCAACAACGATCCCGACCAGAGCAGCGAGTTTTTGCGCGAGCTTTACAACAAGGTGGCGCATCACCGCGATGAATTGTGTCTCTACGACGTGAAGAACGAGGGCAAGGGCCGGGTCTGCATAGTGGCGTACGGCTCATGCGCACGCACCGCCCGGGCGGCCTGGCGGCTGGCGGAGCAGGAAGGCCTTCCGGTAGAGGTCTTGCATCTCTACACTCTGTTCCCGCTGCCCGTGGAGATCATCCAGACCGTGGCTCGCCGGGTCGAGTTCATGTTGATCCCCGAGCTCAACCTGGGCCAGTATGCACACGAGGTGCGCAAGATGGCCGAGCAGTGGACCACCGTCATCGGCATGGGCAAGATCGACGGGACCCTTTTCACGCCGCGGGAGATCCTCGACCGCATCGGAGAGCTCATTGGAAAGTACGAGAGCGTGTAGTCGATGACTCTTCAGATCGAACAGTATCTGCACACAGAACGGCTGCCCCATATCTGGTGCCCGGGCTGCGGTCTTGGCATCGTCACAGGCGCTTTCTTGCGTGTCCTCGTCGATCTTGGCCTCGAACGCGAGAACACTGTGGTGGTGAGCGGCATCGGGTGTTCGAGCCGGGCCGCCAACTACCTCGATGTGGGTACCGTGCACTCCATCCACGGCCGGGCTCTAGCGGTGGCTACCGGGGTGAAGATGGCCCGGCCGAACTTCAAGGTGGTGGTGTTCACCGGTGACGGCGACGCGGCCGCGATAGGTGGCAACCACCTCATCCACGCCTGCAGGCGCAACATCGATATCACCTGTATCCTCTTCAACAATCAGACCTACGGTATGACGGGCGGACAGACCGCGCCGACCATGAACGTGGGCGATCGCTCCACCACTGCCCGGCACGGCCAGATCGAGCGGCCGTTCGATCTGTGCCGGTTGACGCAAGCTGCCGGGGCCAGCTTCGTGGCCCGGGGCGTGGCCGCCAATATCCGCGAGATGGAGAAACTCATCAAGAGAGGTATGCAACACGTCGGTTTCTCCTTCGTCGAAGCGGTGGTTCCCTGCCCTACAGAGTTCGGCAGGCGCAACGGCATGTCGAATCCCATCAACATGCTGGAAGACGCGCGGGCCCGTGCCGTCTCTGTGGTGAAGGCCGCCAAGATGTCGCCTGAGGAGTTGCAGGGCAAGATCGTCACCGGAGTGCTTCACGAAGATGAGAGTGCGCCGGAGTTCCAGCAGGTGTACGCGGCCGCTGCGGCCCTACAGGCCGAAGCAACCGAGGCTCAGTCGCAGGTGGACGATCTGGTGAAGGCGCCCGCGGGAGACAAAGGATGAGCGACCGCACTGGATTGCTCGCCGACCGTTCTTTCGTCGAGATACGTTGCGGCGGCAGTGGCGGCCAGGGCGTGGTGCTCATGGGCATCATCTTGGCGACAGCGGCCAACTACGACGGACACTGCGTCGTGCAGACCGAGTCCTACGGGCCCGAAGCCCGTGGCGGCTACAGTCGTAGCGACGTCATCATCTCCGACCGGCAGATCGACTACCCCAAGCTCGATCAGTGCGATTTGCTGGTGGCGCTCTCCCAGGACTCGGTGAACGGGTACACGAAGAACCTGCGCAGGGATGGGGTGCTCATCTACGACTCTGAGATGGTGACCAGCCTGCCGACATTTCTCGGTGCTAAGGTCGGTGCGCCTTTCACCCGGTGGGCGAAGGAAGAGACCGGCAGGGTGCAGGCGGCCAATGTGGTGGCCCTGGGCGCGGTTGTGGCGGTGACCGGTGTGGTTTCGGTGGAAGCCATGCAAAGAGCGGTCAGCGAAGCTGTTCCTGCAGGCACCCAGGAGGTCAACATGCGTGCCCTGGCCAGAGGTCTTTCCATCACCATCTCCGACGGAGAAGAGGCGGCAAGCTAGAGAGTCCGCCGAGAGGACTGGGCATGCTCGTAGCGGGTATCGATGTAGGGGCAAAGAACGTGCACGCCGTGCTTATGAAAGACGGCGAATTGGTGGCGCGGGCAGTGGTGGCCTCGGGGTTCGACCAGGAGGAATCGGCAGAGCGGGGCCTCACCGAAGCGGCACGTATCGCCGGCGTTAAGCGTGAGGACATCGAACGCATCGCGGCGACCGGCGCGGGACGGAAGGCGCTGGCCTTCGCCGCCGACCAACCGACCGAGATCGCCGCCGACGCGCGTGGGGCTGCCGATCTTCACCCGGGGGCCCGCACGGTGGTCGACGTAGGCGCCGACGAGGCCCGAGCCATCAAGCTTGGCGAAGGCGGCAAGGTGGTCGACTTCGCCATCAACGAGAAGTGCGCGGCCGGAGCAGGCGCCTTCGTAGAGGCGATGAGCCGGGCGCTGGAAATGCCGCTGGACGAATTCGCTAGGGCTTCGCTGGATTCGACCGAGGCCATTCCCATGAACGCTCAGTGCACTGTCTTCGCGGAGTCGGAGGTGGTGAGCCTCATCCACGCCAACACGCCTCCCGGCGACATCGCCCGGGCCGTGCACGATGCTATGGCCAGTCGAGTGTCGACCATGGTGCGGCGCATAGGGGTTGAGGACCCGGTGGTGCTGGGGGGCGGAACGGCACTCAACGTGGGGTTCGTCAAGTCGCTGTCGGAGGCTCTGGGCGGGGTGGACGTACACGTTCTGTCCGATGCCGAGTATCTGGGAGCGCACGGGGCGGCTCTTATTGCCCGGGAGGCGGCACAGAGGGGGTAGTGCGTGCTCCGTCCGGGTCCTAACCGCTTCTGAGCAGGACACGCAGCGCGTCTGCCACCGCAGTGGCGTCGGCGGCGGCCAAGGAGCCGACCCTCCGTTCCACGAGACGGTCGTCGATAGTGAACAGCTTCATGCGCCCCAATGACGGCGCCGGCAGGCCCGCCGCGGTCAAGTCCGAGATCGGCACGTCCAGCGGCCACGGCTGATGCCCGGCGCTGGTGATCATGGCGAGAACACTATGGCCGCTGAGGTCGCCGAAGTCTCGCGGTGCTGACACCACGAGGGCCGGTCTGCGCTTCTGGGTGCGCAGGTTGGCGAACGGGAAGGGGACTACGACGACATCCCACTGCTCAAAGGCCACGGTAGGCTTCCTCGTCCTCCTCGGAGTCCCATTCTCCCAGCAGAGGCTCGAGCGCTTCTGCGAAATCCAGATCGAGCCGCATGGCCTTGCGCATGACCACGTGGGCTGGGCCCTGGAACCAGACCGCGGCGGGCACCTCTCTATGATTCATGCATACTGCATATCGATCGCGGGTATACTGCCTGGGCATCATTGTTGGTCGAGTTGGCGGTGGCCGCCACCGCACCGGGAGTACTGAAGTGTCCAGAACCGAAGAAACCTATTCTAGAACCCTGCCGCGGTGGCGGAGGCCAGAGCTTATCGTTTTGGTGCGGAGCAGACCGGAAGAGGCGGTGTTGGAGGTCTGCAAGAGCAATCAGGGGAGGGGCCCCCTGGGAGCCACGTGCCACATCACAGGACCTGGCGGAGGGTGGTGCGATAAGAACCTACCTTCGTAGTCGATCGCCTATGCCTGATCCACTGGGCGGTATGCCCGCGCCTGCACCTCGTACATCTCCGCGTAGCGCCCTCCCAGCGCCATCAGTTCTTCGTGAGTGCCGCTCTCTGTGACCCGCCCTTGATCGAAGATGTGAATCTGGTCGGCCGTACGCACCGTCGAGAAGCGGTGGCTGATCAGGATCACCGAACGTCCCTTGGCAAGCTCCTTGATGTGCTGGAACACGTCCCACTCGGCTTGAGGATCAAGCGCACTGGTCGGTTCATCGAACACCAAGATCTGAGCGTTTCGGACGAAGGCCCTTGCCAGCGCGATCTTCTGCCACTCCCCCGCGCTCAACTCCTCACCTTCGTCAAACCACTTGCCTAGTACGGTGCTGTAGCCATGGCGGAGGCGGCGGATGAACTCGTCTGCCCCTGCATCCTGGGCCGCGGCTTCGATCGTGCTATCGGCCTCATCCATCATCACGTTCCCCAGCCGGATGTTCTCGCGGACGGTCAGCAGGTAGTGAGCAAAATCCTGGAAGATGACGCTCATGTTTCGACGAAGGTCGACCACCTCGAACTCGCGTAGGTCATGGCCGTCGACGGTGATGGCGCCGGTGGTAGGGTCATAGAGCCGGCAGAGAAGCTTGACCAGGGTCGTCTTTCCCGAGCCGTTCGGGCCGACGAAAGCGGTGACCTCTCCGGGCCGGATGGTCAAGGAGATGTCGCGAAGGGCTGTGCGCTCCGTGTCCGGATAGTTGAAGACCACCTTGTCGAATCGAACGCCCTCGGTGATCGGACGCGGCATCGGCATCGGCCTCTCCGCGGAAACGATGCGCGGCTCGAGGGACATGAACTCATCGAAGTAGGACAAGAAGAGACTGTCCTCGTAGAGGTTGGCAAACCCGCGTAGCACTGCCTGCAGCGACCCCAGACTGGTCTGGAAGGCCTGGTAGTAGGCCATCACCTCGCCTATGGTGATATCACCCCGGATGGCCCGCCAGGCTACGTAAGCGAAAGTCCCGAACACTGCCAGCACGGCCGCTGCACCGGCGGCCAACTCGGCCAGCGAACGCCGGGCTACGAGGCCTATCAGCTCGCGGCGGAGCCTCTGCCGGAGGTCTCGGTGCCAACTTCTGAAGCGGTCCCCGAGGCCGAAGAGGCGCATCTCCTTGGCGTGGCCGCTGTCGGTGAGCAGCCAGTGGGCGTAGTACGACTGGCGCTCGGTCTCGGTGCGGCGCCGCTGCCAGGCATAGAGCTTCCGCGAGTAGAGAAACCGCACCGCCGCTCCGGGAATGGCGGCAGCAAGCACGATCAGGCCTACGACCCAGTGCAGCGTCAGAAGGAGGGCCGCCATGGAGACGAGCGTGATGAGCGCCTGGCCGGTGCCGGTGACGTTTCTCACAATGCTGAGGGGCCGGTGTGGCGCCTCTTGCTGGGCGCGGTACAGAGCGTCGTGGTAGCGGGGGTTCTCGTAGTACTCGAGATCGACTTCCACCGACTTGGCGTGGATGACGTCGGTGACGTGATCGCTGACGGTCAGCCCCAGCGCCTCGTCAACCATGGCGCCCAAGGAGCGCATCACTGCCCCCGCGAGCCCGACGACACCGGCGATCAGGATGAGTACGGCCACGTCCCAGAACGCGGCCTCGGGGTCGGCTGCCGAGATGGCGTCGGAGACAGCATCGACGATGAGCTTGATCAGCCACACCGTCGCCAGTGGCAGGACGCCTTGTAGCACCGTCAAGGCTACGCTGGCCGCCGTCCAACCAGGAGCTATCGACCAGACCATCTTGAGCGCCCGGCCGATGCGCATGACATCACGCAACTGGGGTCTTGGGTGTTCAGTAGCCAGTGTGACCTCTATTCCCGTCCTGCTCCATCTCCATCCGCCGCGCCCGCGGGCAATGCGGTCGCCCTCGGTGTTCTTCCCCTGTAACACTATAGACAATACAGAGTGCTACCATCTCCGGGCTGGTCCGATCCGGCGGCGAGGAGATGCGGTTGCCCGACAACACGCGCTATTACGCGATAGGTGGTATCACCATACAAGTCGAGAGTGATCTGCCCATCACGCAGTCGACCTTCCACGAGAAGTTCCGGAGCTTCCGGGTCTCCGAGCCGGGGGCCGATGTGGTCGTGATCCGCCACCATTTCGGCCTCCCCGACCCGATTCCTGGGATGGATGAACCGGAGCATCCCAGAGAGGTCTATCGGAAGCCTCCGTGGGCCATCTACCGGACTTGGCGCTCGTGGGTGTATCTGGGTATCGCTCCCACTCAAGGCGATCCGACGTTGCACCGCGTGGCGGTCTTCGATCTCGATCACTCCAGCGGCGATCTCTACAACAGCGAGGCGTATGAGAAGGCATGGCTGCGAGGCGGACTCACATCGTTGACCATGTTCCCCAGCGATCAGATCCTTCTTGCACGATTGCTGGCCGATCGGCAGGGTTGTTACCTGCATTCCGGCGCTCTCACGGTAGACGGCGAAGGTCTCGTGTTCGTGGGCCATTCGGAGGCCGGCAAGTCCACCACTATGGACATGGTCCGCTCCCAGCTTGGAATGCGGTGCGAGATACTGTGTGACGATCGCAACATCGTGCGTTGGTGGCCGGAAGGCTTTCGCGTCCATGGGACCTGGAGCCACGGCGACATACCCGACGTGTCATCGGCCTCAGCCTCGCTCCGTGCCATCCTCTTCCTGCAACAAGACCGCTGCA
>DAIRFC010000002.1:0-7126 GCA_036795215.1 Actinomycetota bacterium | reverse complement strand
TCATCGGCCTCAGCCTCGCTCCGTGCCATCCTCTTCCTGCAACAAGACCGCTGCAACGAAATAGTCCCACTCCTCGATCGAAAAGAGATCATGCGCCGGCTCCTGGTCACACTCATCAAACCGATGGTGACCGCCGAGTGGTGGACGAAGGAGATGGACGTTCTCGAGAGAGTCATGGCAGAGGTGCCGTGCTACGTGATGCGCTTCGATAGGACCGGCGAGATCGTCCGGCATCTGGAGGAGCTGGCGCAGTGAGTGACTACGTGCGTAGGGTGACGCGGCAGCCCAAGCCGGTCGTCTCTCATCTTGGTTCGCTCGATATCGAGCTGACCGAGCGGTGTGACAACGACTGCATCCACTGCTGCATCAATCTGCCGGCCGGCGACACTGCCGCTCGGGCCCGGGAGATGAGCACGGCTCAGATCGAAGACATCCTGCGGCAGGCGGCAGATCTGGGTTGCCTGCAGGTGCGGTATACGGGCGGGGAACCACTCCTCAGACCCGATTTCGAAGACCTGTATCTCTTCGCCCGCCGACTCGGCTTCAAGGTGTTGGTCTACACGAATGCGCGGCGGGTCAACGAGCACCTTGCCGGTCTGTTCGCCCGCATACCACCGCTGGTACCAATGGAAGTGACTGCGTACGGGATGCACCAGAAGTCGTACGAAGCCGTGACCCGGAGTCCCGGCTCGTTCGCTCAGTTCCGGCGGGGTGTGGACCTGCTGCTGGAACACGGTGTTCCTTTCATAGTCAAAGGTGCGCTGCTCCCACCCAATCGAGATGAGATGGCGGAGTTCGAGGCGTGGGCCGGAACGCTCCCGTTCATGGATCGGCCCCCCGGTTACTCAATGTTCTTCGATTTGCGAAATCGCCGCGACGATGAAGCCAAGAACGAACTCATCAGGTCCCTGAGGGTATCGCCCGAGGACGGGCTGAGGATCCTCGCGCGCGACGTGGCCGCGTACCGTGCTGAGATGTCGGAGTTCGCCTCGAAGTTCATGGGGAGACCGGATGACCGACTCTTCACTTGCGGGGCGGGCCACGGTCTGACCATCGACGCGTATGGGCGTGCGCAGCCCTGCATGGGCGTGCGCGCGCCGGAGTTGACCGTTGACGTACGCGCCTCCTCGCTGGCGGAGGCGCTCGACCGATTCGCATCGTTGGGTGAAATGCGGGCTACCAACTCCGAATACCTGCGGCGCTGTGCCGTCTGCCCACTCACGGGCTTCTGCGAGCAGTGCCCGGCCAAGTCGTGGGCGGAACACGGCACTCTGGACACTCCGGTGGAGTATTTGTGTGAGGTCGCGCATGTACAGGCGCGGTTTCTGGGCTGGTTGGGCGCGCACGAAAAAGCCTGGAAAGTTAAAGGTTTACGCGATACTGCCGAATGAAACAGTGGGATAAGTACACTGTCATTCCCGCGCTGGACGGGGTGCGATAAGGCTCACAGGGCGGATTGGTCGGGCGTATGATCGTGAAGAAGGCAGCATGGCAGCGGCCAAAACTGGTGGTTCTCGTGCGTACCAGACCCGAAGAGGGTGTGCTTGACGTCTGCAAGAAGAAAGGCCTCGGGATAAACGGACCCGGCGGCTATGATTGTCCGGCAGAGGATCCGAATACAAAGAAACCCAAGTGCCAGGCGGGCGCCAAGTCCTAGCCTTTTCGTTCCTTGGATGCTCCGAATAGCCTGACTCCCGCGTGGGTACACTACCGGCGACTCGTTTCTGCCACGACGGTCTAACGCCTGATGTTGTAAGGCCTCAGGAGGAAGGATATACAAACGTGGATACTCGGATCGGTCTCGACGCAGTCTGCGTCCCTTCTGAGGATGTGGTTGCCCGCCAGATCGAGGGCATGATCGTTATCGTGCCGCTCGTTGCGGGCATCGGAGATGCCGACGACGAGCTCTACACGCTGAACGAGACGGGCCAAGCCATCTGGCAAAGGCTGGACGGCGTCCGGACCCTCAACGACGTCGTAACAGATCTCGAGCCGGAGTTCGATGCCGATCGCGGCGACTTGGAGACCGATGTGCTGGGGTTCGCGGCGGCCATGGTGGATAGAGGCATCCTGTCCACGAAGGCGTGAGGTGGCATGACCGAGGTCGACCCCTCGCGGTATCTGGTTCCAGGGGGCGAGGTATCCCTCTCCAACGCCGGGCAATTGCAGCTGCTTCGGGCCGTCAGCGAGCGAGGTCTGGCTCTCCGAACCAGAGTCTTGGGCCTGAGCATGAGCCCATCCATCCGCAACGAGGACATCGTGACGATCGCGTCCATGGGTGGAGATGAGCCACGTGTGGGTGATGTTGTTGCATTCGTCGTGCCCGGATCCGAAAGATTGGCCGTGCACCGCATCGTCGGCCGCGGCGCCTCCGGCTGGCTCCTGCGTGGCGACAACTGTCGTGAGACCGACGGGGTGGTGATTGACGAGCGCATCCTTGGGAGGGTGGTGCGCGTTGAGCGGGACGGGCGTGACGTAGACTTCGGGACCGGCCGCAAGGGATGCCGGATCGCCTGGCTCAGCCGGACGGGAACGCTCACGGCTCTGCGGAGCTTGAGACATGCTCCGCGAAGGCTGGTATCGCGGGCCTTGCACGGCGCCCAGGGACTCGCTCTTTACCGGGCCATCGGAGGGCGTGTGGTTTCCCCAGTCGATGTCTTCGAGGTGAACGGCGCCGCCCCTGATACGATCAGAGGGGGGTTTTTTCGCCCCCGCGTCTCTCTGAGCGAGACCCCGGCAGAAGGATTCGAGGTCATGAACTGGGTTGCGAAACTCCGTGGCAGGGTGGTTGGCTTCGTGCAGCTCGTGCGCGTTGAGGATCCGGACTCACCCTGGTCGGGACACTGGCTGTTCTCGCTGGAGGTCAGGGGACGCTATCGCGGGCTGGGAATAGGGGACGCTCTCGCGGCACAGGTGGTCGAAGAAGCACGTATGCGACGCTGCGACTCCCTGCTTCTTGCCGTGTACGAGGACAACAGGGCGGCGATCGACCTCTACAAGAAGCTTGGTTTTGAGAATACCGTGGTGGATGCCCTCGAACCTGGATTCGAAGCGGAGCAACAGCTCACCGGGCGGCGGCGCATCACGATGCGGAAGGATCTGGACTGACCGTGGAGATACAGGACTTCCCACTTTGGGACGCGCTGAAGGCCAAGCGCTCTCCCGTCTCGTTCGACCTTGAGATCACCGCGCGCTGCAACAATGACTGCCGGCACTGCTACATCAACCTCCCGGCGGGCGATGGAGCGGCGAGACATGCCGAGCTATCCGCCGCCGCGTTTCTCGACATCGCCGGGCAAGCTGCTGAGATGGGCGCGGTCTGGTGTCTGCTCACCGGTGGAGAACCCCTGCTGAGAGATGATTTTGCCGAGATCTATCTAGGGTTGAAGCGCCTGGGGCTACTGGTGAGCGTATTCACCAACGCATGCCTGGTGACTCCTGAGCACGTGAAACTGTTTAAGAAGTACCCTCCCCGCGACATCGAGGTGACGGTGTACGGCGCAACCCCGGCTACCTATGAGAAGGTCACCCGCCGGCCCGGATCGTTCTCCGCCTTCGTACGCGGACTGGACCTGCTTGCCGCTGAAGGACTCAAGATCAGGCTCAAGGCCATGGCGCTGCGCTCCAACATCCACGAATTCGCAGAGATCTCCCGCTTCTGTCGCGAGAGGACGAAGGACTACTACCGCTTCGATCCGGTTCTTCATCTGCGCTTCGATGGCAACCCAGCGCGCAACGAGGAGATCAAATCGGAGCGCTTGCGTCCACAGGAGATCGTGGCGCTCGAGATGGCCGACAGAGAGCGTTTCAGCGCTCTTGAGCGCGGCTGCGTGGAGGATGACCTGATACATCCCGAGTTTGAACAGAACACGAACGATCACGTCTTCGTATGCGGTGTTGGCAACAGCCACTTCACTGTGGGCTCCGACGGCACCTTCCGTCTCTGCAGCTCCCTCTGGCACCCCGGGACTACCTACGATCTGCGGGGGGGCACCCTGCGCGAGGCCTGGGAAGAAGTGGTACCTCGTGTGCGCGACATGCGGAGCACGAACCCCGAGTACCTGGAAAAGTGCCGGCGCTGCCCTCTCTTCAACTTGTGCCTGTGGTGCCCCGCTCACGCATCCCTTGAGACCGGATCCATAGACGGCTGGGTGGAGTACTTCTGCGAGGTGGCGCACGCACGTGCCGCGGCTGCGCTGGGCGGCACGGACGGACGCGCGAAGCCGGAGGGATCCGGCCGGTGAGCTCTGTACGATCCGCATGAGTGTAGGCCCAACCCCAGACGCTCCGTGGTCGGGAGACCCGGGTCTCCCGCCGGAGACGCGTGCCCTCCTGGCGTGTGCCCGTGCTGTCATCGACCGGGGGCGTCTTACCGCGTTCCGCATTGCCTTGACCGAATGCTCCGACGTGGAGCTACTGTGCGAAGTGGCCGTCTCGCAAGGGATGCTGGGTCACCTCCATCAGATGGTGAGCGCCGCGAAAGATGTCGATCCCGCTCTCGTCAATAGGCTCGCCCGGCTTCAGGGGGTCTCGTCCCGTCGGTGTCTTCGCCAGGCGGGCTATCTCGTGCGATTGTTGGATGAGCTCGAAACGTCCGGCGTGAGAGCGATCCCCTACAAGGGTCCTATGTGGGCCGAACGGCTCTATGGGGACGTGACGCTTCGCTCGTGGGTGGACCTCGATCTGCTCGTCGCACACGAACATATGCCCCGGGCTAGGGAGCTTTTTCTCCACAGCGGATTCGTGGATGGGAACGCTTTCAACGCGGAACTCATGAGCAGGCGGCGGCGTGGTTGGGGGGAGGTGCACTTCGTATCGACCGATGGGCACATGCATCTTGATGTGCACTGGGAGGTCACCGTTGGTTTCAGCGGCCGGTCGCTAACGGCTGAAACACTGCTGGCACGCTCCCGACCGTCCTCCCTGTTGGCCCGCGAAGTGATAGGGCTGTCGGCCGTCGACATGCTCCTGACCTCCGCATTGCACGGTACCAGACATCGATGGCACGACATCGAGGGAATCCTGGGAATGGCCGTCCTGGTGGACGCCACGCCGCGAGAATCCTGGGCGGCACTGATGGCAGAGGCGCGAAAAGCGGGCTGCAGGCGGAGGGTCGCGGTCTCGGTCGCGCATGTGTGCCGGGTCCTCGGCCTGGAACTGCCAGGGGAGGTGGCAGGCGCGATCGAACGCGATGCAACCGCCCGAGCGTTACTGCGGTCCCTACGGCCGGACTCGCTCAGTCGTAGTGCGGCCTCGTCGGGCCGGGGAGAGCTTGTCCATCTGCTCTGGGTCTTCGCCACCGAGGACTCCATCGCGGCTGGTCTGTGGCACGGCTTCACCCGGTTGTTCCGGCCCGGTCCCGCCGATTGGGCCACTCTGGGGCTGCCCCACTACATGGAATGGCTCTACTACATGATTCGACCCTTCCGGCTTGCGGGTAAGTGGGTCAGGAGACTGTTACACTAGCGGCGCGTCGCCGCCCGTGCCTGATCTCAAGGGCAGGAAAGAATGATCGACCCCGAGAGAAACATCGATTCACAAGAAAGCACCGCCGGGCTGGAGGACTACATTCGCATCGCCCGCGACCGGGCCTGGGTCATCGTGCTGTCGGTCGTGGTCGTAGTTCTCGCCGCGTTGGCGGTCTCGCTTACGACGACGCCTCTGTATAGCGCGTCCGCCGGCCTTAGCTACCGCACGAACGATCTGGCCGCACAGGTATCCGGATACGGGCTTTACGTATACGACTACGAGCGCGACCGCACCATCGAATCGGCCGTGGCGGCGATCACCAGCGATACGGTGCTTGCGGAAGCCGTGAGGATGCGACTCGCCACGCAATACCCCGACTCGGACTATTCGGGCAGTGTGAGCGTGGGGACTACTGAGGGGAGCGATCTGGTCACTATCAGCGCGGTCAGCACAGACCCTAATGAGGCCGCGGCTGTAGCGAACGCCTATGCTGAGGAATTCATCATCTACAGACGTAACGCCGACCGCGAAGCCGTGGCGGCGGCTCGTGAGGCGGTCAGAGATCAGCTCAGTCTCCTGACCCCGGAGCAGTTGGAGAGCGGATACGCTCTGATGCTACAGGAGAAGGACGAGACCCTGCGTATCCTCGAGACGATGCAGGACGGCCGGTTCGCCATGTTGAACAGCGCCGTCGCTCCCGTGCGTCCCTTCACGCCTCAGACGAGACGGAATCTTGTGCTCGCGCTGGTGGTCGGTTTGGTGCTGGGTGCGGGTCTGGCCTTCCTGATCGAGTATCTCGACAAGCGAGTGAAGGACGAAAAGACCCTCGAGCGAGTCACGGGTCTGCCCGTGCTGGCCTCTGT
Source organism: Actinomycetota bacterium (assembly GCA_036795215.1). GTDB lineage: Bacteria > Actinomycetota > Thermoleophilia > RBG-16-64-13 > RBG-16-64-13 > RBG-16-64-13. The sequence continues at coordinate 794 of DAIRFC010000002.1, read as the reverse complement.
GCCCGCGGTGGGAGGGAAGTGGAAAGACACCAAACGAGGAACGAGATCGAACGGTGTCGTGGGCTTCGAAGGATCGAGCTCGCTGCTTCTGGAGTCATTCCGCACGCTTCGCTCAAGCCTGCAGTATTTTGACGTCGATCGCACTCTGAACAGCATCGTCATCACTAGTGGGCTTCCCCAGGAGGGCAAGTCGGTGACCACGGTCAACCTGGCGGTGAGTCTGGCCCTCTCGGGACACCGCGTTGTCATTCTCGAAGCCGATCTGCGTCGCCCGATGATGCATCAGTATCTGAGTCTTGACAACGAGGCGGGTCTCTCGACCGTTCTCGCGGCTAAGACCACTCTCGGTAAGGCTACACAGCTCGTCCAGATGGACGTACTGGTCCCGGCCAAGGAGAGGATCGAGAAGGATGAAGGAGGTTCGCTTTCGCTTCGCAAGAACCTATACTGTCTACCCTCGGGGCCGCTGCCACCCAACCCCGCGGAGTTGCTCGGTTCAGCCAAGATGGGCCAGATCATCCACGATTTGAAGAAGACGTGCGATTATTTGCTGATCGATACGCCGCCCGTGCTTCCGGTATCTGATTCGCTACTCATAGCTCCTCATGCCGACGCGGTCATCCTGACGGCCAGGCTGTATTCCAGCACCCGAGAAGAGTTGGAGGAGGTCCGCAGCCTGCTCAGCCGTGCCGGAGTCAGAGTGCTGGGCGTCGTGGCTGGAGGGATCAAGAAGAAGCGTGGATACTACTACAGACGGGGCTACGGTTATGGGTATGACTATGGGTACGGAGACC
>DAIRFC010000118.1:0-5213 GCA_036795215.1 Actinomycetota bacterium | reverse complement strand
CACACAATCCAACCTGAGCAGCGAGCCGGGGCGGCGTGAGCTAAACTGGGGACCGGCAGCTGGTGATCCAGAGAAGGACTGACCGTGCCCAGATACTACGTCTCCCAGTTCATGACGGTCGACGCGAGCACCATCTACGAGGTGCATGAAGACGGGTCATATAGGAGCATCTCGCCCCAAGGTCATGAGCACCTCGGCGACGGCCCGGTGCCGGTGGAGCGCGAGATCGACGCGCTCGAGGCTCACCGTCTCATCGACCAGAGGACTGCCTGGCTACACGACCACGACAAGGAAGAGCCGTCCTGGGTGCAACGCGGGCCCATCGACTTCGGCCCTGACGAGATTCAATGGCACTGCAAGGAGAAACCGTACGAACGTGAGTGCTGAGGCGAAAGAGCCGGCACCCTAGACCACCCCGGCTGCCGCTCGCCCCATAGCTGCCGCCCCGGCGCCCAGAGTACCCGCAGGCGCTTTTTCTTCCTGACCATACTCGCCGACGTGTCCTAGACGACGAGTCCTCTCCACTTCAGCTTGGCTGCGATGGCCATCGGAATGTCCAGGCCAGCCAGAAAGCCGTACGCAATCAGGTATTCCCGGTCGTATAGGTCGCAGAGCTCGTTCCGAGCGGGGTCCATGAGGGCGACCGCTTTCTCGGCGGCGGTCTCCCGCATCGTCAAGCACGGCGACCTGCGCTGGGAAGATCTCTGAGCGAGACTGTCGCGCCAAGCTCCATCCAAAGACCGACTCGCGGGAAGGCCAGGACACGCTAGGCTTCACGCGGTCAACTACCTAAAGGGGCTCGGGACCCCGCAATGCTACGGTACCCCGTGGACTGAAAGGAGTAGGTGTATGCTTGTCTCAGAGACGATCAGCCGCCTGGAGGCGCAGGTGCACTATCACTCCTCCGCGATCGTCACGGTCGAAGTCCCCGGATGAGCCCCCGCCTCGCCCGCTTGACTGCTGCGGGATGACCTCGGTCGCCGTGTGACTCTCCCCCGCCAGAGACCACCAAGGGACGTTTTCTTGCCCATATCCTCTGTAGATATTGACAAATACCTAGGAAATGGGCAGACTGTGAATAACTGGACCCATCCCCCGCTCAAGCACCCCGTAAGGGGCACAATGAAGGAAGAACTCGTACAGCAGATCCTGAGCCTTGCAGCCGAGAGAGGCCTGATCCGGCCTCGTGACGTCGAAGCCCTCGGCATCTCGCGGCGCGAACTCGGGCGCCTACGCGATGCCGGACTTCTGGACCAACCGGCGAGAGGCCTCTACGTCCGAAGAGGTCGCCAAATGTCGGAGAACGCGAGCCTTGCTGAAGCGGCAGCCCTCGTTCCCCGCGGCATCGTCTGCCTGCTTTCGGCGCTGGAGTATCACGGTCTGACGACGCAGGCGCCGCACCAGGTATGGATCGCGCTCCAGCCCAGTGACTGGCTCCCAACGGAGGGCAGACTGCCGCTCCGGGTTGTGCGGTTCTCGGGGTCGGCGTATGTGGAGGGAATCGAAGAGCACGACGTCGATGGGGTTCGTGTCCGCGTCTACTCGCCGGCCAAGACAGTGGCCGACTGCTTCAAGTACCGTAACAAACTTGGCACCGACCTCGCCTTGGAGGCGCTGCGCGATTGCTGGCGACAGAAGAAGTGCTCTATGGATCACCTTTGGCACTACGCACGCGTCTGCCGAGTACAGTCGGTGATGCGCCCCTATCTGGAATCACTGCTCTAGGGACGTCCACTTGGGTGCTCCATCCAAACCGGCCGCGTCTATCCGTAGGATGCTGACCCAGGTCGCGCGCTCGAAGGGCGAAACGCCGGAGGCACTGTTCCAGCGATACGCCAGGGAGCGCCTGCTCTTTCGCCTCTCTCGATCGGATCATGCCAACCGCTTCGTCCTCAAGGGAGCCTCACTCTTCTACGTGTGGGCGTCGGAGCCTCACCGACCGACGAAGGACATCGACCTGCTGGGCCTCGGTCACCTCGACACTGAGATGGTCGCGGACGTCTTTCGGACAGTATGTGGCATCGACGGCCAGCAGGACGGACTGGACTTCGACCCCGGTTCGGTCTCAGCCAAGGAGATACGCGAAGGGACGGAGTACGGAGGTCTGAGGGTCGGACTCTGGGGGACCCTCACCAAGGCGCGTCTGCGAGTGCAGATCGACATCGGACTGGGTGACGCCGTAGTTCCACCAGCGCAGTCGATCGACTACCCCACCTTGCTACCCGAGCTCGGGCTACGCCCCTTTCGGCTCCGTGCGTATCCGAAGGAAGCCGTGGTCGCCGAAAAGGCGGAGACCATCGTGAAACTGGGAGCGCTGAACAGCCGGATGAAGGACTACCACGACCTCAACGAGCTCTCTCGGTCGTTCTCATTCAAGGGAAGCGTTCTCTCTACAGCTCTGGCTGCCACATTCGCGCGCAGGTGTACCGAAATCCCCGAAGCGCTCCCGACAGGCCTAAGCGACGTGTTCGCTGAAGATGCCACCAAGCGCTCGCAGTGGGAGGCATTCCTCCGCCGTATGGATCTCCCTCAACGGGATCTAGGCGAGATCATCCGGGCCACGAGAGATTTCCTCTGGCCTCCCCTCCAGGCCGCGGCCGCCGGAGAGGAGTTCATCGGCGTTTGGACGCCAGGAGGGCCGTGGAGCCAGCCAAGCGACGCCCAGCCTACTCCAAGCGGACCACCATCTCCGCCACGGTCAGCAGCTCGATCCCGGGCGCTCGAGCTTGGAGCAAAGCCCGGTCGCCGGTCACGACAACGGCAGCCCCTCCTCTGAGCGCTGCTTCGATGATCGGATCATCCTTGGGGTCCGTGACCCAGCGGCCGCTTGATGGTCCCGGAGGCACCACCTCCATGAAGCCGGCAATCTCGACCGCCAGGTCTTCGGCGATCCGCGGCGCAACCTGAAAGCGAGGTCCGGCAAGCACCTCCCTGAACTCGTGAAGGATGCAGAGGGAGGTCACACCTCGGACGCGTCCGGACCGCACCGCCTCCACCAGCTGCTCTGACTTGCCCCCAAAGAGCACCGCCGAAAGGAGGGTGTTGGTGTAGAGCAGTACTGCCTCAGACGCCCCGCCCGCCGCTCTACCCCCCGGCACCGCCGCCGACTCCCCTACTCTGCGGGCACCGCCGCCAACTCCTCCGCGGAGAGACGCCACGCGGTCCCGGCCTGCACGTTGCTCAACACCTGCTCGGGCGTCGTCGCACCGGCGATCACCGAGGCCACGCCTCCCTGAGACAGCAGCCAACCGAACGCCAGCTCCAACAGACTGTGGCCCCGCTCCTCCGCGAACGACGCCAGCCCGCGCACCCGCGCGAGGTTCTCCTCGGTGGCGACGGCAGCAAAACGGGGCAGCGCGGCCAACCGGGACCCCTCGGGCCACTCCTCCCCTTCCGTGTATTTGCCCGTCAACAGCCCCGATTCCAGTGGGAAGAAGGGCACGATACCCAGGCCGTGCCTGCGGAGCGCCGGGACGGTCCCCACCTCCACCTCTCGCGCAAGCAGGTTCCAGTGGATCTGGTCGGCCACGAACCCGGGGAAGTCCAACCTCTGGGCGGCCGCCACCGCCTCCTCGATGAGCTCCGGCCCGTAGTTGGAGCAGGCCACATGCCTCACCTTGCCCGACGCCTGTAGCTCCATGAGCGTCTCGAGAGCCTCCTCTACAGGAGCCTCCGGATCCGGATGATGATGGTAGTAGAGGTCGATGTAGTCGGTGCCCAACCTGCCCAGGCTGATGTCGCACCCCTCCAGGATGCGCCTGCGAAGCACCCCCGGCCGGTACGCCTCACCCTCCGGACGGGCCGCGAACTTGGTGGCCACCACCACCGATTCCCGCTTGGCGCCCAGGGCCTTCCCCAGGAACACCTCCGACTGCCCACCTCCGTAGCTCTCGGCGGTATCGAAGTGGGTGATGCCCGCCTCCAGGGCGGCGTGGACCACAGCGGTGGTCTGAGCCTGGTCGAGCTTCATGCCGAAGTTGTTGCATCCCAGCCCGACCACAGATACCTGCGGTCCGGCGTTGCCTAGTCTGCGCGATTCCATGGTGACCTCCGTAGCCGTCGTGCGAGGCGCGTCGGCGACGCCCTATCCGGAGCTTGTTCCCCGCATGGCGGTCTCTCACGCACAGGTTGGCGCCGCGGCCGGAGCGACGAGCGCCGGTCAGGCCGTCCGGATCGACGAGCGAGGCTTGTGCAACCACACGCCCGAGAGTAACTCTGTGATGTGCGCACATTGTGCGCACATTCGTAAGGTGCCCGCACGCACATGCACCACAAAGTGCCCGTCGGGGCGAATAATCCGCGTGCGTGTCTTGTACTACCCTATGGAGAGGCACACGACGACGGTGCGGCGGCACAGGGACGGGAACCGGATGATGCAGGCGCAGGCAGAGCTCGAAGCGTTCGACGAGGGCGCGCTGCTCGTGCGTTGCCAGCAGGGCCACAGGGAGTCGTTCGACCCCATCGTCCTGCGGTACATGCGCCGGGCGACGGCCTTCGCCCTCGGCTGGACCGGCAACCAACAGGACGCCCTCGATCTCTCGCAGGAAGCCTTTGCCCAGGCGTTCCGCTCCATCAGCTCCTTCGACGCCACCAGGCCCTTCTTTCCCTGGTACCACAGGATCCTCAGGAACCTGTGCCTCAACCACATCGCCAGGGTGGCTCACCGGCACGAGGTGCCGCTGGTGGACGACGACGAGTTCGAGCAGGCCGGGCTGACGCCGGAGCAACACGCCGAACGCGAGGAGGTGCGCCGGCAGGTGTGGCAGGCGCTGCGGCGGCTGGATCCCGCCCACCGGGAGATCCTCATCTTGAGGGAGTTCCAACAGCTCACGTACGCCGAGCTGGCGACCGTGCTCCAGATCCCGCGCGGCACCGTCATGAGCCGTCTCCACGAAGCGCGGCAGAAGCTGCGCATGCAACTGGAACCCGTGCTGAGAAGCCAGGAACCCAGGGGGTTTGGCGATGCCTAGAGAGATGCCGAGAGAGACGCCTGGAGAGATGCCGAGAGACTGGACGCCCTACGTGAGCGCCTATCTGGACGACGAGCTGGAGCCCGTGGAGCGCACTGCCTTCGAGGAAGAGCTGGCGCGCGATCCCCGGCTCCGCGACGAAGTGGAGGCGATGAAGAGCATGAAGAGCTTGGTGAGCGGCATGAGACTGCGGGAGCTCCCCGACGGCGCCTACGATCACTACCGGGAGCGCACCTACAACCG
>DAIRFC010000117.1:0-5217 GCA_036795215.1 Actinomycetota bacterium | reverse complement strand
CGGATTAAAAGTCCGGTGCTCTACCAACTGAGCTAACGGCCCGTATGAGGCGTCAGATTCTAGTCCGGGGCCCGGCCGGTGTCAACGCAGGCGCCCTGCTCGCACGGTCTGCCGCCGTTCCTTTACACAATCCTGACGTTCTGCTGATGTTCGCCTTACTGGCCCATGGATACCATCATTGCGATATGACGAGGCGCACACGAAGAGGCGGAATACATGAGCACACATAGATTCAAGACCGCGACACTCGTCGCCCTGGCGTTTCTCGCGGTCTTCGGCATGCTTTTCGCATTCACCCTGCCTGAGGAGGCCCTGGCTTGGGACGACTGCCCACGGGGTGAGGTCGACTGTGTCTATCCGGGAGAATGCTCCCGCTACATCGACACCAACGGAGACGGCATCTGCGACCTCTCGCAACCCGAGCCGGTCGCTACGACCGCCACCGCGGCCCCGCCGGCAACCGTGGTCACACCCACGACCGCGGCGCCACCGGCAGCCCCCGCCCTGACCGACGACCAGCCCGCCGAGGATTCTTCCATCGTGTCTACGACGGAGGGCGGTGGCGGCCGCCGCCGTGGCTCCGGCACTGTAGTGGCCGCAACGGGCTCGGTTACTACCACGACGACCCTACCTCCAGCCGGCACGGTGGACGAGGTCGCTGCCGCCCCGGAGTCCACGGCCCTCCCAGCGACCGCGGCGGCGGCAGTACCTGGGGCCAGCGAAAGCGACTCCGGCAGGCCGTCCTTCTTCACCCACTACCTCGTCAGCCCCATCGCGCTGGGCTTCTTCCTAATCTACGGGGTGAGCTTCTTCCTGTACAAGACCAAACGGATACGTATCGCCACCCACCGCAAGATCTGGAACGTGCTGCTGCTTGGGACCTTCCTCGTCACGGGCATCTTTGGTGTGATCCTGACCATCCAGCTCGACTACGAGCTCCCGTTCACCATCCCGGTGGACCTCCTCTTCTGGCATGTGGAGGCGGGCATAGCGATGACCCTCATCTCCCTCTTCCATACCGGCTGGCACTTCAAGTACTACCGCAACCTCCTGCGCGTCAGCCGGAGCAAGGCGCGTACTGCCGAAGCCGCCGAACGTGCCGCGGCGCGGACCGGAGCGGGCGGACGGACCAAGCAGCGCGACCCGAGAGCGCCGGTGCCACGTCCCTACACCGAATGGGAGACCTAGTCGCGCTGCTGGACCGCATGGCCCCCTACGGGGCCACTCGCTGACGGGTCGCGCCTACTCTAGGCCGGCGAAATCCTTCAAGGGGGATCCTCGCAGTTCGTCCTCCGAGAGATAGACCCTGCCGTCTCCGGTCCCCTTGATGACGTTTCTCTGCACGAGCAAACGCAGGGCCTGGGGTTTGTAGTCCCGGAGTCTGCCCATCCTGCGCAGGAAATCCGGCGGTACCAGGTCAAGCTGCTCCAGCGAGGTTGCTTTTTCGGGGCTGGTCGCCCCGACCTTACGAAAACGCGAGACTACCTCTCGCATCGCCTTCTTGACGAAAAGCCTCTGTATGTAGAACACGAGGACGAACGCCACGATGACGATCACTATCAACAGCAACACACTCGACGCTCCGCTCAACGGTCACCCGCTCCTTCCGTCCTTGGGGCACTGACAGTTTAGTGTTTGAAGTGACGCCGCCCCGTGACCACCATGGCCATGCCCCGCTCGTCGGCCAGTTGCAGCGACTCGCTGTCGCGCTTGGAGCCACCGGGGTGGATAACGCAGGTCGCGCCGGCATCGGCACACACGGTGAGGGCATCGGGGAACGGGAAGAACGCGTCGGAGGCCACAGCGCAACCCTCCAGCGGGAAGCGCGACCGGTTGACGGCCAGTCTGGCCGAGTCGACCCGGCTCATCTGGCCGGCGCCCACACCCACGGTCATCAGGTCTTTGGCCAAGATGATGGCGTTCGACTTGGTGTGCTTCGCCACCCGCCAGGCAAAGAGCAGGTCGCCCCACTCCTGCTCGGAGGGAGCACGCCGGCTGATCACTTCCATGTTCTCGCGCTCGTCCACCTCGCAATCCCAGTCCTGCACCAGCATGCCGCCCAAGATGCGCTTCATGTCGAAGCTGCCGCAGGTATCGCGGTTGGTCTGGCCGGTCAGGATACGGATACCTTCCTTGACCTGCAGGATGTCGAGCGCGTCACCGGTGTAGCCGGGTGCCCAGAGCACTTCCACGAAGTTGGTGGAGAGCAGACGGGCCAGGGAATCGTCCACCGTCCGGTTGATCACTATCACGCTGCCGAAGGCCGAGACCGGGTCGCAGGCCAAAGCCTTCTCGTAGGCCGCCGCGGCCGTCTCGGCCACCGCCACTCCGCAGGGGTTGTTGTGCTTCACGATCACGCAGGCGGGGAGGGCGAACTCGTCCAAGACCCGGCGGGCCGAGTCGAGATCGAGGAGGTTGTTGAACGAGAGATGATGCCCGTGGAGCTGCTCCAGCGCAGCGCTGGACGAACTCTGCGGCTGCGTCTCTGAATACCATGCGGCCCGTTGGTGCGGGTTCTCCCCATAGCGAAGATCGCCGACCTTCACCAAGTCGAACATGAGGTGCTCGGGGAAGTCGGCCTCTTGCTCGGAGAACCACCTGGCGATGGCAGAGTCGTAGTGAGCGGTGTGATGAAAGGCCTTCGAAGCTAGATGGCGGCGGGTCTCCGGCGACACCTCGCGGTCGTTCTGCCTGAGCTCCGCGAGAACGGCCTCGTAGTCGCCCGGATCGGTGACTATCGTCACACTCGACAAATTCTTGGCCGCAGAGCGGACCATACTCGGGCCGCCGATATCGATGTGCTCCACCGCCACGGCCTCGCTCACTCCACGCCGGGCGACGGTGGCTTCGAAGGGATAGAGATTCACAACCACGAGGTCGATGGGCTTGATGCCCAGATCGGCGATGGCCTGCAGATGGTCGGGCTTCTCCCTGTCGGCGAGGATGCCGCCGTGCACGGCCGGGTGCAACGTCTTGACCCTTCCGTCCATGATCTCGGGGAAGCCGGTGACTTCAGAGATGCCGGTGATGGGGAGCCCCGCTTCGCGCAGGTGCTTGGCGGTCCCTCCCGTGGAGATCACTTCCACCCCCAACTGCACCAGTCCCCGCACGAACGGCTCCAGGTCCTTCTTATCCGAGACCGATACCAGAGCCCGTTCTACCTTCACTGTCGCCTCCTCGCGTGCCTCAAGCCCGCGCCGGGCCGTCCTCGCCGCCACTCCAGTCTACCTGGACGACCCTGCTTCCCGGAAGAGGGGGAACGGCCCTTCCGGCCGCGATCAGCCTGATGGTGGCCGGCAGCAGTCGATGCTCGACGGCGTGGATGCGCGCCGCGAGGCTCTCGGGCGTGTCGCCCTCTTCCACCCGCACCGGTTCTTGGGCGATGATGGGCCCTGAATCCAGGCCTTCGTCCACGAAGTGCACGGTGACCCCGGTGACTTTGACCCCATACTGCACGGCGTCGCTGATGGAGGTGGTGCCGGGGAAGGCCGGCAGGAGAGCCGGGTGGAGATTGATGATGCGATCAGGTAGACAATGCACGAATTCCGGCGACACCAGGCGCATATAGCCGGCCAGCACCACCAGGTCGGCGCCGGCGTCCTCTACGGCCGAGACCATGGCCAGGTCGTGCGCCGCGCGAGACTTGTAGTCGGCCACGGGGAAGACCGCCGTGGCTATGCCCGCGGCGCGCGCCCGCTCCAGGGCGCGCGCGCCGGGGACGTCACTGATAACCAGCGCGACTTCGATGCGCGGACTCGCCGGGCGGCCGTGCAACTGATCGATGATGGCCTGCAGGTTGGTGCCGCTACCCGACGCCAGAACGACCAATCGGAAGACCCGATCCGCCGTCCCGACACCGTCCCGACCGATCGTAGATCCCTCTGCTTCGACCTCGCTCACAGCAGCCCCTCCAGCGTCACCCGCTCGGTCCCACTAACGATCTCGCCCAAGTGGACGGCCGTTTCGCCGGTCGCCGCCAGAAGGTCCACGGTCGCTTCCTCCAGCGGAGCAGGGATCACCACCACGAAGCCGACACCCATGTTGAAGACCCGCAGCATCTCCTGGTCGGAGATGTCGCCGAGGTTCTGCAGAGCCCGGAACACGGGATGGACCTTCCAGTTGCTCAGATTGAGCCGGGCGCAGAGCCCGTCGGGGATGGCGCGGGAGAGATTGCCCGCCATGCCTCCACCCGTGATGTGAGCCATCCCCCTCACCGGCACACCGCGCTCGAGTAGCTTCAGGATGCTCCGCACGTAGATGCGCGTAGGCGTGAGAAGCGTCTCACCGATGGTCTCGAAGAAGTGAGGGAAGCGGTCGTCCGGCCCCAAGCCGCTGGCCGCCAGCACCTTGCGTATGAGGGAGAATCCATTGGAGTGCACCCCGTTCGACGCGAGGCCCAAGACGACGTCGCCCTCCGCGATCTCAGAGCCGTCGATCAGCTTGCTCCGCTCGGCTATGGCCACGCAGAAGCCGGCCAAGTCGAACTCACCGGGATCGTAGAGCCCGGACATCTCGGCCATCTCGCCGCCTATGAGAGCGCACCCGGCCTGCCGGCAGCCCTCGGCCACTCCCGACACCAACTGCGCCATCTCGGCGGGCACCAACTTGCCCACGGCCACGTAGTCGAGAAACAGGATGGGACGGGCCCCCACGGTGAGGACGTCGTTCACCGACATCGCCACCAAGTCGACGCCCACGGTGTCCAGCCGTCCCGTTTCTTGCGCCAGAAGGATCTTCGTGCCCACTCCGTCGGTACCCGTGACGAGCACCGGGTCCTGCAGGTCTTTGGGGAGTTCGAACAAGCCCGCGAAGCCCCCCAGCGACCCCACCACTCCGGGGATGTAGGTGCTCTCGACGTCGGCCTTGATCAGCCGGACCGCTTCATCGCCGGCCTCGATGTCCACCCCCGCCGAGCGGTAGGTGAGTCCGTCGTCAGCGTCTGGCGCCACCACTCACCTCCGTGGTAACCGTGTAGTGAATGGTCGTGGACGTGCTGGAAGTAGAGGTGCTGGAGGTGGAACTGGTGCTGGTGCTCATCGTGGATGTGACCGCGGCGTTGCCGTCGTCTCCACCCCAGCCGAGATGCCAAGAGGGCCATTCCACCGGCGTGAGAAACACGATGATGCAGACCACGGCGGCAAGGCAGGCCCCGGACGCGAGGAGCAGCCTGCCGCTGTGCTCTATGGCGCCCAGAAGTATCGACAGGAAGAACCCGCT
>DAIRFC010000116.1:0-5309 GCA_036795215.1 Actinomycetota bacterium | reverse complement strand
TCAGGATGACGGCCGAAGACTCCTACGTGACCGAGTACCTGAGAGCCCAGAATCTCATGGAGGGCATCGAGGAGTATCTCCGCGACCTGCCCGCGCCCACCGATGAGTTCCACCCTCACTGGGGTCATGTGGGCGATATCAAGGAAGTCAACCGTCAGCTGGAGGCCATCATCGACTTCATGAGGGATGGAGCAAAGACGGTCTGAGATGATCCATAGCGAGAATCACCCGGCAGTCCCTCAGCCGCGCGATCGTTTTTCTACACGGCCCTCTGCTTCAGGCGGCGTTTGTCCCAGGACGTTGATCTGCTGCTGCTCGGCAACATTGAGCTGGTTGACGATGGTGGGTTGAGTAAGTTTCCTCACCTGGGCAAGCGTCTTAGTCGCGCGCAAGAACTCGGTGTGCGCACGTGAGACGTGCCGATCCCAGAAGTCAGCATCTGCGGTCACGATACCCTTCCGCCACTTCAGTGCCCGCAACTCCTCGGCGGAGGCGAGCGCCAACCAGGCCAAGGCCACCCGGTGGATGAGCAGGCGTTCGAGTTCACCGTCACCGCTTTGACCGAGGCTCTTTCGCATGAAGGCGAGGCGGGCGCGCAGTTCCTCCTCGTAGCAGAGATTGCCGCCGGTCGCCAGACTGATCATGGCCGACTCGGCTCTTTCGGCTGGATCGGTGGCACGCGGCCCAATGTCATAGACCTCGAAGACCTCTCGCACCTGTTCGCGGGATACCTCGCCACCCGTAAGGGCAGCCCGAAGTATGGCCCGCGCTTGTTCCCGATCCAATTGCTTCTTCTCGGATGAGGGCAGGCTCTCGCTCACGACTGCCTCCTACGGCGCCACTCACCTCGGTGATGATGATATCCGGCCTCGGTCAGGTGATCCTCGAGTTCGGCCTCTGTGACAGCTGCGAAGGTGGCCAGTGCATCCGTGAGTTCCTTAGCCTGTGCTTGCTCGAGCAACCGGGCCTCGCGCTCAAGCCGACGACGGTCACGCTCCTTCTCATCTTGAGCCGCGGCCAGAGCCCCGACTAGACCTCCGCCTACGTACTCACGCACCACGCGACCCTCGACGCGTTTAGACCTCGTGAAGTAGGAGCCTCGACCGTTGCGCGTTTCCCATGCCATTTTTTGTGTTACACCTCCCCGTGCTCCCCGGTGTAGCGATACATGACCGCGCGAGGGTAAGACCGCATGGGTGGCTGATACGTCGGTTTCGGGACCGGTTCCCTCTCAAAGAGGGAACCCGGTTCCCGTAAGGACTGTGCTACCGGTTCCCGGCGGTTTCCCCATCGGTTCCAGGGCTGTTCATAGCCAGAAGCGGGCATCGGTTCCCATGCAGGTTCCGGCCAGTTTTCTCGGCACCGGTCTCCGACGTTTCGGGAACCGCTCACGACTGCCCCCGATCGCGTTCGCGACGCCACCTGAGAGCCGCCAATATCACTTGCTTGCGGACACCCTTGCCGGCACCCCTGAGGGCCGCTTGCGCCGTGCGGGCGGATGCGTCGAGAGGCACAGCCAGGTGATCGAGCTCCTCAGCTGTTGCGCGTGTCGCGTCCGGCCAATCGTCGGCCAGACGTCGGAAGGCCAACGGGTCCTCGGTTCTACGGAATGTCACCCGTTCGGGTATCCAGTGCATACGAGCCACGTCGCGGATGAGACAGACGCCGTTTTGAGTCCGGCCCAACCGCCAAACCACATCTACATCGTCGCCCTTGCCGGAGCTACCGCGCTGCCCCCGGGTCGGATCCTTACCGCCGTGATCGAGGCGACACCAAGTAACGCCGCGACGCTTAAGCTCGATTCCCGTATGAGCGTAGAAGGCGCGCACGGTGTCTGCAGAGTTCTCTTCGCCGGCCACCGCCCGGCTGATGGTGTCGATGATGACAACGAGATGGTGACCCGGCCACTCAGCCTGCACGCCGTCTACCATCGTCATGAGGGCACCACCGCCCGCCCGCGTGTCCAGTGGCGGCAGGGTCGGCAGTAGGGCGTACTTGAGGCGTGACAGGTCGCTGCCCGGTCCATAACCCATGTCATCCAGGCGCTCCATGAGGTCCTCTGTGCTCATCTCGTAGTCAAGGTAGATGCAGACGATAGGCTGCGAGCCAGTCGCCAGTTCGGCGGCCATGTAGAGCAGCAGTAGGCTCTTCATGCCCTTGGACGAGGTATAGATAGCGTGGCCACGCCCCCGAGCAAGCACGTCCGGGAATGTCCAATCCGGCCCGCTTTGGTCAAGATCCCAGAACGTCGACCAGTCGACAAAGGGGCTGGCTTCCAAGGTGTTTGACGACGGGGTGGTAGCAGAGAGCGCAACGGTGTCCTGTGCCGTGACACCGTCAGGGACACGGGCGTCGCTCTTGTTTGGCTTAGCCATATGTCCCTGCGTCCGCTCAGGCTGATACACCTCGCGGGCTGTCGAGATGGCTGCCGCAATGGTATCGGTCCGGTAGTCCTCGCGCTGCCACTTCTCTCGCATGAGCCCACTTTGCCTGAAGAGGGCATCTATGCGCTCGGGGTCGCGGCCGGTCCAGAATGCGAGCAGGTTACAGAGGGCCAGGTCCGCCTCGCTCTGTGAACGGTACTCACCCTGCCACGCACCATTCCAAAGACGACGGGCCTTGGCGCCGTTATTGGCGCGTAGCATCTTGTCCACAAGCTCCCCGTCTGAGACCGAGACGCCGCTCTTGGTCCGCACGAGCTCGGGTGCACTCTCAGTGGGCAGGTAGCGGGACACGACCTCTTGTAGCTCGCTCTGCCGCGCTTCGATAGTGGTCGGGGTTCCTTCCACGTGGGCGCCAGTCACGACGAAGAACCGACCCGTTTCGTAAACCTCGAAGTCTCCGCGCCGGTTTTTGTGTGTGATATGTGCCAGGCTCCCCTTGGCAATCACATGAAGCCCGGTCCCGCTCACACTGTGCTCTGTGTAGCTGTTCAGCCTGCCGATCACCCACTCGGGCTCAGGGAAGTCCTGGTCAAGATCGACGCCGACGTATGGGTCTTCAATGCTGAACACGAAGCCGATACCATCGGCTCGGCTTGCGGCTCCCACGGCCTGCTCGAATGGGCTCCAGGTCGCGGGGTCAGTCGAGCTCGCTCTGCGGTCGGGATCGCCAGCACGATAGGGAACCTTAGTGAGCTTCCCTTCGCGCTCTTCGTAACGCCAAAGGACCCACTGTCTCCGCTGGCGGAGTTCCCCGGGGACTGTTTCGTAGTCCCCGCGTCTACCTACGACCGGATGAACGGGGGCCGTGTTCACCGCTCGGTCTCTGTATGCGCGAATGAACCGCCACGTGCCCCCAGAATTGCATGAGTCCGGGTAGGCCGTAGACGAATCTTGACGGGCCGAGACGACCAAGTCGACAGATGGCCCTTGCCCACCCGCTTGTTCTGAACTAGAGGAACGCCAACACTGCCAGCGTGAAACGCTTGGATGGTGCTCTGGAGAGTCTTGCTCATGACTCGGGCCCCGGGTCGCTGGTGCTCCTGCGCCGGCGAGACTCAAGCCAAGCATCAAGGTCTTCCCGAAGATACCGGATGCCGGCAAGGCGATAGTATGCAGGGCCGCCTCCGGCCCATCTGAGCTTCTCAAGCGTTCGAGGCGAGTACCCAGTGTAACGGCTGGCAGCCTTCGTATCCAGGGCCTCCTTCCAGCGCTGCTGTTGTTCGTCGCTCATACGTCAACCTCCGAGAAAACGAGTGCCTTTACTCGTATAATCTCGCGGAACAGGATGTCGTAATAGGGAACTTGCGCCAAATCGCGAGAGTGCGAAATTAGCTACTAGCTGGGCGTATTCACCTGACGCGGTTGCCGGTCGTGTTCTTCGTTCGACTGCCGGCGGGGCGACCAGGTCCTCGCACACGGATGAGCGGCAGATCGATCGAACGAGCAAGATCTTTGACAGTGCGGGCTACGAACTTCTCCGATACATCGACCATTGTCTTGCTCTTCTTCAATCGGCGACCGGCGGTGGCCGCGATCTCCGGCCAACTCTCGCGCCCGAGCTGATAGCGAATAAGCCATGTGAAATGAAGCTGCAGCGCAGGCAGGTCCGTGGTCGGCTGGCATCCCGCGGCCACAGCCTGTGCTTCTATGCCATCCAGATACTTACCGAGTACAACTTGGTGGTTCTTCTCATACTCTTTTCGCGTCTCCCACAGGGGATCCCAGGGCACGAGCAGCTCGGCGGGCACCGGAGTCTCTTCCAAGGCGAAGGAAATCGGATGAAAGAAGCAAGACCAGCCTAGTGTTAGCCCCTCGGCGCTCTTGGGGTACCGCCTCCAGAAGTCAAGCTGGACCAGCGCGGCGGCGAGCACCCAGCGCGTGTTCAGGCGGTATCGTCTCGCCCACTCCTCCACCTTGCCGCGAAGCAGTGCGAGGTCTGGATAACGGTTGTGATTCTCAGCAATGCTGACAGCCTCGTAGGTTTGCCACTTGGTCAGAAGTGCCGGCTGGCAGCAGAGGCAGGCACGGCGGCCGGGAGCCGAATACCGCTCAGTGTCAGAGTCGAGAACTCGCGAGTCGAGCCGCTTCTCCACCTCATCATAGGTAGAGATGTACGTAGAGAGTACGTCATCTCGAAGCGAGCGGAGAGTCTCTGGCGCTTCCTGAGCCATCATCCGCAGGAAGAGCGACCGTCTGTGCGTTCGAGACTCCGCTAACGTCTGATATTCGCCCGGGGGAACTCTTGCTCTTGTCACTTGCGGGTCTTCACTCATATGGGAATCACCACCGCGGGCTATCGTCCATCGAGCGCCCCCGCAATCTCCCCGCCTATACGTTCAGCGGCAAGGCGCCGCGCATCGACGCTGAGATGTGCGTAACGCTGGGTACTTGCCTGGTCAACGTGGCCAAGTAACGCCCCGATTGCTGGCAACGACAGCCCCGCAGCCGCACCGGTGGCGGCGAACGCATGCCGACAGTCGTGCAGGGTGACATCGCGTACGTCGACCGTTGGCAAGTCGTCTTCCTTGGTGCTGGCAAGATGCCTGACACGCTCCCATGCTTTCGATGGGCTTACCACGTGATGCCAGCTGCCATCACTTCCGCGTCGACGCCCTGTAACCACCCACGGCGACTCAGCTTCTCGCGGTGCCCGCTTCAAGAGATCGACGGCTGCAGTGCTCAGAACGATCGTCTTCCGGCCCGTTTTTGAGTCCGGCAAGCGGATAAGCCCATCATCCAAGTCTACGTACTCCCACTTCAAGGTGAGCACTTCGTCGCGGCGCATGCCGGTCAGCAGAAGTAGTCTGAAAGCCAGAGC
Organism: Actinomycetota bacterium; assembly: GCA_036795215.1. Taxonomy (GTDB): domain Bacteria; phylum Actinomycetota; class Thermoleophilia; order RBG-16-64-13; family RBG-16-64-13; genus RBG-16-64-13. Next base: position 47 of record DAIRFC010000116.1, on the reverse strand, counting down.
AAGATAGGGCGACAGCGGATGCTTGACGTCCGCCTCAAGATCCGTGA
>DAIRFC010000015.1:25505-33912 GCA_036795215.1 Actinomycetota bacterium | reverse complement strand
GTCTTTCGCGCCTTGGCGATCTCGGGGGCCATCGCCGTGGGACTCGCCGTCTTGGCGGGACTGGGGCTGGGGGCTTGGATGGCCCGGCCGCTGCGCAGGCTCTCGGCGGCGGCCCGGCGCATGGCGGGCGGCTCGTACGAAGAGCCCGTCGCCGGTTCGTATCCGGGGGAGGTGCAGGGCTTGGCCGACAGCATGGAGACCATGCGCAGGGAGGTGAGGCGGAGCGAGGAGTCGTTGCGCGGCTTCGTGGCCACGGCGGCTCATGAGCTCCGCACGCCGCTCACATCCATTCAAGGTTTCTCGCAAGCGCTCCTCGACGGAACGGCGGCGACGCCCGAACAGCAGCAACGCTCGGCCGCGGCCATCTATCGCGAGTCGGCTCGGCTGCAGCGTCTTGTGGAGGCTCTGCTGACCCTCTCGCGCTACGATTCCCGCGAATACAGGCCTAACACGGCACTGGTGGCCGTGGATGCTCTCGTGGCGGAAGAGGTGGATCGCCTCGTGCAGGTGGGTCTGGCGGAGCAGGGCCGGATCACCGTATCGGTCGAGTCTGAAGCCCGCATCCAAACGGACGCCGACATGCTGCGCCAAGTCGTCGCGAACCTGCTGCGCAACGCCGTGCAGTATGGCGGCTCCGATCCGGTGCGGGTACGGATAGCCAGGAGCGACGCGAAGCTGACGCTTGAATTCGAGAATGGCGGCGAGCCTCTCTCTGCCCAAGACAGGGCGCGGGTCTTCGACCGTTTCTACCGGGGCGCCTCCGGCAGGACGGCCGACGGTCTTGGTCTGGGTCTCGCCTTGGTGCGGGAGATATGCGAAGTACTCGGTGGCCGCGTCGAATTGGTCGATGTCGGCCCGGCAACGCGCTTTCGAGTCACACTACCCTTACTTCTGGAGCAAGCCATGGGTGCATCTGCCCCGTGATCGGCGGGGCGGAGTGCGGACGGAGGCGTGTGTTACCATATTTTGTAAGAGACTCACATAGACGACTGCGAGGTCGCTGTGCGTATCACCCTTATCGAGCCTGCTGCTCCGGGCTTTCACGTATACAGCTTTGTCAAACAGATCCGGCTTGGACTCCCGCTTCTTGGCGCACTCCTTACCCAGCGTGGCCACCAGGTGCGCGTCTATGGGGAAAGCCTGAGTGAGGTCGACTGGGACGACGTCTTGGCGTCCGATCTCGTAGGTATCTCAGCCACCACCTCTACCGTCATCCGGGCCTATCGCTATGCGCAGAAGGTCCGCGACGCGGGCATACCCGTGGTCATGGGTGGTCCCCACGTGACCTTTCTGGCCGATGAGGCCATGGACTTCTGCGACTACGTGGTGCGCAACGAGGGCGAAGAGACCCTGCTGGAGTTGGTGGACTACCTACAGGGCAAGGGTTCTCTCGAGAACATCCTGGGTCTGACGTATCGAACCACTGAGGGGCAGGTGGTACACAATCCGGCGCGCCCACTCCTGAGCGGGCTGACCGAACTGCCGTGGCCTGACATGGGTCTGGTGGTGGGTGGGGAGAAGGTGAGCCCTACACCCATCTTGGCTTCCCGCGGCTGTCCGTACGGGTGCGAGTTCTGCTCGGTCATCCTGATGTTCGGGCGCAAAGTACGCACCATCGAACCGGCAGAGGTCGTGACGGAGCTCAAGCGGCTCAAACCGCGCAAGATCTTCTTCTACGACGACAACTTCCTCATCAGCAAGCGCAGGGGTAAGGAGCTCTTGGCCCTCATGGCGAAGGAGAACCTCGGCGCTCCGTTCTACGCGCAGATCAGAGTGGATTCGGTCTGCAAGAACGGCAACATAGACAAGGAACTTCTCGATCTGCTCTGGAACGCCGGTTGCCGCATCGTCTATCTTGGCTTGGAGTCCATCAATCCCAACACCCTCAAGGAGTATCACAAGGAGTCGAGCATCGACGACATGTCGGGAGGCCTTGAGGCCCTGGCGAACAGGGGCATCAAGACGCATGGCATGTTCGCGTTCGGCGCCGACTCGGACACTCCGGAGTCGCTGTATCAGACGGCCGACTACTGTCTCGATCACGGCCTGAACAGCGTGCAGTTTCTTGCCCTGACTCCGCTACCCGGCACTCAACACACCGCTCGGTGGGAGGCGGAAGGTCGCATCATCACTCGGAATTGGACTCTCTACGACGGGCATCATGTGGTCCACTGGCCCAAACAGATGACCCCCTACGAGTTGCAGGTGGCTCTGCTCGATGCCCATAAGCGCTTCTACAAGGTCCGGCGGATGCTCGCTGTCAAACCCAAAGCGCCCATGTATCGGAAGCATCAAATAGAGGGTTATCTCATGTGCCACGCCTGGGAGCACGTGCGTGAGAACCGCGACTACATGCGCGAGATCAAGGAGCTTTCGGAGTCGCAATCTCCCCCCGTGCCGGCCGAGGGCGGCTTCTTGAAGGCGGGCTTGGAGACCGTTACCCGGTAGTAGTCCACGGCGCGCATTGGTCCTCCTACGGAGGATTTGCTGCACGCTTTGCGAAAAGCTATCAATACCTGTCGGTGGGGTGATCGTCGGACCAAGGGGAGATGGCTTGGCTAGAGTCGTGGCCTTTGCGAATCAGAAGGGTGGCGTGGCGAAGACCACGACCACCATCAATCTGGGTGTGGCTTTCAAAGAGATGGGCCACCGCGTCCTGGCTGTGGACATGGATCCCCAGGGCAATCTCACCATGAGCCTGGGGCTCAACCCTGATTCGATACGGCCGAGCATGTACGATGTTCTCGTCAACGGGGTCCCCATCTCACGTGCGGTGCACGAACTCGAGATCGACCTGGCGGGTGCGAGCATCGACCTGGCGGCCGTCGAGATCGCCCTCAGTTCGCTCATCGGCAGAGAAAGGGTCCTGAGCAAGGCCCTCATGACCCTGCAGGACGACTACGACTTCATCCTCATCGACACTCCGCCCTCGCTCGGCCTGCTGACCATCAATGCACTGACCGCCTCCGATGGCGTCATCGTGCCCGTGCAGTGCGAGTACCTGTCGTTGCGGGGGTTGGCGCAGTTGGAGAGGACTTTGGAGCTGGTGCGGGAGAACCTCAATCCACAGGTGCATATTGCCGGAATCATCCCCACTATGTACGATTCTCGTACCGTGCACGGACGGGAAGCCGTCGAGGTGCTGCGGAGCAGCTTCGGCGACCTGGTCTTCGAGACCACCATCCCCAAGACCATCAAGTTCCCCGAAGCACCGGTGAAGGGCGAATCGGTACTCAAATACGCACCGGACAGCCATGCTGCCCAAGCATATCGTCGGCTTGCGAGAGAGGTGCTAAGTGGAAAAAAGATCTAGCATGAAAGACAGCGGGCTGAGCTCTCTCTTCAGAGCGACGGATGCGGCCAAGCCGGCCGAAGAGAAGCCGCAGACGAGCCTGCCACTGGGCCAGGAAGCAGCAGGAGAACCTGCTTCCCCGGCCGAGACCGTCGGCGTTCCCGCAGACGAGCCTGCGGACGAGTCTGTGGGCGCACCCGCCATCGACGCGGGCGACCAAGCGGACGGAGCCGGTAGCCAAGAAGGCGAAGGCTCGGCCTACGACCTCACCGACGAGGCCAGGCGGACCCTCATCCCACCGTCGCGGAGTTTTCCCGCGGTCATCCGGGTCGTCGGGGTCGGCGGGGCCGGCACCAACGCCATCAACCGCATGCTCGAGGCCGGTCTGGAAGGGGTGGAGTTCATCGCCGTCAACACCGATGCCCAGGCTCTCGCTATGTGCGAGGCCGACCACAAGCTGCGCATCGGAGGCGAGTTGACCAAGGGGCTGGGCGGAGGAGCCGACCCCAAGGTGGGCCGTGATGCGGCTCTGGCCGCCTATGACGAGATCAAGAACATACTCAAGGGCAGCGACATGGTCTTCATCACCGCCGGCGAGGGCGGCGGCACCGGGACCGGTGCCGCGCCGGTGGTGGCCGAGATAGCCAGGTCCCTCGGGGCGCTCACCATCGGGGTGGTGTCGCGTCCGTTCGCGTTCGAGGGCAGGCGGCGTGGCCTGCAGGCGCTCGAAGGCGCGCGCCTGCTGAAGCAGCGGGCCGATACGGTCATCGTGATCCCCAACGACAAGCTCCTCGAGGTGGCCGACAGGAACACCACCATGGTGCAGGCCCTGCGTCTGGCCGACGACGTGCTCCGGCAGGGTGTGCAGGGCATCTGCGACTTGGTGACGGTACCGGGGGTCATCAACCTCGACTTGGCCGACGTGCGCACCATCATGAGCGGCGCAGGCACCGCCCACATGGGCATCGGCCGGGCTCACGGCGAGGGACGCGCCAAGAGGGCTGCTGAGATGGCACTCAACTCATCGCTCCTGGAAAGCTCCATTGAGGGCGCCCGCGGCATCCTGCTCAACATCAGCGGGGGCGATAGCATGTCACTGCATGAGATCACTGAGGTCGCCGAGACCGTTGGTGATGCCGCGGAGCCCGATGCGAACATCATCTTCGGAGCCGTGGTCGACAAATCGCTGGGCGACACCATCTGGGTAACGGTCGTGGCCACCGGGTTCGACGCGACCAGCGAGGACATCCTCACGCAGCAGGTCGTCGACTCCACCGCCCACGGCCGTCCGGGTCCCGGGCGGGCGCCTGCCCCTGGAGGGCGCGTCGCGCCTCCCCCGCCGCCGCCCAAGGACACCTCGCAGGGCACTCCCCTGGGAACCGGCGAGGGGACTCCTCTTGGCCCGCGCACCGAGGTCCCCAAGCGGGACGCTGACGACCTGGAAGTGCCGCCCTTCCTAAAGTAGGGGGCGTCGCAGGTCGCGTTCGAAGTACAGGCAGGTCTTCTCGGCGAGGCCTAGACTGCGGTAGAAGGCGTGCGCGTCGAGATTCCAATACTCGGCCAGCAAGAACAGCCTGGTGCAGCCGCGAGCGTACGCGATCTGCTCGGCCGCCTCTATCAGCCCTCTGCCGATGTCGGCGCGCCGCGAAGACCTGGTGACAAGGACGTCTTGGAGTTCACACACAGGCGACGCCGACCAGGTACTCTGAGAGAATAGAAGGGCGCACATCCCAACCAGACGGCCCGTGGTCTCGGCCACCAGTATGAGGTGGTCTTGTGAGCCGAGTATGGTCGAGACGGTCGCCTCGAGGTGCAGGGGAGCAGGGGGAGCGACCCCGTGGTGATGCATGATCTCTCCGAGCAAGGAGACGATCTGCGTGGCATCAGGGGCGGTTGCCAGGCGATACGTGATCATCTATGCGAGGTTAGCAGATGGATACTGAGATGCTCTATCTGAGCGGGACGTTCATGCCTCTCTCCGAGGGCCGGGTACGGATCGAAGACCGGGGCTTCCAGCTCGGGGACGGTATCTACGAGGTCATCAAGGTCATGAACGGCCACCTCGTCTGGCTGGACGATCATCTGGCGCGTCTCGAGCGCAACCTGGGCGAGGTCAGTCTGGCCGGCGCCCTTCGCGGGCACGACATGCGCGCTTTGCTGCCCCGGTTGGTGAGAGAGTCCGGGGTGGTCGACGGCATGGTCTACATCCAGGTCACCAGGGGATATGCTCCCCGGGAGTTCGTGTTCCCTCACCCGCCCGAACCCACGGTGCTTGCTTACGCGCGCAGTAAGCCGGGCCCGACGGACTCCGAGATACTGGAGGGATCGGCGCTCCATCCAGTTGAAGATCTGCGCTGGGCTCGTTGTGACATCAAGACCACGAATCTGTTGCCCGCCGTGCTCGCCAAAGAAGAGGCCCGCAACGCGGGGGCGCAGGAGGCGCTGTTCGTCTCTTCGCAGGGCCTGGTACGGGAGGGTGGCTCGTCGAACGTCTTTGCTTTCTTGGAAGGCGTGCTGCGGACCCACCCGCTCAACAACCGCATCCTGGCGGGCATCACGCGCAAGTACGTCATCGAGTTCGCCGAGCGCGAAGGATACGTGGCGGAGGAGAGGGCCTTCACGCTGTCGGAAGTGACCACCGAGTGCGAACCGGGGTGCGAAGTCTTTTCGGCATCGACCACGAGGGACATCATGCCCGTGGTGCGCATCGGGTCGCACGTCGTGGGCGATGGCAGGCCGGGCCGAGTGACCCTGGCTCTTCTCGACGTCATGCGTCGGGAGCAGGCCCTGCTGGTCGGTCTCGAGCCTCCACCCGCGCTCTCCTGACCTTACGGGCGCCCGCGCTCTCCCGCAGTGCCTTGCCTTGCCGCATCCGCTTGACCACGGCTACGTTGGCGGCGTCGGGACCGCGGCCGTCTGCCCCCGGCACCTCCAGCACAAAGGGGACGGCTGACAACGCAGGATGTCTCACCACCCGGCCCAAGCCCTCATAGCCGATACACCCATCGCCGGGGTTCTCGTGGCGGTCGCGGTGAGAGGCGAAGGCGGCCGACGAATCGTTGAGGTGCACGAGGCCGGTCTTGCCGCTGAGTCCGTGAGCTCCCAGGGCCTCTATGAAGGAGTCCAACCCGTCCGCTTCGTGTATGGGATAGCCCGCCGCGAACAGATGCGCGGTGTCGAGACAGATGCCCATGGCTATCCGCCCATCCAGCGCCGTCGAGATGTCGTCGACCATGACGGCCACCTCGTCCAGACATCCACCGACCACGGCGCCGGCGCCGACAGTCGTCTCGAGTAGCAGGGGAGGCAGCCGCGGCTCGAACCCCTGGGCCACGCACGATTGCTCGGCAAGCTCGACCGAGTGGAGTGCGGTCTCCACCACCCGGCCCCGTGCTTGCTCGAAACCGTCTCCTCGGTGCGAGCCCACATGTGTCACCACGCCGGCCGCTCCGGCGAGCGCTCCCAGAGCGAGCGCGTGGGCCAGCGCCTGGGCCGAACGATACCGCAGGGCCTCATCGGGAGAGGCCATGTTGATGAGATAGATGGTGTGGAAGAAAAGGGGCAGATGGCGCTCGGCCAGACCGTGTACGAGGGCGTCTGTCTCCTCCGGCTCCGGCCACCGGGTTTGCCAGGTACGCGGGTTGGAGCTGAAGACCTGCACTGCCTCGGCCCCCATGGCTACGGCCCGCTCCGGCACGGGGGCGAACCCGCCGGCAGTGGACACCTGCGCGCCGATGAGCGGAGTCCGCCGCCCGTTCTTGGGGTCTGCATCGTTCTTGTTCTTCATATGGTGAGCTACATCCCGGCTCGATATCCACTTTCCACTTGATGAGCCAGCATATAGAATCGGGATGGTCTTGTGAACAGCCATACCCAGGGGCCGGCACGGCACCTGGGTGACGGGAGGAACACCGTGGCCGACAGACTGTCGCTGGACATCACGTACTGCATGGGAGACTCCGGAGACAGATACTGCCTCTCCGGCAAGATGCTCGACCGGCTCACACCCCGGCTGGAGCAGGCCAGGCGGGCCGTGCTCGACGCGGCCGGCACGGGGATGTTGGGCTGGATGCTGCTCCCCAACAAAGACCCTCAGGAGTTCCTGGACTACGCAGCCCACTACAAAGGCGCGTGCGAGTGTCTGGTGGTGATAGGCATCGGCGGCTCCGCACTCGGCACCATAGCCCTCTCCAGGGCCCTGCTGCCGTTCTTTCACAACGAGCTGAGCGCCGCCGAACGCGGGGGGCGGCCGCGCCTGTATGTGCTCGACAATGTCGACCCGGATGAGACCGCTGCGCTGTTCGACAGGCTCGACCTGAAGCGGACGCTCGTCAACGTCATCTCCAAGTCGGGCATGACCGGCGAGACCATGGCCGGATACCTCGTGGCGAAGCAGCGGCTCGAGGCCGCGGTGGGCGTCGCCGCGCTGAAGGATCATCTGGTCTTCACCACGGAGCCGGCCGGGAGCACGCTCCGGGACATCGGTGAAGCCCTGGGCGTGCGCACGTTCGATCTGCCCCCGGGAGTGGGAGGGCGCTACTCGGTGCTGAGCGCCGTTGGTCTTATCCCGGCGGCGCTCACCGGCATGGATGTGCGGGCTCTGCTGGCAGGCGCCCGCGACATGTCGGAGTGGATCGCGGGGACCCAGGGGTGGGACAACCCGGCCTGCACCTTCGCCGGTATCCACTATCTGCAAGACACGGGGATGGGGCGGCCTGTCAGCGTCATGATGCCCTACTCAGCTCGTCTGCGTGACGTGGCCGATTGGCACCGGCAGCTGTGGGCCGAGAGTCTCGGCAAGGAGACCGACCGCCAGGACCAGCTGGTCAACATCGGTCCGCTGCCGGTGAAGGGTCTGGGCGTGACCGACCAGCACTCTCAGCTCCAACTCTACATGGAAGGCCCCGACGACAAGATCGTGGTCTTCTTGGGCGTCAAGGAGTTCGAGAGCGCGCTCACGATACCGGCGCCCGGCCCGGAGGCCGAAGCTTTGTCGTACCTGGGCGGGCATACGATGGCCGAATTGATGTGGGCCGAGCAGAAGTCCACCGCCTGGGCGCTCGCCAAGCGCGGCAGGCCTTCGATGACCATAACCCTTCCGCGGGTCGACGCATA
>DAIRFC010000015.1:0-25405 GCA_036795215.1 Actinomycetota bacterium | reverse complement strand
TTGTGCCGCATGGCCCATGGGGCACTCCGCTACGACTCTCGCCCGCAACCGGGCGCGGCCCTCGGGCTCGCTGCGCTTCGCCCGTCCGCTCGCCCGGCGGGCGAGAAACTTCGCTCCTTGCCCCATGGGCCATGCGGGACCACTCACTGCCACGGCGAGTCTTTGGCAGGATAGGGGGCGCAGCGGGACCTCCCACGTCGTGAGACACTGGGTAAGCGCGGGCGATCAGCACGGCCGAGGGCAGGATGTCTAGGTTTCCAGACGCACCGTATGAGATCGAGTTCCGATGCCGGTTTGCCACGGAGGCTGAGGCCTATGGTGCGCTCCCCTTTCTCGAGGCGAGCCTGGTGAGGTCGGTCACATGGACCGACTCGTACTACGGCGCGGAGATCTTCGAGCGAGGAGAGGTGTTGAGGCTGAGCACCGTCTCCTACGCCGGGGCGACCCGCTACTTCTTGAGTTGGAAGGGTGTGGATGTAGGGACCTTCGCGAACGTGCGCCAAGAGCTTGTGGAAGAGGTCGACGGAGCGATGTCGGACAGCGCCATCCTCACGGCTTTCGTCGGTGACGGCCGGCTGCGCGACCCGGACGGTATCCGGCTTGCCCTGGAGCGGACGGGTCACGAGGGCTTCATGTCGTACGAGGGCTGGAGCCGCACGGGCCGCTACGATCCGCTGGGATTGAGCACGAAACTGATGCGCTGTGAGACGCTGCGATGGCCGTTGCTGGTGGAGCTGGAGAGATCGGCCGACAGCGAGACGGAGGCCCGCCGGTGCGAGCGAGACCTACTGGATGTCTGTAGCCGCTACGGCCTGGAGGACCGCGTAGTACGCGAGGAGCCCGGCACCTTGTTGTACGAGAGTGTGTTCGGTGGGTTGCCCGCCTTTCTACGTACCTCCTGAATACCGCCACAGTGGCTTGTGCCGCATGGCCCATGGGGCACTCCGCTACGACTCTCGCCCGCAACCGGGCGCGGCCCTCGGGCTCGCTGCGCTTCGCCCGTCCGCTCGCCCGGCGGGCGAAAAACTTCGCTCCGTGCCCCATGGGCCATGCGGGACCACTCACTGCCACGGTGATACTTCGGCAAGATGGGGGAGCGCAGAGACCCCCCAAGGAGAGAGAGCCCGGACAGATGTTGGTGACGAGTAGTGGTCAGACGGCCGGGGGGTACGCGGCGGAGTTTTGAGCCCGCCGCGCGGGCACGGGGAGAGGCGAAGCGAGCCCCGAGCCGCGCGCGGTGCGGGCGATAGTCGGAGCGGTGGACCCCCCGGCCGTCTGCCCTCACTTGTAGACGAACATTTGTTCGGATATCATGTCCTCATGAGTAGTGGGGACATCATCATGCACCCCCGGGCGGCCCACCGGGTCATAGCCCACCTCGATTTCGACGCCTTCTTTGCCGCGGTGGAAGAGAACCGGGACCCTTCGCTGCGGGGCAAGCCGGTCATCGTCGGGGGTGGGGAGCGGGGCGTAGTCTCCACCGCCAACTACGTGGCCCGGCGGTACGGCGTGCATTCGGCCATGCCGCTCCGCACTGCCAGGCGTCTCTGCCCCCATGGGGTGTATCTCACCGGGCACCATGAGCTCTACTACGAGTACTCCCGCCGTCTGATGGCCATGCTCGATCATTATTCCCCGCTGGTGGAGCAGATGGGGCTCGATGAGGCCTACATCGATCTCACGGGCACCGAGCATCTCTTCGGACTCCCGGTCAAAACGGCGCGACTCATCCAACAAAGGGTGGCCGACGAGCTACGGCTGAGTATCTCCGTGGGACTGGCTACGAACAAGTTGGTGGCCAAGGTGGCGTCCGACTATCGCAAGCCGGGTGGGTTCACCGTGGTCCCGCCCGGTCGGGAGGCGGAGTTCTTGGCCCCTCTTCCCGTGGAACGACTGCCGGGGGTGGGTCCGGCTCTTCTCGAGCAACTACGCGATCGAGGAGTGGGTACCGTGGGCGACCTTGCCCGGGTCCCGCCTCATCTCCTCCGGCTCTCTTTTGGAGAATGGGGGGAGTTGCTCGCCTATCGAGCCAGGGGAGAAGACCCGCGCCCGGTGGCTCCGCGTGAGGAGGTGAAGTCCATCTCGCGGGAGCATACCTTCGACGATGATGTCTCCGACACAGGGCTTCTTGAGTCGACCCTGGTTGCGCTCACCGAAGATGTCTGTCGCCGTCTGCGCCACAAGCGGTTGGAGGCACGCACGGTCACGGTGAAGATCCGGTACTCCGACTTCGTCACCCACACGTGCTCTCACACTCTGAACCGGCCGCTTGATGTTGATGAGGCGTTGTTTGGAGAGGTGCTGGCCCTCTTTCGGCAGGGGCGCCGCCGGCGCTATCGCGTGCGGCTGGTGGGCGTGGGGTTGAGCAACTTGGTGCCACGAGCTTGGCAGGACGATCTCTTTGATCAGGAGCTGCCGCTTCTAAGGGAGCTGGACCTCAAGCTGGACGCTATCCGGGAGAAGTACGGCAAAGATGCCGTGCGTCGTGGGGCGGCGCTTCCCCGCACGTGATGTTCGTCCTCAGTTGGACTTCGCGTAGAAGCGGATCTCCGAGAGGGCGGTGTCGTCCCATTCCTCACCGGCATAGACGGAAACGATGCTGAACCTCACCCAGTCCACGGGCTGTATGGTGGGGGTTATGGCCTGGAAGTCCATGACGTCGAGCAGGTCGACCAGCTGGGTCGTCCCGTTGGAGTACTCCACCTTGAGTGACTTCACGCGCGGATTACCCTGGTATCGCTCGTTGTCTTTCTGATAGCCGTTGGCTATCTCAACGCGGGCCAGCTTGATGGTCTCCGAGAAGTCGAACTGTATCCACTCGCCGATGCCCGGGCCTTCCGCTCCCTCGTTCCAGGCGGTGGTGAGGTCGCCGTCCAAGAGGTTGGTGACCCGGTAGCTGATGGTCGAGGTGGCATCCAAGGTCGAGGAGGCCAGTGCAGAAGTGGGCCGTAGGGCAGTGGGGGCCACAGTGGGCGAGGTGTTGTCGCCGTTACCGGCCGAGCCGCCGGAAGCCACGGTCGAGTCGGTGGCGACAGTGGCAGTGGTGCCCGACCGGCCGGCGTACGGGTCTACCTCTTCTTTGGTCTCGAGGGCTCTCTGTACCACCACGTAGAAGACGAAAAGGGTGATGGCCAGCACGAGGAGCATGGCGACGCCCATGGCGGCGCCCTCAGCGGTGACCCGGCGCCGGGCTCGCCTGACTCCGCCGCGGGCGGGTCCGTAGAGGGAGGCGCCACAACGGCTGCAGAACAGAGCCCGGGGCTCGTTGAGAGCCCGGCATTCGCTACATCTGACGAAGTCGGTGTTGTTCATCGCCATGAGGGTTCCCTAGACGGGGTGGTTTTCAAGCCCCGCGTCCGCGTGCGCCTTGCCGAGTCGTGTGCTCCCACAAAGAGACCGCGTGTCTCTGCGCCCCGTGAGTAGTCTCATCGGGAACGAGCGACGGCGGTCCGCCAGGTATGATTTCAACCACGCCCGAAGATTCCCTTGCCGAGCCCGGCAGTCGCGAACGATACCACACGAGGTGGGGACGGCATTCGGCTCTCACGGGCGGCGCATCGCCGCACGGGGCCATGCCATGCGGTGGTGGATCGCGGAGAGCTCATGCCCCTCTGGTAGAATCAAAAGGTCTGTTCAGCAAGCACACGTGGAGACACAAGAATGGCCGACACCGATAGCATCAAAGAGTCGAAGAACTACTATCTCGATGTACCCTTCCGGCAAGAGGCCTTCTACGTCAAAGGGTCCACCTCGCTCGACTGGGGTATGCAGAACCGTTTGGCGCGCATCTTCAACCCGGTTTCGGGGCGCACCGTCATGTTGGCCATCGACCACGGCTACTTCCAAGGTCCCACGTCGGGTCTCGAGCGTGTGGATGTGAACATCCTGCCTCTGGCCCCGTACGCCGATGCCATCATGCTCACCCGGGGCGTGCTGCGCACCACCATCCCTTCCTCCTGCCAGAAGGCCGTGGTGCTGCGAGCCAGCGGAGGCCCGAGCATACTCAAGGAGCTTTCCAACGAGCAGCTGGCTCTGGACATCGAAGACGCGCTCAGACTCAACGCCGCGGCCGTCGCCGTGCAGGTGTTCATCGGGGGCGACTACGAGACGCAGTCTATCCACAATCTCACCCGCCTGGTCGATATGGGCAATCGGTACGGGGTACCGGTATTGGGTGTGACCGCGGTGGGTAAGACGATGACCCGTGACGCCCGCTATTTCCGTCTGGCCTGCCGCATAGCGGCGGAGCTCGGGGCACATTTCGTCAAGACGTACTACGTCGAAGAAGATTTCGAGACAGTCACAGCCTCGTGCCCGGTGCCGGTTGTCATGGCCGGAGGCAAGAAACTTCCCGAGCTCGACGCTCTCAACATGGCCTACAAGGCCGTGAGCGAAGGCGCAGCCGGCGTCGACATGGGACGCAACATCTTCCAGTCCGACGCACCTGAGGCCATGATCCAGGCGGTCACCAAGGTGGTGCACGAGAACATGAAGCCCGCCGACGCCCACGAGCTGTTCCTCACTCTGAGGAACGAGAGCAAGAAGAAGTAGGGCATGGCCGCCGGTTCCTCCAAAGACGGCACGGGGGGAGCAGTCTGCTCGACGTTCACGCGGCTCAAGTCTCTGTGTCCCACCGTCAGTATAAGCATCCTATCGGCCGATCTCATGGATCTCGGCTCAGAGCTCGCCATGTTGGAGCGGGCGGGGGTCGGGATCGTCCATGTGGACGTCATGGACGGGTGCTTCTGCCCATACATGACGGTGGGAGCGCCCTATGTGAAGGGCCTTCGCACGGGGCTTCTCAAGGATGTGCACCTGATGATCCAGGAGCCTCTCGAGAAACTTCCGATGTTTGTCGCCGCGGGCGCCGACATCATCACGGTGCACCTGGAGGCGGCCGTCCATATCCACCGGGTACTGCAGAGGCTCGGCGACATGGAGCACAGTTCCAGCTCCGGCTGTGGAATCGTCCGTGGACTTGCCCTGAATCCCGCGACTCCCCTTGAGTGGCTCACGCCTCCTCTGCTGGCCGAGGTGGAGATGGTCTCGTTGCTGGCGGTGGACCCCGGGTTCACCGGACAGAAGTTCGCCCCCAACACCCTTCAGCGGGTCGCGAGGGTCAGAGAGATCATCGCGGCCGAGGGGAGGGACATCCTTGTGTGCGTCGACGGGGGTATCACGCGAGACAACATCGCCGAGGTGGCCGCCGCGGGGCCCGATCTGATCGCCACCGGGAGCGCAGTCTTCGACGGCAAGGCGGCCGCCGGCGCGGCCGCGGGTGGCGGAGCCGAGGCGAACGCGCGGTTCGTGCTTGAAGCCGTGGGCGCGCGACCTGGGGGTCTGTAGATGCGATCGAGGTGGTCGGAAGAGGAGGCTCTCGGGTTCGTAGCCCGCTACGGCGCCGAATGGGGAGAACCGCTGGCGCTCCGCACCTATTCGAGCAGACTGCTGGGAGCCGATCCGGAACTGGTGCTTCACGGAGGCGGTAACACGTCGGTGAAGACGGAGGAGACCAACCTCTTCGGCGACAGGGTGTCGGTGATCTATGTCAAAGCATCAGGCGCCGACATGGCCACCATAGAGCCGCCGGGTCATCCGGGCCTTGACCTCGACTACCTCCGCCGGCTCCGCGTGGTGCGAGAACTGGACGATGCGGACATGGTGGACCGGCTGCGCACGCATCTTCTGCGTGCGGATAGTCCGACGCCGTCCATAGAAGCTCTGGTGCACGCCTTCTTGCCCGGCATATATGTTGATCATACGCATGCGGATGCCATCCTCGCGCTGACCAATAGGGAGGATGGTCTTACCATCACCAAAGAGGCCTTGGGTCCCGACGTCATCGTGTTGCCGTACGTGACGCCCGGTTTCAAGCTTGCGCTGGCGGCCGCCCGCGCGCTCGACGATCATCCGGAGGCCTGGGGCATGGTCTGGTCTCACCACGGCATCGTGACGTGGGGCGAGACGGCGCAGGAATCGTACGACATGATGATCCGTTTGGTGGCTCGCGCAGAACAGTATCTGGGGGCCACCCAGACCAAGTCGGCCGCTGCCCTGCCGGTAAAGAAGCTGTCGGTGAGCGCGGAGTCGAAGGCGCGGGAGGCGCTCGACGTTCGGCTGGCCAGGGTTGCGCCGGTAGTCCGTGGGCTTCTGGCCGAGCGGACCGGCGATTGCGACCACCCATACCGCCGGGTGGTGTTACAGACCCTCACCGGGCCGGAGATCCGGGCGGCCTTGGGGACTCCCGGGGCGCGCGATACTTTCGTGAACCCCGTTCTGACCACCGACCATCTCATACGCACCAAGGCGCTGCCACTGTTGGTCGAAGGGGTGGATCTGGACGATCCCGAGTCCCTGCGTCCGCGGCTGGAAGCGGCGGTGCAGACCTACTGCGACGAGTACCAAGATTACGTGAACCGGCACCAGGCCGATCTGCCCAAGGGGATGCAGCCGTTCGGTCTTCAACCACGGGTGGTCCTCATACCCGGTCTTGGGGCGCTGTGCGCCGGCGTAGATCTTCGCGATGCCATGATCGCTTGTGATATCACCAAGCAGACGCTGGCGGTGAAGGCTTCCGTCGCGGCCTGTGGAGCTCATTATCGAGGGCTGCCGGAGGCCGAGCTCTTCCGCATGGAGTACCGCACCCTTCAGCACGCGAAGTTGCAGCGGTCCGACGCCGCGCCCCTGCGAGGGCACGTGGCGCTGGTCACCGGGGCGGCCGGCGCCATAGGGACGGGCATCTGCGAGGGCCTCCTCAAGGCCGGTTGCCTGGTAGCCGGCACGGATCTACCGGGAGCTGCTCTGGATGATCTGGTGAAGGCCATGGAGCGCGGGTTTCCCGGCAGGATCATCGGGGCGCCCCTGGATGTGACCGACCCCGCATCGGTCGCATCTGCGTTCGACGAGGTGGTGCGGACGTGGGGCGGCATAGACTTGGTGGTACCCAATGCCGGAGTCGCCATGGTGGCGCCGCTCACCGATCTCACGCTCGAAGGTTATCGCAAGCTCGAACAGGTCAACGTGGAGGGCACCCTGATCGTCTTGGCGGAGGCCGCCCGTCTGTTCAAGCGACAGGCCACGGGAGGAGACATCGTGTTGGTTTCGACCAAGAACGTGTTCGCCCCCGGCGCCAACTTCGGGGCCTATAGCTCCACGAAAGCGGCCGCGCACCAGCTGGCCCGCATCGCGAGCCTTGAGCTGGCCTGCGACGATGTGAGGGTGAACATGGTGTCGCCGGACGCCGTCTTCTCTCACGGGACCTGCCGCTCCGGCCTGTGGGCCGAGGTCGGCCCCGACCGGATGAAGGCCAGGGGGTTGGATGAAGCCGGTTTGGAGGCCTACTACCAGAGTCGTAACCTGCTCAAGGTCAGGGTGACCGCCGAGCATGTCGCCAACGGAGTGCTGTTCTTCGCCACCCGGCAGACGCCGACCACCGGCGCTACCATACCCATAGATGGAGGGTTGCCGGATTCCACGCCGCGATAGCCCCGAGCCCGCTCGGGAGTGAGGAGGGTTCACGCCTTCTGTGCCCACACCCATAGATCTGCGTAGCGACACCATCACCAAGCCCAGCGAGGGCATGCGCCGCGCCATGGCGGCGGCGCCGGTGGGCGACGACGTCTACCGCGAAGACCCTACGGTCGAACGTCTCCAAGAGCTGGTGGCGGATCTGTTGCAGAAAGAGGCGGCGCTGTTCGTCCCCTCCGGCACCATGGGCAACCAACTCTGTCTGCGCACGCTCACCCGCATGGGCGACGAGGTCATCATCCACGAGAACGCCCACGTGCTGCTCTACGAGGGTGGTTCGGCGGCGGCCCTGTCGGGTCTGCAGTTGCGCACGGTGCCTGGTGTGCATGGGGTCATCGAGGCCCAGACCGTGGAGCGCACCATCCGCGCCGGGGCCGAGCACTTTCCGCGCACCGGGGCTGTGGAGATGGAGAACACTCACAACAATGCCGGGGGGACCATATGGCCGCTCCCGGCCATGCAGGAGGTGGCCGCAGTCGCCCGGAGGCATGGCCTGGGGGTCCATCTGGACGGCGCCCGTCTGTGGAACGCTCACAAAGCCACCGGCGTGCCGCTGCCCGATTATGCGGCTACAGCAGATTCGGTCATGGTCTGCTTCTCGAAAGGCCTCGGGGCCCCCATCGGCTCGGTTCTGGCGGGCTCGAAGACGTTTGTCGAAGAGGCGCGCAACAACCGCAAGCGCTATGGTGGCGCCATGAGACAGGCGGGCATCATCGCCGCGGGTGCGCTCTATGCTCTCGAGCACAACTTCGACCGGCTGGTGGACGACCATGAGAACGCTGCCGCCTTGGCCGGCCGTCTGCGCGAGGTGTCCGGCGTCGAGATAGCGCATCCGGTGCAGACCAACATCGTCATCGCCTCCATCGGCGGACTGGGAGTCACGGGCGCGGAGGTGATCACGGCTCTCAAAGAGCAAGGTGTGCTGTGTGGTCTGGCGGCGCCCGACCGGGTACGTTTCGTCACTCATCTGGACGTGAGCGCCGAGGACGTGAGCGCAGCCGGCGAGATCGTCGTGCGGACGCTGACCTCGCTTGTGCCAAGCAAGAGAGCCGGTTGAGCTGCGGGGCCGGTGAGAAGGAGGGAACATGGATCGTGAGCAGGCTCTGGGTCTGGTAAGAGAACGGGTGAAGAACGAGAACCTGGTCAACCACATGTTGGCCACCGAAGCCATCATGGGGGCGCTGGCGCAGCGCCTGGGAGGCGACGAGGAGCGCTGGCGGCTCGCCGGGTTGTTGCACGACCTCGACGTGGAGGAGACCGCGGAGCGGATGGACGTGCACGGCAACCTCACGGTCGAGTGGCTGCGCGAGGCCGGTCTCGACGACAAGGAGGTCCTGCAGGCCATCCGTGCCCACAACGCGGCCAACGGCTCTACCGTCGGTTGCGCCATGGACCGCGCGCTCTTCGCCTGTGACTGCCTGAGCGGCCTGGTCACGGCGGCGGCTCTCATCCGCCCCGAGAAGAAGCTCGCGCCTGTAGAGCTCAAGAGCCTCAAGAAACGCTTCAAAGAGCCGTCGTTCGCCAAGGGGGCGCGCCGGGAAGACATCATGACGTGTTCCGAGCTCGGTCTGGAACTGGAAGAGTTTCTGGCCATAGGGCTGGACGCCATGAAAGGGGTAGCCGATGAGCTTGGGCTCTAGAAGCGGGGAAGACGACGTCGCGGGAGACGCCCCTGTGGTGCTGGCAACGATGTACGATCCGGTAGAAGCCGAGATCATCGTGTCGAAACTCCGCAGTGCGGGTATCAAGTGTTACCTGCGGCATGAAGCCGCCGGGGTGGTCTATGGGCTCACCGTTGACGGGATGGGCCAACAGGACATCATGGTACGGCCGCAGGATCTTGAAGAAGCACAGGCGGCGCTGGAGCAATCAGCCTAAGCAGTCTTTCTCGTTAGCGAGTGGTTGGGGGTCGCGGATGCTCTCTGTCCTTGGAGTCGATCTGGGAGGCACCAAGATCGCGGTCGGTCCGGTGGACCGCGAGGGTACCCTGCTCGCGCCCCCGATAGTGGCGCCGGCGCAGTCGAGCGATGCCTCCTCCCTCTTGGACGGGCTGACCTCAACGCTGCAACAGGCGCTCGCCGAGTTCGAGCAGTTCGCTCCCAGTGCGGTGGGGCTTGCGTGTGCAGGCACCGTCGACGGGGCGCGGGGAGAGGTCATCAAGTCGCCCAATCTGCCCCTCAGAGATGCCCCGCTGGCGGCCATGCTCCAAGTCGCAGTGGGCCTCCCGGTGGTGCTGGAGAACGACGGGAATGCCGCGGTGTTGGCTGAGGTCGTCGCGGGCGCTGCCGTCGGGCTTCGCGATGTGGTCATGCTGACCCTGGGCACGGGAGTGGGGGGCGGCATCATCGTGGGCGGCCGGTTGTACCGGGGCGCCAACAACGCCGCCGGCGAGATCGGGCACATGGTCGTGCGGGCCGGGGGGCTCGCCTGCCGGTGCGGACATCGCGGGTGCCTCGAGATGTATGCCTCAGGTCCCGCTCTGGCCCGGTACGCGAGGGCGCGCGCCAAGGACCCCGCACGCGACCCTGGAGGGGCTTTGCTGACCCTACGCAAGCACGGCGGACTGCATGGGGCGGCGGTTGCTCGTCTGGCTCGGGAGGGTCATCCGGGCGCTCTGGAGGCGGTGGACCAACTCGCCGGCTGGTTGGGGGTCGGTCTGGTGAGCCTCACCAACACGTTCGACCCCCAGATGATCGTCATTGGCGGGGGAGTCAGCGGTCTGGGCGAATCACTGCTGCAACCCGCCCGGGAGTATGTGCGCAACAACGCCATGCCGCCCGGCAGAGACCAGGTACAGATCGAGATCGCGGCGCTGGGCAACACGGCGGGTCTCATCGGCGGGGCTCTGGTGGCATGGGAAGTCTTGAGTGGGTCGCGGGACGCGGCCGAGCGGTAAGGGGTACAGGCGGCTATGCTCTACATCTGTCCGACGCCTATCGGCAACCTTGGAGACATCACGCTGCGCGCGTTGGAGGTCTTGCGGCAGACCGACCTGGTGGCCTGTGAAGACACGCGTCACACGCGCGTCTTGCTCGAACGCCATGGTGTCACGCCGGCAAGGCTCCTGAGTTTTCACGACCATAACGAAGAGCAACGCATTCGGACCCTGCTCCCGCTGTTGCGGGAGGGGAAGAACGTGGCGGTGGTCAGCGACGCCGGTATGCCGGGTCTCTCCGACCCGGGCTTCACGCTCATCCGGGCCTGTGCCGCCGAGGGGCTGCCGGTCACCGTGCTACCCGGGCCCTCAGCGATCTCCACGGCCCTTGTTCTGTCCGGACTCCCGGCCGACAAATTCGCCTTTGTAGGCTTTCTGCCACGAGGGAAGGCCAAGCTGCTCGAGGAGCTGGAGCGTTTTGAGGGCACCGGGCTGGCGCTCGTGGCCTTCGAGTCGCCCCGGCGTCTGCAGGCCTCTTTGGCGGTGATCGACTCGCGTTGGCCGGGGCGCCGCATGGCGGTGTGCCGCGAGCTCACGAAACTGCATGAGGAGGCCATCCGAGGCACGGCAAGCGAGGTACTGGCTCGACTTCCCGACCCGGTGAGGGGGGAGATCGTTCTAGTGCTCGCTCCCTCGAACGGGGCCGATGAGGCCCAGGCTGATGCGGCCACGGCGCCCAGGCGACGGCGATCCGCAGCGCCGGTAGCGGTCGCAACCGTGGAGCAGCGGGCCCGGGAGGCCTTCGAAGAATTGGCCGGATTCGGCGTGGGCACCAAGAAAGCGGCGGGCATCATCGCCGGTCTTTCGGGTCTGTCCAACAAGCGGGCCTACGAGTTGGGTGTGGCGGCGAAGGCAGCGGCTGCAGTGGACCCGGCGAAGACTGCACAGAAGAAGCGAAGCCGGCCGTAGCGGCCGGCTTCGCTCGTCGTCTTGTTCGCCGTCGGGCCGACCCCGACAGGGCTTTCCTCTACGATCCGAGAAGCTGCAGGAGGTTGGAGAGGATCTGCGCGCACTCCCCGCGGGTGGAGCCGGCCAGGAAGTTGTAGCCCGGTCCGATACCCACCAGCCCGTCCAGCAGGCCGGCCGCCCCGGCCTTGAGGGCGTTCTCGTAGTGCTCGGTGAGGGAGAACTGTCCCGCCGTGAAGGGCGCCACATATCCGACGGGCGCGGCGCTCAGTCCGGCGGCACGCGCCACCATGGTTATGAGTTGCTGATGGGTGATGTTGTCATAAGGGGCGAACGTGGTGGGAGTCTTGCCGACCGTGATGCCTTCCGCGGCGCAGACCGCCACGTACTTCGATGGATAGAAAGGATCGGTGCCGGTCTGTGCGATCACGTCGGTGAACGGACAGACCTCAGTGCCGGTCACCGGGAGTCCCAGTGTGAGCACGATCATCTTGGCGAACTGCTGGCGTTTGACCAGTTCGTTGGGACGGAAGGTGCCATCTTCAAAGCCGGCGACGGCACCGTGGTCCGCCAACTCATAGATGGCGGCCTCATAGGGCGATCCGGCTACGTCGGAGAAAGTGGGGCCGGGTCCGGGACCAGGTCCTGGACCGGGGCCGGCGCTCTCCTCCGTGCTGAAAGACCAAATCACCGCGGACGGTAAGAACAGGCCGTTCTCGCCTTGCACCGCGGTGGTGAGGGTCACCTCATAGGTGGCGTCCGCGTCGAGATCGGCCGCCGGGTCGAGGGTCGCCGTCCGGGTGCCGGCGTTGTAGGCTACCGAGGCCGGCAGAGGGCTGCCGCCCGACTTCTTCACAAAGAAAGTAGCCGAGGTGAGCGTCGCCGGGTCCATGTCCTTGTCGAACGCGGCCGCGATCACCTGGTCGACCGGGATGCCGGTGGCTCCGTTCGCGGGCACCTTGGTTGTCACCGCGGGAGCGTCGCCGGCAGTGCTGAACGACCAGACCACCGTGGCTGCCAGAGGCGCTCCGTTGGCTCCCTCCACGGCGGTGGTCAGCCTGGCCTCGTAGGTGGCTCCCTCGTCGAGAGCGGCCAACGGGTCCAGCGTCGCGGTGCGGGTGCCCGCGTTATAGGTGACGTTGGCCGGCAGAGGGCTGCCGCCCGACTTCTGGATGTAGAAGGTGGCGGAGGTCAGGGTGGCGGCGTCCATGTCACGGTCGAAGGTAGCCGAGACCGACTGATCGAGGGGCACGTTGGTGGCGCCGTCGCTAGGGACCTTGGCGGTCACATTGGGCGCGTTCGCGACCGTCTCGAACATCCATGTCTCAGTAGACGGCAGGCTCAGTCCGTTCTCAGCCTCGACCGCCGTCGTGAGCGTGACCACATAGGTGGCGCCCTCTTTCAGATGGCTGACATGCGTGAGCGTCGCCGTCTTCTTGTCAACGCTCTTCATTATGCTGGTTGAGAACACCGAGCCGCCCAGTTCCTGCAGATAGAACGACGCGGCCGTCACTGTGGACCAGTCCATGGTCTTGTCGAAGGTGACCGAGACAGACTGGGTCACCGGCACGCCGGTGGCGTTTGCCGCGGGGTTCCTGGATGCCACATGGGGCGGCGAGATGGTCCTGAAAGACCAGGTCTGCGGGTTGAAAAGGGTCTTTCCGTCTATGGACTCGATGTTGTCGGTGATAGTGACTGAGTAGAGGGTGTCGGGGAGCAGGTTCGAGGAGGGATTGAGCGTGGCCGTGTCAAGCAGGGAGCTGTAGCTGACCGTGGCCGGGAGCTTGAGCACAAAGCCGCTCTTCCTGATGTAGAACTCGGTGTTGTCGTTGATAGTGGCCGAATTGAGATCTCTATTGAACTTCACCGTGATGTTCTTGTTGAGGGCGACCTCGGTCTCATCCTTGGCGGGAGAGAAGTCGCTGGCGATGAGGAACTTGGTGAAATCGAAATCGAAGGGTGGGTCGATGGGGAGCCAAGGAGTCGGGTCGAAGTGCGGAACCGTGTCGGCGGTGGCCTCGCCGCCGCCGGTCCGGTACATACCGCCGAGCAAGATACCCAAGGCCAACAGAAGGAACAGAGGAACAAGAACGGTTTTTCGATTCAAGCGGCGAATCCTCACGGTACCCTCCTTCTCGCGGGATGAGCGGAGAGCGACGTACTCCCCCGTATAGACCTGAGTATAGGCCGGTGGAGGCGCGCGTCAATCCCCAGGTGTGGCCGGGCGTTCTGGCGCTCTAGCGGGAGAGCCAGCCGCGGAGTCCCCGTTCGAGAGACTCCTGGTCGCCCTCGATCCGGTTCGAGAAGCGCACCGGGCGGGAGAGCACGTCGCGCATACCCGCGGGAACCCCATTGCCGGGGGCGAGTTGCTGGATCTCGTCAAGCAGCTCGAACTCGTTCTGCGCGAGCTCGTGAGCCTCTGGAAGCCCCTTCAGGCCCCGCATGACGTCCGCGGGGAACTTGCTCCAGTGGGCCGGCGAGACCACCAGCATGGGTAGATCGCGGGCGTGTCTGTCGGCGACCTCCCAAGCCACGGCTGTGTGGGGATCGATGAGGTACTGCTGCTCCCGGTAGGCCCTGCCGATCGCTTCGATGCAGGTCTGGTTGTCCACCCAATCGCCTACCAAGTCCGCGCGCAGGCGGGAGAAGGTATCGTCGTCGAGCTCGAACCGCCTGGAGTTCTTGAGATCGTCCATCCAGCCGCGGACCCGGGCGCCGTCGCCGGCCGTCTCGTAGAGCAGCCGTTCGAGGTTTGACGAGATCAGGATGTCCATGGAGGGAGAAGCGGTCTTCACCAGGCTACGGTCGGCGATCTCATAGCGCCCGGTGGCGAGGAAGTCGGCCAATACGTTGTTGGCGTTCGATGCGCAGAGCAGCCGGTCGATGGGGGCGCCCATCCGCTTGGCGTAGTGGGCGGCGAGGATGTTTCCAAAGTTGCCGCTGGGTACGCAGACGTCGATGGGATCTCCCAGGGTGCAGTGGCCTCGCGCCACCAGGTCGGCGTAGGCGCTGATGTAGTACACGATCTGCGGCATCAGCCGGCCCCAGTTGATGGA
Source organism: Actinomycetota bacterium (assembly GCA_036795215.1). Lineage (GTDB taxonomy): Bacteria > Actinomycetota > Thermoleophilia > RBG-16-64-13 > RBG-16-64-13 > RBG-16-64-13. The sequence continues at coordinate 10,981 of DAIRFC010000015.1, read as the reverse complement.
GTTGGCGGAAGACAGCTGCAGGTCGTGATGGGTCTTGAGCTCGGCCGCGAACGTCTCGTCGGCAAAGACGGCCTTCACAGCCGACTGGCAGGCGTCGAAGTCTCCCTCCAACTCGAAGACGGTGAGGTTGTCTCCGGGTTGGGTGACCATCTGGCGCTGCTGGATGGGCGACACCCCGCCCGAGGGGTAGCACACGGCGATCTTGGTGCGGGGCCGGTCGGCGAAGCCGCTGAGTGCCGCCACTCCCGTATCTCCGGATGTCGCGACCAGCACCAAGAAGTCCCCACCGGCTCGGCCGCGGGCGCGTGAATATTCGAGCGCAGTCGAGAAGAACAGGGGCATGCACTGCAACGCCATGTCCTTGAAGGCCAAGGTGGGCCCGTGCCAGAGCTCGAGGACGAAGCGGTTTGCTCCGACCGCGCGCACCGGCGCGATCTGGTGATGATCGAAGTTCTCACTGTAAGCCTGGCGCGATATCGCAGCCACTCTCGTAGCCGAGAGGTCGAGCTCGAACCGCCAGTAGATCTCGGCCGCACGTTGCCAATACGGTACGGTTCCCAGGTCTTCGATCTCGGCCAAGGTCATCTGGGGCAGCCGTTCGGGCACGAAAAGCCCACCCCCAGGCGCGATGCCCTGCAGGATGACCTCGGTATAGGGCAGTGCCTCGCGCAGGTACGATCTGGTGTCGCGGTACTTGATCAGGGCCCCACCCCTCGGCGGATCTGTGCAGATACTGCAGAATACCTTAGCGGCCGCTGGGCCGTAGGGCAAGACGCGCGACTGTGCCGATGGGATAGAATAACCGGGCCATGGGTCGCTTCTACATCACCACCCCCATCTACTACGTGAACGACGTGCCGCACATAGGGCACGCCTACACGACCGCGGCCGCCGACGTGGCGGCGCGGTTCCATCGCCAGCTCGGCGACGACGTGTTCTTTCTCACCGGCACCGACGAGCACGGCACCAAGGTGGAGCAGGCGGCGGCGGCCCGGGGACTCACCCCCAAGCAACACGTGGACGAAGTGGTGGCCAAATTCAAAGAGGTGGCGGCGAAGGTGGGCGCCAGCAATGACTTCTTCATCCGCACCACCGACTCCGAGCACGAGCGGTTCGTGCAGCATTTCGTGCAGCGCTGTTACGAGGCGGGCGACATCTACAAGAGCTCGTATTCGGGGCTCTACTGCCCTGCCTGCGAGGCCTATTACACCGAAGAGAACCTGGTCGATGGTCTGTGCCCCGATCACGGCACTCCTCCCGTCCAGATGAACGAGGACAACTACTTCTTCAGGCTCTCGGCGTTCCAAGACCGTCTGGCGGCGCACTACAAGGACAACCCGGACTTCGTGCGGCCGCGCCACCGCTACAACGAGGCGCTTTCGTTCATCGAGCAGGGTCTGGACGACATCTCCATCTCGCGCGCGACCCTCAAATGGGGCATCAGTGTGCCCTGGGACGAGACCCAGGTCATCTACGTGTGGGTGGATGCGCTCATCAATTACCTGAGCGCGCTCACCTACGCGTCCGAAGAAGACCTGTCGTCGCGCTTCTGGCCGGCCAGCTACCACCTGATGGCGCAGGACATCCTCAAGTTCCACGGCATCATCTGGCCGGCGCTCTTGATGTCGGCCGGGTACGAGCTGCCGGAGCACCTCTTCATCCACGGCTACCTCAAGTTGGGCGGGGAGAAGATGTCCAAGACCCGCGGCAACGTCATGGATCCCTTCCCGCTCATCGAGCAGTACGGAGCCGACCCGTTCCGCTTCTACTGCCTGCGGGAAGTCAGCTTCGGCTTGGACGGCATGGTAAGCGAAGAAGGGTTCAAGACGCGCTACAACAGCGAGCTCGCCAACGAACTCGGCAACCTGCTTTCGCGGTCTGCTTCTATGATCGGCAAGTACCGCGGCGGCGCCGTGCCGGCGCCGCGTCCCGGCTACACCGACGCTCCCGAGTGTACCTTCGCGCACCCGGGGTCACCGCTCGCTGTGGAGGCGACCTCCACCTGCGCCGCCGTCCGGACGCAACTCGAAGACATGGATCTGAGCGCCGCTCTCGAGACCATCTGGAGCTTCGTGCGGCGGCTCAACCGGTATGTGGAAGAGCAGGCGCCGTGGAAGCTCGCCAAAGAGGCTGCGGCCGAGGGTGCCCCCGGCGAGGCCGCTACCGCTGCGCTCGATGCCACGCTGTGGGATCTTGCTGAGGGCCTGCGGCTGCTCTCGGTGTTGCTGTACCCGTTCATTCCTTCGACGGCCATGGCCATCCGCGAGCGGCTGGGGCTGCCGGTCGGACCGCAGACGGCGGCGGGCGGCTTGTACGCCGGCGCTCCCTCGTGGGACGAGGCCTGCTGGGGCCTCCTGCCTGCCGGCCAGGCCGTGACGAACGGCCCGGCGTTGTTCCCCCGCATCGAGTGCTGATAGACGCTCACACCCATCTGGATCACTGCAAGGAAGATCCGGCCGCACTGGTGGCCGACGCGTGGGAAGCGGGCGTGGGTCTCATCATCCAGTCGGGCATCGACTTGGAGAGATCGCGCTACGGCGTGCGCCTGGCGGAGCGGTTCCCGGAGGTCTTCGCCACCGTGGGTTTTCATCCCGAAGAAGCAGGGTTGCTGGACGACGAGCAGATGGCCGGCATCGAAGAACTCGCCGGTCATCCCCGCGTCGTCGCCGTGGGCGAGACCGGTCTCGACTACTACCACGAGAGCTGGCCGCACGAGGTCCAGGAAGACGTCTTCATCCGCCACATCGATCTGGCCCGCCGGGCAGCACTGCCGGTGGTGATCCACACCCGGGATGCCGCCGATCACACCATGGAGGCCCTGGCCGACCATGCTCAGGGTCTCACGGTGATCCTCCACTGCTTCTCGCTTCCCGACCGTCTCGACGAGGTCATCGACCGCGGTTACTACATCAGCCTGGCGGGCAATGTCACCTACAAGAATGCTACCGATCTGCAGAGGGCCGCGGCCGCGGCGCCCGATCACCTCATCATGATGGAGACCGACGCGCCCTGGCTGACGCCTGTGCCGTTGCGGGGGCGGCCGAACCGTCCGGCGCTGGTGAAGCACACCTACGAGTTCGTGGCGGCGCTTCGGGGGGTCGGCGTTGATGAGCTTGCAGCCCAGGTGGAGCGTAACGTCCGCCGGGCCTTTCCGCGCTTGGAGTCCGCGCTCACCCAGAGGTCTGGGGGGACCCGGTGAGAACCGTGGGGCCGGCGGCGGGAGGTGGTGGCGCCGGCCGGCCGCCGGGGGGCGGCGGCTCGGCGCCGGAGTCGGCGCCCGGGTCAGCGCCCGGCTCCTCCGGGATACGGCAGGCGTCGCTGGCCCGCATCAAGGAGTTCGGGATAGCTCCCAAGCGCGATCTGGGGCAGAACTTTCTCATCGACGACAATATCCTCGAGGTCATCCTCGCCCGGCTGGAGTGCCGGCCCGACGACGTGGCCCTGGAGGTCGGAGCGGGTTTGGGCGTACTCACCGACTCACTGGCCGGAGTGGCCCGGCATGTTCACGCGTTCGAAGTCGACCGGAGCCTCGAGGCCGCGTTGCGGGCCACCCTGGCCGATCGGTCGAACGTCAGTCTCCATCTCCAAGACGTGCTCAAGGCGCGGCTCGAAGGGCTGGAGCCGCTGCCCACCGTGTGCGCAAGCAACCTGCCGTACTCGGTCGCTGGGCCCTTCATCATCGAATCTCTGCAGAGGCTGCCCGGGGTGCGGCGCTACTGCGTCATGGTGCAGCGGGAGGTGGCCGAACGCATGGCGGCTGCTCCTGGGTCGAGAGTCTACGGGGTCCTCTCTGTGTGGGTGCAGCTATATGCCGAGATACGGAGTGTCCGGCGACTCGCCCGGTCGATCTTCTATCCTCAGCCCCACGTCGACTCGAGCCTGGTGGTGCTCGACCGCCGGCCCGCCGGACATACACCGGCTTACGATACGTCCCGGCTGAGAGATGTCATCCAGGCCGCCTTCGGCCAGCGTCGCAAGATGCTCGTGAACTCACTCAGCGCGGGTCTCTCGGTGCCACGCGCGGAGGCGCTCGCCTGGATCGAGGAACTGGGCCTTCCGCCGGACGTCAGGGCCGAACGTGTGGAACCCGATCAGTTCGTCAGAATTGCGGAGAGGGTGGGGCCCCGGCAGGGCACGCGGCTCGAGCGGTAGCCGGCTTCCGAGCGGGGCCGGCGCTGGGACTCAGCGGGTGCGCCAGAAGCTCAAGTTCACCGACCCTCCGGTCGATATACCAGAATACGAGTTATCGATTGGAGGTGAGCCATGTCTATCGTATCCAGTCGCAAACCTCGATTCATAGGCGCCACGGCCTCCTATCTCAACGCGGGCCTCTGGGGCTCCCGCTTCGTGGGCGACTGCGAAGTGGCTACGAACGGTGAGCAGGTCTGGCTGAAAGGGCGTCGGATCCCCGTGTGGATGGTCTGGGCCAGGGTGCTCAGTTTCGTGGGCTTCTTCCCGGTGGGTTTCTATGCGGGTTTTCTCGTTGCCGATACCATGCAGGGCCACAGGGGATATCCTCCCTATTACTATTTGGCGGCGGCGTTGCTGACGTTCTTGCTCGTCGTCATCGGCATGTGGGGTTCCGGTATCTGGCACCAGAAGGTCGGCGAGTACGAAGCGGTGTCGTGGCCCGTGTCGGCCGCCCGGGCGATCAAACGGCCGGATGACAAGAAAGCCATCCGGCGGCGGGCGATCTGGCTGTTCCTCAACACGTTCGTGAACATGAACCACCTTATCCAGGTGGAGGTGCCCATAGGGCGTGGCGGCAAGCCCCGGCGGCTCATACTCAGTGCCCGAAACACCGAGAAGAGCTCGTTGACCTCTGTGCTCTCCGGCGCCTACTACGGGCAGGGTAAGATGAGCCCGCTCATGTTCGAGATGCCCGACAATCCGGACCCCTGGGGCTGGGGTCGCAATTGAAACGGTCTCTTGCATAGCGAGCGACCTCGGGGTCCGCTGCGGCGGGCCCCGTTTTTTTACTTGAACTTTACGCGGTCCGGGGTACTATCTTGTGCGCGCCGAAAGCCTCAGGACAGGGGCTTCACGTTTTTGTGGAGAAAACCAACAGTGGTCGAAGACCGGAGGTTGCTCGATATGCAGTCAGTCTCTCTTGGGTCGCGGCGTCCGCGCCGCGCACTGCACACCGCTCTTTGCAGCCTGATCGTCGCAGTGATGCTGTTGCTCGTTGTCTTGGGCGGAGCCACATCCGCGCAGGCCACCACGATCATCACTCCGTATCCGGCTATGACCGTGCAGCCCGGTCAGACGGTCAAGGTGACTCTCACGGTGGCCGATACCGTCGCTCAGCGCGTGGATCTTTCCCTGCAGGGCGTTCCGGCCGACTGGGAGGTGAGCTTCATGGGCGCCGGCCGTCCGGTCACGGCGCTCATGACCGAGCCTGACTCGGTTCGAACGGTCGATCTGCAGGTGGAGGTGCCGTACTTGGCGGCCGAAGGCACCTCGACCATCACCGTGAGGGCGCGGTCGGCGAATGGCGAGACGGTGTCTCTCCCTATATCGTTCACAGTGAGCGAGGCCGAAGGGGGCACCACGGAACTCACCGCCGAGTACAGCTCTGTGAGGGGTCCCGCCGATGCGACCTTCACGTTCTCGCTCAAGCTCGCCAACAAGACGCCGGAGGAGCGTACCTACAACCTGACCGCCAGTGGGCCCGAGAACTGGAAGATCTCGCTCACTCCCACGGGGCAGACCCAGGAGACGCCCACCGTCGCCGTGGAATCACAGGGATCGCAGGGGATGAGCCTCAAAGTGACGCCAGCCGCCAACGTGGAGATGGGCACGTATGAGATCGTCGTCACCGCCTCCGGCGGCGGCGAGACGGTTTCGGTGCCGCTACAGATAGAGATCACGGGCACCTATACGCTCAGTCTGACCACCCCCGACGGCAATCTCAATGCTGAGGTCAAGACGGGCGACACCACCAAGGCGCAGTTCGTTGTGACCAACAGCGGCACCGGGCCTCTGCAGGACGTCAAGCTCAGCGCGACTGCGCCGGCCAACTGGGAGGTCGTCTTCGAGCCTCGGGTCATCGAAGTGCTCCCGGCCAACCAGCAGATGACGGTGACGGCCTCTTTCACGCCGGCCAAGAACGCTATCGCGGGTGACTATCTGGTCACGTTGCGGGCCAGTGGCGACCAGGCCGACGCGCAGTCGGACATCAGGGTCACGGTGAAGACCTCCACGCTGTGGGGTGTCATCGGCGTGCTCATCGCCATCGCGGCTATCGCGATACTCGCGTTCGTCTTCCGCCGATTCGGACATCGCTGAGATCGGGTATGAGCGACGTGGTCGATACGGTCCTGGTCGCGGGAGGTGAAGTGGTGCCCCAGTCAAGTCCCGAGATCGTCATCACCGCACAGGGGCTGACCAAGAGGTACGGCCAGTTCACCGCGGTGGACGGTCTGGATCTATCTATCGAACGGGGAGAGATATTCGGACTCCTCGGGCCCAACGGCGCCGGCAAGACGACGACTATCCTCATGTTGCTCGGTCTGACCGAGCCGACGGCGGGGTCGGTGCGCGTAGCCGGTTTCGATCCGGTGCGCGATCCTTTGAGTGTCAAGACGGTAGTGGGCTATCTGCCCGACAACGTGGGGTTCTACCCCAACATGACCGGCAAGCAGAACCTGCTCTATACGGCGTCTCTCAATCGGATACCCCGCAAAGAGGCCGAAGAGCGCGCCGACTTGCTTCTGCAAGACGTGGGTCTCGCTGAGGCCGCGGGTAAGCGGGCAGGCAAGTACTCCCGGGGTATGCGCCAGCGTCTTGCGGTGGCGGATGCGCTCATCAAGCGGCCCTCCGTCCTCATCCTCGACGAGCCGACCATCGGCATCGACCCGGAAGGCGTCCGCGAACTGCTGGCCATGCTGGCTCGTCTGAAACAAGAGGAGGGCATGACCATACTCCTCTCATCACATCTACTGCACCAGGTGCAGGAGGTGTGCGACAGGGTGGGCATATTCGTCGGAGGCCACCTGATCGCCGCGGGGCCGGTGGCCGAACTCGAGCGTGAGCTGGCCCGGGAGGGCGATCTTGAATTCAGGGTATCCGTGGTCGTCCCCGACGGGCGGGAGGCGTCGGATTCGCTCCTGGAGGAGCTGGCCCGGGAGATGAGGACCCTCGACGGGGTCGGCGAGGTGAGCGCCGTGCGCGGCACCTTCACCGTCACGGCGGCGCACGACGTCAGGACTGCTATGGCCCAAGCTGTCATCGGCAAAGGCTTGCTGCCCATCTCTCTGAGCCAACGGGGCATGAGCCTTGACGACATCTACGACCGATACTTCAGGGAGGAGGCCAATGCCTGATATCCCCGATATCAACGGATCGGTGGCCCTTGAACCCGGGCAGAGCGGCCCCGGCGTTACAGAACGGGCCCCACGGCCCCGGGGGCGCATCCTGCCTGTGGGCGTCGGCCGTGTGGCACGCAAGGAGTTCGCGGACCACCTGTCAGGGATGCGGTTCGGCATCCTGCTGGTCTTGATAGGAGTGACGACGCTTGCCGCCGTTTACGCGGCCAGCTCCGCCATCAGGGAGGCGGCTTCGAGCTCTGTCAACGTAGACTTCGCGTTCCTGTACCTCTTCACGGTCTCGGGAGAGAGCCTCCCGTCGTTCACGAGCTTCCTGACCTTCTTGGCCCCTCTCCTCGGCATCGCCTTGGGCTTCGACGCTCTCAACAGCGAGCGTTCACAGGGCACTCTCAGCCGCTTGGTGTCGCAACCCATCCACCGCGACTCGATACTCTACGGCAAGTTCTTTGCGGGCCTGGCAGTGGTCGGGCTGGCCTTGGCTGCCCTCGTGGTGATCGTGGCGGGTGTGGGCATCGTGCTCCTTGGCACCACCCCGTCGGGCGAGGAAGTCTGGCGTCTGATCGTCTTCATCATCGTGACCGTGATCTACGTGGGGTTCTGGCTGGCTCTGGCTCAACTCTTCTCGGTGCTCTTCAAGCAGGCCGCCACCTCGGCCTTGGCCTGCATCGCCGTGTGGCTGTTCTTCGCGGTCTTCGCGAGCCTCATCGTGGGGCTGATCGTCGATTCGGCCGCTCCGGCGGGAGAGAACGCGACGCCGGCCGAGGTGTTGCGGCACGAGGAGTTGTCAAACGACCTCAACCGGGTCTCGCCCAGCACGCTTTACGACGAGGCCACCAGCGCCCTCTTGAATCCAAGCGTCCGGTCGTTGGGTGTGTTGGTGTACGAGCAGATCGACAGGGCCTTGGTGAGCCCTCTCAGCCTGGGACAAAGCCTGGTGCTCATCTGGCCACAGGTGGTGGCCCTGCTCGGGTGCGTCATCCTTTTCTTCACCATCGGCTACGTTCTCTTCATGCGCGAGGAGATCCGAGCCTAGGAGGTGGCGGAGGCGGCGTTGGGCTGACTTCTGCGCCGTGCTCCACACGGTGGTCGCGACGCTGCTATTCTGTTGCGCATGTACGCAGTCATCGTAGGCGCCGGCGAAGTCGGGTTTCATATCGCGACCATCCTGAGCAGGGAGGGTCACGAGGTCGCCATCATCGACCGCGATCATGAGGCCTATCAAAGGGCCGCCGAGGAGATAGACGGGCTGGCCGTGCACGGCAACGGCGCCAGCCGCAGCATTCTGGAGCAGGCCAGCATGGGCCGCGCCGATCTCCTGGTGGCGGTGACCGACTCCGATGAGGTCAACATGATCGCCTGCATGGCAGCCAAGGCGGTGGGGGTGGCCCGCACGGTCGCCCGGGTGCGCAACCAGGAGTACTACGAAGAGTCAGGCGCCCTCTCGGCGGGCTTCATCGGCGTAGACCACGTCATCCAGCCTGAGTTGGCCGTGGCGGCAGAGGTGGTGGGCATCGCGGCCATCCCCGGTGCGCTGGACGTCGAGACCTTCGCCGGAGGGCATGTCTCGGTCATAGAGGTGCAGGTCGGCCCGGAGTGCACGTGTCTCGACACACCACTGCGCGACCTTGGGCTGGCCGGGGAGGTTCTCGTCGCGGCCATACTGCGGGGAGGCCAGACCACCATCCCTCGGGGTGACTCCACTCTGCAGGCCGGCGATCGCGTGTTCCTGTCCGGCAAAGCCGATGCGACCATCGCCGCGGCGGGCCGGCTCACCGGTCAGCAGGGTGTACCCAAGAAGGTCATCCTCATGGGTTGCGGCGAGATCGGCATGAACATCGCGCGCGGGCTTGAGGCGAAACGCATCCAACTGACGGTCTTCGAGAAAGATCCTGAACAGGCCGCCCGGGCGGCGGATATCCTGCGGCGCTCCCTGGTCATCGCCGACGAAGGCATAGATGAAGCTGTTCTCATCCAGGAGGGCGTGCAGGCCAGCGATCTCTTCATCGCGGCCACCGGTGACGACCGGCTGAACATCCTTACGGCGCTCGTGGCGAAGCAACTGGGGGCCAAGCGGACCATCGCCATCGTGGAGCGGACCGAGTTCTCGCGTGTGGTGGAGAGCGTGGGTGTGGATGTGGCCCTCAGCCCGAGAAGGATGATCGCATCCGCCATCCTGCGTTTCGTGCGGGCCGGCAGCGTGGTCAATGCCGCCGTGCTCGACAAGTCGGCAGGCGAGGCCCTGGAGTTCGCGGTGAAGTCGTCATGCCCCGTGTGCGGGCACAGACTCTCCGAGATCGACTTTCCCCAGGGGGCGATCGTAGGGGCCCTGGTGAGGGCCGACGAGGTCAGCATCCCGGGAGGACGGACTGAACTAGCCGACGGGGATATCGCGGTGGTGTTCGCGCTCCCGCATGCCATCCGCGGCGTGGAGAAGCTGTTCGCGACGCGTTCCAAGCGATGAATCGACGCTTTCTCGGGTACCTGATGGCGGTGGTGGTCATCGCCGTGGGGATCGGCATCTTCGCCTCGGCCATCGTTTCCGCCATCTACGGCGACTCCGACCTGGTGGACTTGATCATCTCCGGAGCCATCTGTCTGGCTGTGGGGATACCGGCGTTCTTCATCTCACGCGAGGGGCGTCGAGCGCATCTCGGATTCCGCGAGGGCTTCTTGGGGGTGGTCTGCTCCTGGGTGGTCGCGACTATCTTCGGGGCGATCCCCTATGTCATCACCGGGTTGTTCGGACCCCTGGATGCGTTGTTCGAATCGATCTCAGGGTTCACCACGACCGGGGCCAGCGTCCTCACCGACTACGATCAGCCGCACGGGATCATGTTCTGGAGGAGTCTCAGCCAGTGGTACGGAGGGATGGGCATCGTGGCGCTCTTCATCGCTCTGCTGCCCGCGGTGGGCGGGGGGGCGATCCGGCTCTTCGCGGCCGAGGCTCCCGGGCCGTCACCCGAGCGCATGACCCCGCGGCTGCGCGACACGGCCAAGAACCTGTGGCTCATCTATGTGGGGCTCAGTGTCGCTCAGGTCTTGATCCTCTTGGCCGTCGGTCTGGGGCCCTTCGATGCCATCACCCACACGTTCACCACCATGGCTACGGGAGGGTTCTCACCGGAAGCCGCCTCCGTGGGCGCCTTCGACAGTTGGTCGGTGGAACTCGTCATCGTGATCTTCATGGTGCTGGCCGGAGGCAATTTCGCCCTCTACTTCGCGCTGCTCTCGGGGAAACGCTGGGCCATCCTGCGCGACCCGGAGTTCCGTCTGTACCTGGGCATCTTGGTGGTCTCGACGATCGCGATCGGGGGCAGCCTGCTGATAGCCAAGTCGCACCTGGGTTTCACCGGCGCTTTTCGAGAAGCCATGTTCCAGACCGTCTCCATCCAGACCACCACGGGCTTTGCCACGGCAGATTTCGACTCGTGGAACTCCTTCGCCAAGACCCTCCTCCTGCTGCTGATGTTCGTGGGGGGGTGCGCCGGTTCCACCGCGGGCGGCGTGAAGGTGGTGCGCCTGCTCCTCGTGGGGAAGAGCGCCAACCGGGTGCTCCGGCGCGAGATCCATCCGCGGGCGGTCATCCCAGTGCGGTTGGGCCGCCGGGCTGTCCCCGAGCACCTGCTGACGGCGGTCCTGGGTTTCTGCTTCCT
>DAIRFC010000115.1:0-5532 GCA_036795215.1 Actinomycetota bacterium | reverse complement strand
AGGCCATACTCCTGGAAGGCGAGCCCGACCGAGTGCCGGTCTGCCTGCTTGCCGGTTACTACCCCGCCACCCGCAAAGGCTTCACTCCCTATGACGTCACGCAGGACTATGACAAGACGGTGGAGGCCTGGCTGGAGGCCAACCTCGCGCTGCAACCCGACACACTGCTGGCCCCGGTCTTCGCAGCCATCCCGGGCCGGGCGTTCGAGGCGCTTGACGTAAAAATCCTCAGCTGGCCCGGACACGGCGTGCCGAAGACCTCCGGCTTTCAGTACAACGAGAAGGAATGGATGCGCGCCGACGAGTACGACCTGCTCATAGACGACCCGACCGACTACCTGCTGCACTACTATCTGCCGCGGGTGGCCGGAGGGCTGAGTGGTTTCGCCAAGCTGGCCTCCCCGCTCGACATGGTAGAGATCGTGGGTGGTCCGCCCTGGATGATGCGCTGGGCCGATCCCGACGTGCAGGCCAGCATCGCGAAGCTGACGGCCGCCGGGCAGGAGGCCGCGGCGTGGGGCGGCAAGATCTACCCGCTGCTCGGCCGGCTGGTGGCCGAGGGCTTCCCGGGTCTGTTCTCCCTGATGTCGCTGGCTCCGTTCGATTTCATCGGTGACACGCTGCGTGGCACCCGCGGGGTGATCATGGATATGTTCCGGCAGCCCGATATGCTGCTGGAGGCGTGCGACCGCATCGTGCCGCTCATGGTGAAGTGGATCACGCGCCGTTCCAACCCGTTCACTCCGCCCTTGGTTTTCATGCCATTGCACAAGGGCGCGGACAGCTTCATGAGTGTGGAGCAGTTCGAGAAGTTCTACTGGCCGAGCCTGCGTAAGGTCATCGACGGGCTGGTGGCCGACGGTTTCGTGCCCTACCTGTTCGCCGAGGGCGCATATGGGACGCGGCTCGAGACCATAGCCGATGTGCCCAAAGGACGCGTCATCTGGCACTTCGATCACACCGACATGCACAAGGCAAAAGAGATCCTGGGTGGCACCGCATGCATCCAGGGCAACGTCCCGCTGCCGCTGTTGCAGCTCGGCACAGTGGATGAAGTCCGCGCGTACTGCCGCGACCTCATCGACAATGTCGGTCCGGGCGGCGGGTTCATCCTTGACGTGGGCGCCGTGGTAGACGAAGCCAAGGAGGAGAACATCCTCGCCATGTTGCAGGCGGCCAAGGAAAGCTAGATGGATTCGTTCGAGAAACTGGAGAGGGCCATCGCGCTCAAGCCCACGCCGGAGATCCCGGTGTATCCGCACATCGTGACTTTCGCGGGGCGGTGTGCGGGTATCACGCAGGCCGAGCTGTTCAGCAGCAACAAAGCGTGGCTCGCCGCGTGTGACAAGACCTTCGCCAAGGTGGGCAAGCCCGACGTGGTATTCCCTATGAACCCTCTCGACACCGCCTACATCGAGTCGATGAAGGTCAATCTCCCCGGCCGGGAACTGGGCCCGGACGAACCTTTCCAGTTCGTCGAGGAAGAGGTCATGCAGGCCTCCGACTACGACGTGATCCTCGAAAAAGGGTGGAGCGCTTGGAACAACGATTTCATGATGAAGATCCAGAACCCACCATGGCATGGCAGGATCGGCAAGTTCAGAGTCCTCTGGGGCTTCATCAAGGCCGGTATGAACACCGGCAAGAACATCAAGTACTGGAAAGAGCAGGGGATGCCGGTGATGTTCCATACCGGTGTCGCCCCGCCCTTCGACGTCTTCTCCCTGAGCCGGTCGCTGCGGCCCTTCTATCGCGACCTCTTCGAGATGCCCGACAAAGTCAAGAAGGCGGTCGAGGTGGGCACCGACGCCATGATCGCCATGGGTATCGCCAACGCGAAAAGGGCCAAAGGCGACCGGGTGGCCATGTTTGCCATGCGCTCGAGCGCCAGCTTCATCTCGCCGAAGCTCTTCGACGAGATCTCATTCCCGTCGATCAAGCGGATGGTCGAGGGATATCACGCGGCGGGGCTCGTATCGGTGCTGCATTGCGACGGCAACTGGGATCTCATGCTGCCCCGTTTCAGGGAGTTGCCCAGGGCCAGTTGCGTGGTGGAGCTCGACGGAGCCACCGACATCCACAAGGCGAAAGAGGTCCTCGGTGGGCATCTGTGCATCAAGGGCGATGTCCATCACGCGCTCCTCTCGCTGGGCACGAGAGAAGAGGTACAGGCGTACTGCAGGGAACTGATCGATTTCATGGGGCACGACGGGGGCTTCATCCTGGGCTCCGGTTGCGAAGTGCCCACCACCGCGAGACCCGAGAATGTGGCCGCCATGATCAGCGCCGTGCGGACCTAGGCAGCCACACGAATGAATCAGAGCAAGAAAGGTAGAGCAGCCGTGGCAGTGAAGATCTTAGCCATATCCGGGGGGAGCAAGAACGGCACCAACGACCAGATGGCCAAAGAGGCTCTCATGGGGGCCCAAGAGGCGGGAGCCGAGGTCGAGTTCATCCATATGCTCGATCTTAACCTGGTCCCCTGCAACGGCTGCATATCGTGTGTAACCGGCAGAGACGGGGTCTTCGCCGGAGGGTCGTGCCGGTGCATCAGGAAAGACGACCTCAACTGGCTCGAAGACAAGATCTACGACGCCGACGGCGTGATTTTTGTCATGCCCATCTTCGAGAAGGGGCTGCCCGGCTTCTTCCGGGCCTTCCAGGACCGCTTCGCCGGCCCCAGCCATGACATCGGCATGCTGACCATCGCCAAGAGCATCTGGGAGAAGAACGGGTCTCCCGCTGGTGGCGGTCCCGACCCGCGGGCCTTCAAGCCGCGCTACGCCACCTTCATCGGCATCGGGGGCAGCGACTGGGCCTGCCGCATGTCGGCGGACTACGGGCTGTTCGCCATGGTGCAGATGTGGAAAGTGGTCGACGACTTGGTCTTCACCTGGGCCAAGTCGCTCACCATGGAGGACGACCGGGTGGCGCAGATCCGCCAGGCCGGCCGCAATATCGCCAAGGCGGCCATGGAGCCGGAGAGCTACAAGTACCTGGGCGACCCGGGCATCTGCGCCAACTGCCACTCGCGCCTCATGTACCTCACCGACGACGCCACAACCGTGGAGTGCAGCGTTTGCGGCATCAAGGGTGAGTTGGTTGTCGAAGACGGCAAGATCAGGTTCGCGTATCCGCCGGAGCAATTGGAGCACGCCCACAACACGATCCCGGGCAAGATCAAGCACGTCGAAGACATCGGCAAGAACGAGGGCGCCTTCGCCGCGGCCAAGCAGACCGACGAGTACAAGCAGCGCGCCGAAGCGTATAAGGCCTTCATCCAGCCCAGCAGGCCGGAGAAGTAGACCGGACGGCCCACTGCCGCCAGCCTCAGGAGGAATCAAGCAATAATGGCCTTCTTCCCAGCGTTTCAGCCCATGCGGAGCTTCATCCTGCAGAACTTCCGGTCGGACAACGACCGGCCCAAGATCTGGCGCTGGCTCTACAAGCAGCACGTGCCCGAGAGTATCTCTCAGTTCATGCCGTACTGCACCAAGTACTGCACGTACCACGCGCTGCCGTTGCCCGAGGGGGCGCTCGACTTCGGTACCTACAACGGCATGATGACCGAGCACTACTGGCTGTTCAACATCTTTCAGAACAAGGGTAGCGCTCACTCCAGCGGTCTGGCCTTTGGCGAGGAGTACCCCGAAGACTTTATGGAGCTGACCTGCCAGCCGCCCAGCGACGTGCTGCGGCAGTCGGGTTGGCAGGGGAGCCGCGACGGCTACCACCCGGTGGTCTTCTCGTTTGCCCCCGTCTTCTGGGAGGACGACTTCAAAGGCTCCGGCCGTTTGACGGACGCCGGTCCGAACGTCCGCTGGCTGTTTCTGCTCAAGTATCCCGACGGGGTGTCCATCGACGAGGGCGACGCTTGGTTCAACGAGGTCTTCGCCCCCGAGGTGTGCGCATACCCAGAAGTGAACCGTTTCATCTCCAGCCGACAGCTGGACGACCCCCGCATCAATCCATTCCAGCGCATCACTGAGATCTGGTTCGACGACAGCGAGGGCTGGCGCAAGGTCTTTGTGGAAAAAGCCGACCGGTTCAGCAAGCCGCCTTGGGCCGCGTGGGACAAGCTGCCCTACTTCGAGCCCTTCAAGGACTTCATAGGCGTCTTCATCCTTGACCGGCCCGAGTCCGACCACCTGCAGCAATGGCGGGGCTACATCACCACTCGCTGATCATCCGAGGAGAACACATGGGCGAATCAACCGCATTCACGCCGCGCACAGAGGCGCTGGCCAAGAACATCGAGCAGATCGGCTATCACGACCTGGACGGTAAGCCCGGGTTCCAGATGGCCATGCAAGAGGTCGACGGGCGCTACTACCTCTACTGCGCGACCTTCAAGCATCCGGGCTGGCACATCCTGGACGTGACAGATCCCACCAAGCCCGACCATCTGAAGTTCATCCCCGGACCCGATCTCCCCGGGCAGGGCACGCCCAAGATCCAGGTTGCCGACGGTCTCATGATCACGGCTCTCGGCGGCACGTTGCCCCGGTTGCACGGCACCGAGTGGGGCGATCCCTTCGAGCAGGGAGTCATCATCTGGGACGTCAAAGATCCGGCCAATCCCAAGAAGCTCTCGCAATGGGACAGTGGCGGCATGGGCGGCGTGCACCGCTTCTTCTACAGCGGCGGCCGCTACGTGCACCTCTCCGCAACCTGCCATGGCTTCCGCAACTACCTCTACCGCATCCTGGACATCGCCGACCCCACCAATCCGGTGGAGGTGGGACGTTGGTGGTGGCCCGACCAGTATCTGGCAGGCTACATCGAAGAGAAGCACGGCCCCGACTTCGATCCTGAGATGGACATGTTGAACAGCGGGGTCATGCACGGCCCGGCCTATCCCAAGGGGGATCTCGCCTACGTGAGCTACATGGGCCAGGGGATGGTGGTTCTCGATATCTCTGATATCACCTTGCCCAAGCTCATCGGGCAGCTCAAGCACCACCCGCCGCTCGCCGGAAAGCTGGCGGGGGCGCGCTGCCACACGGTGCTGCCGCTCTCTCAACGCGACTACGCCGTGATGACCAGCGAGGGCGAGCGCTACCCGGTCTTCAACGAGGAGATCACGAAACGCTCGGGCGCTCAACCCATGAACTTCATCGGCATGGTGGACATCGCCGACCCCACAGATCCGACGTTGATATCGATCTTCCCCTACCCGGAGATCCCAGAGGGCTGGCCTTATAAGAACTTCAATGAGATACCCGGTGTGGGGGTCGGCCCGTTCGGTCCGCACAACATCCACGAGCCGCATTATCACCCGGCTTTAGAAGACCGCAACGACCGTGTCTACTGCTGTTACTTCCATGCGGGCCTCAGGGTCTACGACATCAGTGACCCGTTCGTGCCGCGGGAGATCGCCTACTTCCTCCCGCCTGATCCGCCCAAGTGGCTCTTCACCGACCGGGCCGGCAACAACATCTTCCCCGGACCGCGCATCGCGACCACCGAGGACATCGTGGTCGACAACCGCGGCAATATCTTCATCGATACCTTCCACGACGGCATCTACGT
>DAIRFC010000114.1:0-5536 GCA_036795215.1 Actinomycetota bacterium | reverse complement strand
TGGGCGTCACCATGAGCTACGAGCTGCCCGCCATGGGAGACGAGGTACCGGTGACGGTGGCCGGCGTCTACGAACGGGCTCAAAACCCCTGGATGCGTTCGGGAAAAAGGACCATGTTCCTCACCTTAGAGGACGCCTATGGCCTCTATGAGTGTGTGTGCTTCGAAAGCAAGCTGGCCAAGATCGCCCCGGTGGTGGCCCGAGCCAGCTACTTCCTTGTCCGCGGGCGGCTGCAGAACAACCACAAGCGGGGGTTGGCCATCGTAGCCGAGGAGGTACGAGATCTGGACGAGGTGCTGGCGGGGAGACGGGCTCAACAAGCAACACGGGCTCGGAACCATGGAGTGCCTGCAAACGCCGCACCCGAGAGCCGAGGAGACCGAAGAAGGTCGGGTGAACACAGTTGCCTGCGGCCGGGCCGGCAGCCTGCCGCAAATCGACGACACCCGCAGTAGCTACTCGCTCCTCTTTCCACCTTGCGCACACTCAGAAAACCTTGAAGACCCGCCACTACCTGCCAATTGATATCTGCCGCATCACGTCGGTGCTATGGCTCACCTTTTCGAGACCTAGGAGAAGTTCCAACGCCCTTTCGCACTGATCATGGGTCAAGACACGTTGCGCGTTGTGCCTGAACTTCTCCTCCAGCTCCGACTCGCTCAACTCGTAGTCCGTACCCTGGCTACCACGCGGACGAGCACGGTCCGCCCGGAATAGGGAGCCGCGTGCATGCACCTCCACAAATGAGTGGTGCGCCTTCTCCCCGATCATTTCCTCGCCCCCGCCCATGCCGGTGTTGGGCCGCAGCGCCACTCTATCCATAAATGCCCTAATCCCTGGATTGCGCATGTTGTCCGCATCCTGCCATTCCACACCCACCGGCACCCTGTGGGCCACTAGTGAGGCCAGGTACGCGAAGTTGAACGTAGCATCGACGGTACTCTCCAATTGGCGATTTGTGAACACAGGTTCCTCAACCGTAGGATGACAATAGGCAACGATACTTGTAATATCCTTAGGTGCTAGTTGATTCTCATCTCTTATACTAATGAGACAATCCAACGCACCATGAAGCATGCGACAGCAGGGATATGGTTTGAGATTGATCTTGTCAAAGAACCACTTCTGGCCAATGTCCTTGAGAACACCCTCTGGTTCCCACCCATCAAAACCCACGAATTTCCAGAAACCGTGCTCAGGATCATCAATGAGGCTTGTGTCCCCCAAGAAACCCATCTCCGCCCACATGACCGCTGATAATGCCCCCGTACTTTGCCACCCCGGCGCTCCATACTTGGTCATATGTCTGCGGGCGCTGTATGAAAATCTACTATGAGTCAGAACTTGACATAGGTGCCCGGCCACGCCTAAGGCGTTGCACACGGATATGTCACGCGCGGACTTCGCTATAACCTAACTGGCGTGATATAAAGGTTGCCTTTTCTTTTAGATAACTGATGATTTTTTCCCGGTCAATGCTCTTTGGCACTGCATACAGGACGGTGAGCGCCGCACATACGCTTCGCGATTCATCGAAGATTGGGAACGCTAGCGCCTCCTCACCTGTGCGGGATTCTTCTTTGTCATGGGCGTAGCCTCGTGCGAGCGTGGCCGCCAGCTCATTCCGCAGCGCGGCAAGAGTAGTGAGTGTTCTCGGTGTGAAGCGTTCATAGTCGATGCTCTGCAACACTTGCCTTTGCTTGTCTTCGGGGAGGTATGCAAGGAAGAGCTTCCCAAAGGAGGACGAATGTAGGGGGAGGTTGGATCCTATGAGATGTGGAGTGTGGCCCGCAGCGACGGTTGCGCGGTCGACGATTATCACCCTCCCCTGTGCGAAGACACCCCAGCTCACGTACATCCCGAGTTCTTTAGATATCTGCTCCACGTGAGGAAGGATGATCCGCCGCACCGGATGAGTGAACAGATACTGGAGACCTAGCGTGACGAAGCGGGCACCCGGTCGATACTTGCGGGTCTTCGGGTTTCTCTCCGCCAGCCCCTCAACCTCCATCGCTTTGAGCATACGGGATGCCTTGCTCGGAAGTATGTCCAGGGATCTAGCGATCTCATTGACGCCCCTTTCTCCGGCCTCATTCTCGAAGATCAGGAGCATTCTCGACAGATCCACCAGTGTCTTGTATCGAGTAGGGTCCTGTTTCATCTGCATCATCATAATCCTCACTGGTAGCTGTTGTCAACTGTGCATTGAAGTTGCCATATTGACAACGCTATGGCTAGCTAGCCATCGTAACGCGTCAAAGCCAGCAAATGCGGCCGGCCTGCGCCCCTCAGTGGCACCTGCTGACGGCCCGCACCTGACGCTTCTTGCGGCGCGCGATCTTGCCGGGCGTGCCCGCAGCCGTCTGTGGCCTTCCTCTTGGCTCCGGCAAGATGACCTACCTGGAGCTGAGCGCCGACAACCCTGGCAAGACGACTTTCGCGGCGCCGGCAGTGAAATACCTGCGCGAGCGGGCGATGACCCCTATCCTGGCCATCGATGCCGACCCCAGCTCCAGCCTCAACTCGGCGCTGAGCATGGAGCTCCACGAGACGGTGAGGTAGATCCGCGAAGACACGCACGACCAGGTGATCGGCGGCACGTTCCAGTCGGGCATCGCAAGACCGAACTGCTTCCAGTATCATCATCCGCCCAGCGATACGAAGATGTTCCCGCTCACTATGGTTCCCCCCAGCGTCGGCGCCATCACCAGCCACCACGCGATATTGTGCATGTGATTGTGTAGATGTATACTGCAGTATGGCCCTGTACCGAGCACAGATACTACTGGAGGAGAGCCAGCGCACGGCATTGGAGAAGCTGGCTCGCGAATCGGGGCGAAGCATGTCCGAGCTCGTCCGTTCCGCTATGGACGACTATCTCACCGGGGTATCGGAGGACGAATCGGCCCGCCGGGCGCTGGCCGCCATCGACGAACTGGCGGAGATCCGTCACCTCATCGAACAGAAACATGGCCCGCTGCCAGCCACCCTGCTTGAGGAGTTGCGAGACGAGCGGGACGCGGAGATCGCCCCGTGATGGTGCTGGACGCAGGCGTGGTCCTGGCTCTCGCCTTGCCTCTGCCTTTCTCCGAACAGGCCGCGGATCGCGTGCACTCGCTCAAGCAGGCGCGGGAAGGACTCCTCGCCCCCGCCCTGCTGGAGTACGAAGTATGCTCGGCCCTCCGGCGCGCCGTGGCCCGAGGGCTTCTCGACGCCGATGCCGCCCGCCGCGCCCTCGACCTCATGGAGGCCATCCGTATCAAGCCCATCACCCCGGCTTCGTCCCTACACGTCCGGGCACTGTCCTGGGCTGCCCGCCTAGGTCACTCCAAAGCCTACGACGCGCACTACCTAGCACTTGCCGAAGAGATGGGCTGCGGCCTCATCACCACCGACGCCCGCCTGGCCCGAGCGGCCCGGGCGCTCGGCGCCACCTACGTGGAGAGTCTGGGCTAGGTCTCCGAACAACAGCTCTCCCGCAGCTCGCGGAAGACCTCCGCGAACCGGGCGGGCGTATAGTGGGCGTTCGGGCCGCTGGTGTTCGGTAGCACCCAGATGCGCGATTCCGCGATGGTCTCCTCCTGCGGTCCCAGCGATATCCCGCGGCGTCGGAAAGCGGTGGAGTAGGCGCCGATGCCTACGAACGCCGTCCACCGGGGCGCGTAGCGGGCCACCTTGTCTTCGAGCGCTACTTCCCCCGGCGCAGCTCGTCCGACGAGAGCTCGGCCGCCGCGGCCGTGGTCAGCGGCACCAGGTTGGTGATGCCGAGGCCCCAGGCGGGGGGTGAAGCCGGCCTCGTAGAGCGCCGGCCAGAAGCGGTTACCCGGGCGGGCGAAGTGGTGGCCCACGGCGGCCGAGTAGAGCCCAGGGTTGATACCCACGAAGAGCACCGTCAGACCGGGGGCGATCACGTCGGGAACGGTCTTCCCGGTCGCGGCTTCGAGGTCAGACTTCGTGGGTCTCTGCATGCCGGCGTCCTGTTCCTACCAGACAGGCGAGCACCCCGACGACGCACAGCACCGCGAAGATCATGAAGGTAACCCGGATGCTCTCGAGGAGGTTGGCGTGATCCGCGGGTCCAATCTCGTGCCGCCCAACGGTCACGGCCAACACCAGAGCGGCGATACCCAAGCTGAAGCTCTGTCCGGCGACACGCATGGTGGAGGATGTGCCGGCCGCCGCACCCACGTAGCGCTGGTCGACGCTTCCCATGATCGTGTAGGTGATGGGGGGTGGAGAAGAACCCAAAACCCAGACCCAGGACGCAGAGGAACGTGATCACGTACCAGTAGGGAGTGGTCTCTGTTAGGAGGGCGAAGGCCAACAGACCGGCCACACACAGAGCCATCCCAGCAGCGGCGACGAAACGGGCTTCCAGCCGTTCGGCCAGACGCCCCGCGGCCGGGGACACCGCGGCCTGCACGAACGGTCCTGTGACCAGTACGAAACCGGCGGTCTGGGCGCCCAGATGCCGGTTGTAGAGCAGATAGAGACTCACCAAGAAAGACATGGCTGTGGTAGCGGCGTAGTTGATCAGCAAGGCCGTGTTCGCGGAGGCGAAGACGCGGTTCCGCCGCAGCAGGTCCACGTTGAGGATGGGGTCGGGCGCCCGCGTCTCCACCCGGATGAACCCGGCCAATCCGGCGATGCCCACCACGATGAGGCCATAGCCGATCCCGCCGGGCAGGTACGAGAACCCTTTGATGAGAGCTGAAAGCGCGCAGACCCAGACGACCGACCCCCACACGTCGAACGGGGCCGTCTTCGCTTCGCGCCATTCCAACAGCCGCAGCTTGCGGAGCGATAACACCAGGTTCACAGCACCCAGACCCCCGGTCACGAGAAACAGGGCCCGCCAACCGAGGTTCTGGGTGATGATGCCTCCCAGCACCGGTCCGAGGGTGATCCCCAGATAAACCCCGGCTGCCTGGAAGCCCAGAGCCCGGCCCCGTGTCTCCGCCGGGTAGGCGAGGGTCACCATGGCGACGGTCGTGGACAAGAGAGGAGCGGCGGCAGCCCCCTGCAGCACCCGGGTGGCGATCAGCACCGCTCCGTTCGGGGCGGCCGCGGAAGCGCCGCAGAAGACTGCGAAAAAGGCCAGCGCCACGTTGTAGACCAGTCTGCGCCCTCGGAGATCGGCCACTCACGCCAAGGGCATGAGAAGAGCCCCGGTGCCCAGGATGACGGCGAGCGTGACCCAACTGATCTCGACAGCAGAGAGCTCGAGATCGGATGCGATCTGCTCCAAGGCCACGTTGGCGCCGGACATCGCGAAGGCAGCGAGGAAGCCGGTCACTGCCGTCGTGGCGAGTAGCGTCTGCTGCGTGGATCGATCCATGCGTGTAAGAGTAACAGGCGGGAAGAGAGGAGCGCCGGGTGAGCGACGGTTCATTCGGGGCCGGGCGGCAGTCTGCCGGCGCCTGCGCCGGCTTCATCAGCGGCCTTCCCACACTTACTGGGACGTCAGCTCTGAGCGGAGTTCCCCAGCGACACTGCAAGCATGGCCACATCGTCCGAAAGCCCGTGTTTCGCGAAC
>DAIRFC010000113.1:0-5579 GCA_036795215.1 Actinomycetota bacterium | reverse complement strand
CCTTAGCGTGAGTATCCAGCCTTTTGTATCGGCTGAATGGGGCTGGGGCTTTATCGTGGAAGGTGGGGTGCTGTCAAACGCGCCGCCGGACGGTTTCTACACGTCGTAGGCTTCGCGTCCCAGGGTCTTGATCCAGTTCTGGGAGAGGACCTTCTGGGCCTCCTCGGTCCTGTCGACTCCGAGGATCACGATGGCGTTGTTGTCGATCCTTCCCAGGTGGGGATAGAGATAGTGGACGTTGATGCCTGCCGCCTTCAGAGGCTTGAGCACGGCGTTGATGCCGCCCGGGTGGTCGGGAGTCTCGACGGCCAGCACATCGATCTCCTTCGGGTCGTACCCGTTGCCGGTGAGGATGTTCTTGGCCTTGTTGGGATCGTCGACCACAAACCGCACCGTGCTGATATCGGACGTGTCGGCCACCGAGATGGCCCTGATGTTGACGCCCTCCCGTCCGAGGAGCTCGCTGACGGTCGAAAAGCTCCCCGGCACGTTGGCCAAGCTGACGGATAGCTGTCTAATGACCATATGCCTGATCCTTTGCATAGTCGTAACCCAACGCAAGTGCTTCCCGGTTGGCTTTGAGGAGTCTCGCTTTGCCTTCGCCCAGGATGTCGGTGAGGTTCTGGAGCATAGCGTCATAGGAGATCATGTCGCTCGCCCTGATGAGCGCGCCGAGCATGATCATGTTGGCCACCTTGATGGTGCCCAGCTTCTCCGCCAATTCGCTGGTGGGTATGGCAAGGATCTCGATGTCGCTGCGCGCGGATTCGGTGCGCACGATGGACGAATTGGCGCACAGCAGGCCCCCTGCCTGCAGGATGCTCTGAAATCGTGCGAACGAGGGCTGGTTCATGGCCACCACGAACTCCGGTTCGGACGCGACGGGAGAGGCGATCTCTTCGTCGGAGACCACGACGGTGCAGTTGGCCGTGCCGCCTCGTACCTCCACTCCATAGCTGGGGAGATAGGTGACGTACCTGCCCTGCAGCATGGCCGCTGTGGCGAGCGTCGAACCCATGGAGAGGACGCCTTGCCCTCCAAAACCCGAGAAGATGGTGGCCGTCAGCATGACGTGTCCTTGATCACGCCCAGCGGGAACCGCTTGGCTATGACCTCGTCGATGTACCGGCAGGCGTCGAGAGGCGCCATCTTCCAGTTCACCGGGCAAGGTGACAGGATCTCGACCAGAGAGAAGCCGCGCCCATCGAGCTGGCACTGGAACGCCTTGCCGATGGCCTTCTTGGCCTTCTTGACGGCGGCGGGCTTGTTGACCGCCACGCGTTCGAGGTAGGCGGAACCGTCGAGAGTGGCGAAAACCTCGCAGACCCGTATCGGGTGGCCGGCGGTGACAGAGTCACGCCCTCTGGGCGTGGTGGTGGTGACCTGGTCGAGGAGCGTGGTGGGGGCCATCTGGCCGCCTGTCATGCCGTACACTCCGTTGTTTACGAAGATCACGGTGATGTTCTCGCCCCGGTTGGCGGCATGCAACCCCTCGGCGGTGCCGATGGCGGCGAGGTCGCCGTCGCCCTGGTAAGAGAGCACCAGATTCTCCGGCCGCACCCGCTTGATGCCGGTTGCCACGGCGGCCCCGCGCCCGTGGGCCGACTCGATGACGTCTATCTCGAAGTAGTTGTAGAGCAGCATGCCGCAGCCCGCCGGGGCGACGCAGATGGCGCTGCCCTGCAGACCCATCTCGTCGACCACTTCCATGAGCAACCGGTTGATGATGCCGTGCCCGCAGCCCGGGCAGTAGTGGAAATGCGCCTCTTTCAGCAGCCGGGGTCTGTCGTACATGGTGCTCACCGGGATTTCCTGTCCGCGCGGGCCTGAGCCTGTAGGTAGTGGCGTGAGATGATCCTTGCGAGCTCTATCGGCATGGGGATGACGCCCCCCGGTCTGCCGTAGAAGTGCACACGCCCTTTGCCCTCCAGCGCCAGCTTCACGTCCTCGATCATCTGGCCGGCGCTCATCTCGAAGACGAAGAAGTCGCCCACCGTCTTCACCATCTCCTGGAGCGCCTTCGTGGGGAACGGCCAGAGCGTGATGGGCCGCAGGAGGCCGATCTTGAGCCCCCCCTGGCGCAGTCTCCGTATGGCGCCTTTGGCTATGCGGGCGCCGATGCCGTAGGCGACCACGATCATCTCGGCGTCGTCGGTGAGGTACGTCTCGTAGCGGACCTCACGTTGTTCCATCAGCTGGAATTTACGGAAGAGCTTCCAGTTGTGCTCCTCCTGTAGCTTGGTGTCGAAGATCAGGGAGTGGATCTTGCGCGCAGGCCGGTCTTGAGCTCCTGTGAGGATGTAGTCTTTCTCGCAGTCGGGCGGGCGCACCAACCCGTCGAAATCGACGGGCTCCATCATCTGCCCCAGCATGCCGTCGCCCAAGACGATGACGGGATTGCGGTACCTGTCGGCCAGGTCGAAGGCCAGAGGCATGACCGTGGTGAGCTCCTGCACCGACCCCGGCGCGAGAACGACGTTCTTGTAGTCGCCATGTCCGCCCCCGCGGGTGGCTTGGAAGTAGTCCGACTGGGCCGCCGAGATGTTGCCCATGCCGGGGCCGCCTCGCACCATGTTGACTATCACCGCCGGCAGCTCGTCGGCCGCCAGATAGGAGATGCCCTCCTGCTTGAGGCTGATGCCCGGGCCGCTGGAGGAGGTCATCGCGCGCGCCCCCGCGGCCGCCGCGCCCAGAACCATGTTGATGGCGGCGATCTCGCTTTCGGACTGGATGAAGACCCCGCCCACCTCGGGCATGCGCTTGGCCATATACTCGGTGAGCTCGTTCTGCGGGGTGATGGGGTATCCGAAGTAGTGCGTGCACCCGGAAAGCACGGCCGCCTCTCCCAAGGCGGCGTTGCCGCTCATGAGACGTCTCATGTTCTCTCCACCGCGATCGCGACATCGGGGCACATGAGAGCGCAGTTGCCGCAGCCGGTGCACTGTGAGGAGGGATCGAAGGAGGCCACGTAGTATCCCTTGAGGTTCAACTCCTCAGAGAGAAAGATGCATTCTTTGGGACAAGACTCGATGCAGAGGGCACAGCCCTTGCAGCGTTCGATATCGATCCGGATCCGGCCGGTCAAAGTCACATTCCCCTGTCGCTGGTGCCCCCGCCTGTACTCCGGGTCATAGGATAACCCAGATGGGCGACCTGGCCACCATGAGACCGCCGGAGGTGCGTTGACGGCTCACAACCGTTTGTCGGTAGCGGGTGCGTCACCCGCATACGCGACGCGGTTCTTTCCGGCCTCCTTGGCTGCGTACTGCGCCTTGTCGGCCGCAGAGATCACCTCGTCCGCGGTGGATCCGTGGGCTGGGTAGACGGCGACTCCGAATGACGCGGTGATCGCGACGGTGGTGCCGCCTGCACGGATGGAAGCGCCGGCGATGGTGGCCCGCATCTCCTCCGCCCATTCGAGCGCGCGCTCACCCGGCATGTCCGGGAAGACGAGCAGGAACTCCTCTCCGCCATAGCGGCTCGCGATGTCGCTGCCTCGACGACGTTGTTTGAAGAGAGAACCGAGAGTCTGGAGCACGCTGTCGCCGACCTGGTGGCCGTATCTATCGTTGATGTCTTTGAAGTCGTCGATGTCGCACATGATCACGCTGACAGATGTGTCGGTTCTCTCCGCCCTGAGCAGCTCCCGCTCGATCGATTCTTCCATGTACCGTCTGTTGTAGAGGCTGGTGAGCGGATCGCGGATGGCCTGCTCGGCCAATCGTCTGTTGAGGATGAGCACTTCGCGCTCCGCCCGCCTGCGGGCGGTCACGTCGGTGACGACGTGGACGATCGCCACCTTGTCGCTGAGCTCCATGCGGGAGCTGGACAGATCGATGTCGGTGGTAGTGCCGTCTTTCTTGAGCCCCACGTAGCTGATCAGGTTGGGGGCGGGCTCTCGAGCGAGGCACTTGCGGATGTGCTCGGCAAAGAGCGGGCGGCTGCCCGGGTGGATGGTCTCGATGGGCGAGATGGCCAAGATCTCTTCGCGACTGTAGCCGAAGGTCTCGGCAAAGCGGGTGTTCACGTAGGTGAACCGGCCTTGCTCCCAGATGGCGATCCCGGCCAGCGGTTGTTCGGCTATGCCGCGAAACCTGGCCTCGGATTCTCTGAGCGTCCGCGTGATCCGTTCGTTTCTATCCAGCGCCCGTCGTAGCTCCTCGGTGCGGCGTTGCACCAGGTCTTCCAGGACTATTGTGGCCTGAAAGACGCCGTAGGCGGTGACCTGTTCGCTGGTGCTGCGCTCTGCACGGTCCATAAGCACCTGAACGATCTTGTTGAGCCGCGCGATCTCCTCACGGAGTGCATCCTCGGTAGCGGCGGGCTCGTTCTGAGAGAGGTCGCCGGCCGTCATCTCTCCTCCGCGTGGCCGAAGGCGATAGCGGTCATGGTCTGGTTCACGTGCACCCCATGCAGCTGCTCGCCGTAGGTGGAGAATCCGACGGCGTTGTTGCGCCGGAGTATCTGGGCGACGCGGTCCTTCTGCCCGTCCTGCGTGATCTCGAGCTTTCGCAAGATGCAATCACAGGTCAAGACCAAGCTGGGCGTGCCCAGATGATGCCGCACACGGGCAAGCTCGTCGTGCAGGCCGGCCACCAGGTCGCCCCTCTCTGCGGCCCGCAGCACCACGCCCTCTTCTATGGCGCAGTAGAAGACGAGGCTCCCGTCGGGACCGGTCTTCTGTATGGATCGGGCATGGTCGGTACCGGCGATGCGCACCACCACGGGGTGTGACGAGAAGAACGAAGGCTCCAGCTCCCTGGGATTGACCCCCACGAGCCTCGCGTAGCCCTCGGTTGCTGGGAACCCGTCGATCTCGAGCACTGTACGAGTGGCCGGGTCGGCGGCAGTGACGACTGCACGCCGTTCGGTGGCGACGAAGTGCTGCGTCGAGAAGGTCATGAACGGGAGGGAGGTGGAGGCGACGATCAAGACCGCGCTGTCTTCGCGGAACGCACCCTCGCTGAACACATGTGTGTGGCCGAAGCGGGCCGCATCGCCCGCCGAGCCGCCCAACAGCGGGATCCGCCCCAGAGCATATTGGAAGGCCCGTGTCACGGATTCCTCACGCAGCGAGAGGCCGTCGATCATTTGGAAAGCGAACATGCTCTGCTCGTTCGCGTCGGGCGCTCGTGCTTCGAGCTTTCCCAGGAGGAGGCTGACAAGGGCCTCTCCAGCATCGGCCGCGAAGTCGTGCAGACCATCGACGCGGCCCGACACCGCCGTGAAGGACTCCGTGGGGAAGGCGATCCCCGCAAGACCTCCGTCGAGATAGCCGAGCGGTCCGATCTCACCCGCCGTCGTACAGCCGACCACCTGCACTCCGTGGAACGTCCGGCCGATCTGGCACGCGAGAGCGTTCAAGTCGTATGAAGACGAACAGAAGAAAACGACCAGCTCCATGTCGGGCCCGCGGAGCTGTTCGTAGAGCTGCAGCACGGCCTCCGCCGGGTCGCGGGCTTCCGAATGACCCCTATGTATCATGTTCTCCACGGTTGCTCCGGTCTGCCGGGCGTCTGCCGACGCACGAGCGGGAATGCTAAGGCGATTATCGCCCGGATGCCGGACAAGCTTGACAC
>DAIRFC010000112.1:1884-5853 GCA_036795215.1 Actinomycetota bacterium | reverse complement strand
GCTCATGTTGGCGGATGTCACCTTAGCGCCTGTCGGCATCCTGACCCGCCCCACGAGTGGCGCGAGGCACTAGACTGCTGTACAGTGACAAGCCAAGCGACGAGGGGAGCGTAATGAGCAAGTTCCGCAGTGTAGTGATTCTGGCCGTCATCCTGGCGACCACCCTGATGTTGGCAGCGTGTGGCAACGATGCGACCGGCGGTGACAACACGACTGCGGCGCCCGAGGCCGCAGCGCAGGCCGTCTCCACCACTGCGGCGCCCACGATGGAAGCGCCCACGACTGACACGACTGTCACCGACACCACAGCCGCCGCGCAGCCACCTGCAACTTCGGCATCTGCCGACCAGGGCACGGGTGACGACGGCTGGAAGACGGTGGTCGCATTGAAGTCCGATGCCGCCCCCTGGCAAGACCTGCCTGGGCTCCTGGTGAGCGACCCCTTCACCGTCAAGGGCGAAGCGCGGCTGGTCCTCGACATGCCTGACGCCGGTGAGCTGGACGGGGTCCTTCTGGCCATCATCCCGGCGGACCGGCTGACCGATCTCATTACCATCACTGAGGCCATAAGCGACGGGATAGCGCTTACCCTGATCCCTGCCTACCCCGTGAAGGAGGTCGACGACCTCGACGGTACGTATGTGCTGCTCAACTCAGTCCCCGCCGAGATCCCCTGGACCGTGGAGCTGCAGACGCCATGAACGCCGAACCCATCCTTGCAGTCGTTCACACGCCACTCTCTCCTCCGGTTTGATGTTGTTGAAACCAACCCCACGGACCCACCGGCATCATTCTTGGCTCGGCGGTTCGTACGGACAGGCAGTGGAACGCCAGCCGGCGAAACCACCTAGCATGACGGTTGACTGAAGGCCCCTTCCCCGCGCCAGTACACTCGCCGCTACACCCGAGCGGACCCCGCTGCCGCAGAAGATGTACACGTGCCGGTCAGACGGTACTTCATCAAGCCGTTCCTCAAGTTCTTGTAGGGGGATGTTGTGAGCGTTACGGATCTCACCCTGCGTGGCGAGCTCTGTGGGGCGGCGAACATCGAGCAGCCAGCTGGAGGCGTCTTCATCCAAATGAGTACAAGCGTCCAAGACGGTCATAGTGGGCGTTCGCTCGGCCGGCAGCGCCGCAGTGTGCCAGGCTATCATTCCTCCCGCCAAGTAAGCCTCGACCCGATCCACCCCGAGGCGGTGAAGCAGAGTGACGGTGTGTTCCAGTAACCACGGCTCACAAACCAGCAGCACTGGGAGGTCATAGGACAAGAACCAACCGGCATATGCGAAGAATCCCTCGGGATGAAGGGAAAGCGCGCCGGGGATGTGAGAAGTGACAAAGGAGGTCGTTGGGCGGGCGTCCACTACCTGGGCCTGGGGGATAAGACGGGCGAAGTCACCAGGAGACAGTGCGGCCGGCCGACGAAGACTGCCAACCGGCCGGCCCCCGAGAGTATTCAAATCGCGCATAATGGCCAGATAGGGCGGGAGCCGGTCCGGGGCTGCGGCAGCCACGAAATCCGCCTCATCCATAGAGAGCTTAGGATTTGTCCGCCGCTCGAAGCCCAGTGTCGTGAGTGGCCTATCCACGATCGCAGCACCACAGACTGAGCCGGCGCCATGAGCCGGCAGCACTACGACATCGTCGGGCAGCGGCCCCAACATGTTCATGATAGAGGCATGGAGCGAGCGCGCCATGTCGGGAGCTTGCTCGGGACCGAATAGGTCGGTACGCCCCACTTCCCCGGCAAAGAGCGTATCTCCCGTGAACAATGCCCAAGGCCCCCCCTGGCCCTCGTCGAGCAGGAAAGAGGTGCTACCCGGCGTGTGACCGGGCGTGCGGACCGCACGTAGTACACGAGACCCCACGGCCCACTCCTGCCCCTCACTCAAGGCCGAGGCGTAACCCTCCACCCCATCATCTGCGGCGCGCCAGACGGTGGCGCCCGTCCGTCCGGCCAACTCCTTGGAGCCTGAGACGAAATCCTCGTGACGGTGAGTCTCCAAGATGTCT
Organism: Actinomycetota bacterium; assembly: GCA_036795215.1. GTDB lineage: Bacteria > Actinomycetota > Thermoleophilia > RBG-16-64-13 > RBG-16-64-13 > RBG-16-64-13. The sequence goes on along the minus strand of DAIRFC010000112.1, from coordinate 3,840 downwards.
GCGATGCGAAACCCTTCGGATGCGGCAATATCAAGGTAGAGATCAACGTCACGCCGGGGGTCGATAACCAGACCCGTGGAGTCATCGGCCACCACGTAGGAGTAGTGCGGATAGCCTGGGCTTTCAATCCGCCGCAGCAGCATGATTCACTCCTGTTCGATTCGAGCTTTCCCCTGCATGCCGATGCCGCCCTTCATTACCCGCGGCATAAGGCAGCCTGCCTTTCACAGCGATCTGTACCCCGAGATCGTCAACCCGAATCGGCTCCGTCCCGGACAACAGACCGGCGTTCGTCCAGATGCAGCATACCGTGGTACCTTGAACCGGATTTCGACAACGAGAGACTCTCTCGCGAGGAGACAAGATGAAGCGTGTGCCAATCAGCATCCTCATCCTGATTCTCTCCTTCTCGCTGTTCGTGTGGACCACGCTGCTCTCGGGCTGCGATGACGAGGCCGCCACGACAACCCTCATCGATCCGCGGACCACGACCACGACCGCCCCTCTACAGAGCACCACCTCGATGCCGGCTCTTGACCCTGCGGGCTTCTCCGCAACGTTCACAAACGAGTACTTCGCGGCCACGCCGGGTCTCGTATACCTTTACGAACGTCGCGACGAAAAGGGAACCGCCAGAGTGACGCTGGCCCCGACGACCCAGACGCAGGTCGTGATGGGGGTGGAGTGCGCCGTGTTCACGGGATACGCCTATGTGGACGACCCCGCAACGAGATCCTACACCGATACCGTCGCCTGGTACGCCGAAGACGGTGTCGGCAACGTGTGGTGTTTCGGCCGGCGGGTCACCGAGCATGAAGGAGATGAGGTGGTCGGCACCGCCGGTTCGTGGCAGGCGGGTGTCGACGGAGCGGTTCCGTGCATAGTCATGAAGGGCAAACCACGGCCTGGCGATATCTACCACCAGGGGTATGCTGACGACCGGGCAGAGATCATGGCTGAGGTGCTGGAAGTGGATGCCACCATCGAGATCGAGTACGGATCGTTCGAGCGAGTCGTGAAGATCAAGGAGTCGACTTCTCTTGAACCCGGCATATCCAAGGTGAAGTACTATGCACCGGAGGTGGGCCTTGTCCTCATCGAGCAGGGCGAGACAGGCTCGATCATCGAACAACTGGTCGATCTGTTCTCGCCTTGAGGCGGGCCGTTCTGCGGCGAGTTCCGTCGTCAAGCTGCCGAATGGAGCTAAGCGGTTGGCGTGTTTCCTACGTCAGAGGGAACAGCCGCTCCGATCTCGCCTCTCCACATCGGGCGCATTCGGTGTCATACCAACTCATGGGCAGGCCGCACCGAAGACACCTCCAACGCTCTTCCTCGTACTCAACCCAGTCCTCAACACCCATGGCACGAATCTTCCCAAGGTTTGTCATGTATTCGGCACGGCGCAACAGACCAGTATCGATCATATCCGTGATGCGATAGCAGGGTAGTTCTTCACATTCGGAGCATCGGATCACGCTCGGTCTGTTCGCCGCGCATACCTTGATACAGCACTCTCGGCAATGGGCAGCAATCTCACCGCCGCCAAGCCACCCTCGCAGAGAAGGCCATCCATCCAACTCGGCTCCGGAATGGTCTCTCGCGCGGTTATCGGTTTGGAGATGCTACTATCGGAGCGCTTCGGGCCGTGGGGATTGCCGGCCATGGTTCAAGCACCGCGCTTCACCAGAACGGAAGGTGACGAAGCGTGCAACCCAACGCTGCGCGATCAGCTCGCGATACCTTTCTCGGCGCTGCGGCGGCCACATTGGCGGTCGCCTATCTTCTCGCTGCGGCCGCCAACATCGAAACCTACGTCGACAACCTCGCGCGCGAACCAGCCGGCCTGTTCGACAACGCGTACTACGCGGCCAGCCTCTGGGTTACTGTGTCCCTCTACCTACTGCTCGTCGCTGCATTCGTGGTTATAGCGGTCGCCTTCTTCAGCGGAGGAGCAGC
>DAIRFC010000112.1:0-1784 GCA_036795215.1 Actinomycetota bacterium | reverse complement strand
GCGAGAGGGCGTCCTTGCCATCGCAGCGACCCTGTTTCTCCTGTATCGGCTACTTGATCTCATCGACCTGAGGCATCAGGCTTCCTGGCTCTGGCGCTCAGAGTCGGTCGCTCTAACAGTTGCGGCGCTCTGCGTCGCAGCCGGCTTTGTAGTCTCGCGTCGGTCGTTCTCGGGTCACAACGACCCGTAGTCGGTCACAGTGAGCCGAGTGCCGGAAGCCCCCAGCCCGACCATCTTTGACAACTACGAATCTCTAGTCAGAGCCCGCCCGGATTACCACGGTTGTCCTAGCTCTGGTTCTCGCCCTTGACGAGCAGCCGCATCAGTGAGCGCACGTCCTCGAGGTCTTCGAGCCGGTCGATCATTGCCATGGCCTGCTCCGCCTTCACAACGTCCAGGCCCGCGAATCGAGCGTTCGCAAGGAACTTGGCCTGCACGTCGCTTAAGTTCACGCTCCCCTCGCGCATGTCTCCCTTACCCACAAGGGTGTGAGCCGAGAAGCTCCTGCCGTCGCTCATGGTGACTTCCATCCTGACCTGATTGTCGCCGGGCTCCCGCTGGGGTAGATCAGCGACCACCTCCATGCAACCTGCAAGGTGCCTTATCCTCGGATCATGCAGAGACTCATCGGTGAAATGCGGCGGCGCCACCTCTCTCCAGAGCAGAGCCGCAGCCACGCAGTAACGAATGCTGAAGGCGGCATCGGGCTGCCGTATCTCCGTGGAGGGTAAGGGCTGGGCGCAGAAAGAGTGAGCCCCGAACTGGGTCCCATGAATCGTTATCGCCGCAATCTCTCCGGCGTCAACATCGTGACTCGTCGCTATTGCGAGGGCGGAGTCGATGAATGGATGGGTTATCCGGCAGGCCGAATAGGGCTTGATGACGCAATCTGAATAGAACTCCCTGCCCAAGCCCTTAGCTACTTGGTCGGCCGAGTGGTTCCGGCAGAACATCGAGAAATAGCCACGCGGCCCCACGAACGGGTCGGCCACCCCCTGAAAACCCCTTTGCGCCAATTCGGCTGCGAAAACCCCCTCGCGGGACGAGCAGGCCATGGGCAACTTGTAGCAGAGGGTCTTGTCGAAGATGCCCGCTATGCTCCCCGACAGCCGGTTGAGTGCGATTCCCAGCGCATCGAAGATCTGCTGCTCGTTCAACTGAAGCAGCTTGCAGGCTGTGGCAGCGGCCCCAAACACATTGACGGTGCCGGTTTCGTCCCAACCCAGATCAAAATCGAAGCCCGAGTTGACCGCCAGTCTGGCGGCGATGTCGTCGCCGACAATGAGAGCGGTGAGGAGGCGCTTCCCGTCGGCTCTCTGTTTCTCGGCCATTGCCAACGCCACCGGGACGGTGGTTCCGCTGATATGAGCCGGACTGCCACGACCCTCGAATTCCGCCTCCACGGGCTCATAGTCGTGTGACCGGGCCATCAGGGTGTTCAGCATGGCGACATTGTGGGCCGGGGCCCGACCACCGTAAGCCAGGATGGTGCTCTCCCCCGCCCCACCCCAATCCGTCACCAGATCCTTCATCATGTCGCAACCGGGTGCTTCCGCTCCCGCGAGAGCGCACCCGCACACGTCGAGCACGCGCCACTTGGCCCACTCTATGGCGTCGGCATCGAAGGACGCGAAATCGGTGGCCACGATGTATTCTGCCAGGTCTTGAGCGAGCCCCATGTTTCCGCCTCCAGAACCATCGTAGGATAAACGAGAGACCTTGCCCCATGTTACTACCGATCAGACGGCGTCCTTACGTCAGAAGGTCTGCTCCTGTTCCGCTGC
>DAIRFC010000001.1:115238-117951 GCA_036795215.1 Actinomycetota bacterium | reverse complement strand
CGAAGCAGGCCGGCGTCTTGCGGGTGATGTCGTTGGCGATCTCGTCGAGCGTGTACCCGACTGCCAGCTTGGCCGCGATCTTGGCGATGGGGAAGCCGGTAGCCTTGGAAGCCAGGGCTGAGGAGCGGCTGACTCGAGGATTCATCTCGATGACCATCAGCTCGTCGGTCTCGGGCGATAAGGCGAACTGGATGTTCGAGCCGCCGGTCTCGACACCGATGGCCCGGATGATGGCCAGCGAGGCGTCGCGCAGGCGCTGGTACTGAGGGTCGGTAAGCGTCTGTTGCGGCGCGACCGTGATGGAGTCGCCGGTGTGGACGCCCATGGGGTCGATGTTCTCGATGGAGCAGACGATCACCACATTGTCCTTGAGATCGCGCATGACCTCGAGCTCGAACTCCTTCCAGCCGATGACGCTCTCCTCCAGGAGCACCTGGTGCGTCGGCGAGGCGTCGAGTCCCGCCTGCACGGCGGCGTCGAACTCGGCCTCGGTGGCGGCCACCCCTCCCCCGTGCCCGCCCAGGGTGAAGCTGGGCCGGATGATGAGGGGCAGATGGAGTCCGCATTCGTGACCCTCACCGCCGCCGCCACCCCCACCATCGTCGGAACCGAGGGCGGCCCGGGCCTCTTCCACGGAATTCACCACGGCGCTCTCGGGGACCCTGAGGCCGATGGAGGCCATGGTGGCTCGGAACTCGTCGCGCGCTTCGGCGCGCCGTATGGCGGCGTAATCGGCGCCGATCAGCTCGACGCCGTACTTCTCGAGGGTGCCGTCCTCGGACAGAGCGACTGCCAGGTTGAGCGCGGTCTGGCCTCCCAGAGTGGGCAACAGGGCGTCCGGCCGCTCCACCTCGATGATCTTGGCCACCACTTCGGGCACCAGGGGCTCGATGTAGGTACGGTGGGAGAACGAGGGGTCAGTCATGATGGTGGCCGGGTTGGAGTTGACCAACACGACCTCGTAGCCCTCCTCCATGAGCACCTTACAGGCTTGGGTGCCGGAATAATCGAACTCGCACGCCTGCCCGATGACGATGGGCCCGGAGCCCAGCAGCATGATCTTGTTGATGTCGGTGCGGCGGGGCACGGCTATTCGACCGGATGCGAAGGGTGGATAGTCCGCGGACGGGGGCGGCCCAGACGGGCGCACGGGCGCATGCTCATGCCTAGCTTCTCCTTTCGGCCTCACAGGGCTCGATTAAAGGTCGGCTAATCGTAGCGTATCCGCCACTGAGTGGGAAGCAACACGGGGAGAGGGAAACACGGCCGGCGGACCGGGCTATGCGGCCGCGAGCAACTGCCCCGGCGTCAGGGGTTCTTGCAGGAGCCGGGCGAAAGCCGTAATCCGGTCTCTGGACACGCCCAGATAGGTCTCCACGACGTGATGACCAAGACTGTAATTGAAACCGTACGATCTCCAGAGCGGGTCCTTCATGAATCGCAGCAAGCGCTGCTGGTCCTCGGCGGTGTTCAGCGCATAACGCAGACCGTAGGCGATCACCTCATCGTCGGACGCACCCCGTCCGTTTGAAAGCAGGAGCTGATTGTCGGCCACCCTGGCGAGTGGCAAGAGAGCGCGTGAGAACTCATCCACCCGGGCGGCCTCGGCCCGCGGCATTCCTGCCTCCTGCAGTATCTCCCCGTACCAATGGATGAGCTCCCCGGGCTGAACGATCACGTCCACCGCATGCTCGGCGATCCCTTCGGATACCAGCGACGACGGCACGTGGCCCAGGATGACAGAATGTTCGAGCCGGCTCTGCTCCCGGTAGAGGACTTGTTCTTTGATAGCGTGCTCGGTGTGGTGGCCCGGGTATGCTTCGTGGGCAACTATCTCCGGCAACTGGTAGACGTAGAGGGGATGATCCTCGTCGATCTCGATCCGCGACCGCCCCTCCCCCTCGTACCAGTTGTAAGCCGTCCAAGGCTGTCCTCGGACGAACGAGAAGACACAGTCCTCGCCGGGCGGCAGTGGGAAGGCGGCGCGGGCGCGCTCGCGGAATTCCGCGGCCAACCGGGTGATCATGGGCGCGGCCACAGCGATCGGGATACGCATGCTCCGCCGAAATGCCTGCACCCGTTCCGTGAGTGTTCCTGGCCCCGGCAGCAGATCGGCCAAGACTCGGTGCGCCTCGGTGAAGACCGTCTCGTCGACCCAGCCCGGCGCCACACCGTAGAGCGCGCGCACCTCATCGACGAATTCCAGGGCTTCGCCCTGCAGCATGCGGGTCGTGGTCTGCATCGCCGCGACCTCGCCCTTGAGGTACTCCCGACGGACCGGATCGAGAGAGGCATACGTGGCGACCTCCTGGGCCAATCCGTCTGCGAGCGCCGCGAGCTCACTCGCCGGTAGCGCGCCTTCCGCCTCGACCCTCTGGGCGATATCGGCGGGGCCGAAGTATGTATCGACGTACCCGGGAAGATGCCGGCCTATGGCAAGCCCAAGGCGCACGAAGGCCACTCCGACCTCGTCGGGGACCGTCTTGTCCGTTTGGCTCCGCGCGAGTGTCAACCCAGTTCTTTCTTTCCTAGACCGCGACGGCCTCCACCTCGAGCCGCATCATACCCACATGGGTCCGCATCGCCTCATCGACCGGATGCGCAGCGATCTTCCGAACAGAACGCGCCGATCGGCAGGAGACCTTGCAGAGTTTTCACCTCGCTGAGAGCCCGCTCCAGTTCCGGTTCTTCCTGCCCAGGCTGTCGAGAGCCA
>DAIRFC010000001.1:106099-115138 GCA_036795215.1 Actinomycetota bacterium | reverse complement strand
AAGGTGTTCGGGGTCACATCGGTGAAGACCCAGCGTTCGCGGCGCCCAGAATCCAGCGATATGACCTCTTGCTCGATGCGCTCACCCGTGTTGCGGCCCGTCATGTAGACGAACTCGCTACCATGCGGCTGCATCCAGACCACATGCCACACACCCGCGGCCGCGTCATAGCAACGTAGGCTGGTGCCATAGTCGTGCGGGGCAGCTCCGATCGCGAACAACACGTCCTGGACCCCCAGACCACCAAGGACCCAGGAAAAATGCCATTCACCCTTCGCATGCCTCTCTCCTCCATCGCGGTCGTGCCAGATGGCGTCGACGTCCCACGAGCCGACGAACTGACCGTAAGCCATCAACTCTTCGGCATGTTCGGGGTATGGTCCATCAGCGGCCACTAGCGCCAGGATGTCCACAGATCTCATAGGGTTCTCCCTCGCTCGAACTCGGATACCGCCGGATACCCGGCCGGGTCGGTCTCTATTCTACTAGTCTCCGACCCGATGCTCGATGAGGTCGCTCATGGCGTCACACCAGCCCTCCGTTGCTGTAGAGCAGTTGGGCGTTCACCCATCCTCCCTCCTTTGAACACAGGAACCTGACCAGGTTGGCGCAGTCTCGAGGCATCCCCACGCGGCCCGCCAGCGTGATGCGCCTGACCTCGGCCATGAGATCGTCCGACATCCACCCGGTGTCGGTGGTCCCCGGATTGATGACGTTGGCGGTGATGCCCTTCTCCCTGAACTCCCAGCCCGCCGCCAGCACGATGCGGTCCATGGCGCCCTTGCTTGCGCCATACGGGAGATTGTAGGCCGTGTGATCGCTGGTGATGGAGATGATCCGGCCGGTGCCCCGCTCGCCGCGGAACCTCCGGCCGAACTCCCGCACCAAGAGCCACGTCGCCCGCGCGTTCACGGCGAAATGCAGGTCGAAGCTCTCGACATCGGTCGTGAAGATGTCGCTATCGACACTGTGGCAGTGCGACATCACCAGCGCCGTGACCGGCCCGAGGCCGCGCTCCACCGCGTCGAACACCTGCGCTGCCGACTCGACCAGCGACAGGTCGGCCTCCACAGAGGTCGTACGCGCACCGTGGCTCTCCAATGTGGCCCGAAGAGTCTGGACCTCGGACGATTCGCTCCCCCAGGGCATCGAGGCATCGTAAGGTCGCCAGAAAGTCGTGGCCACATCCCAACCTGACTCGGCCAGCGCCGCCGCGATCGAGGCGCCGATACCTATCGCGCGGCTCGCGCCGGTCACCAAGGCGACCGGACGGCAAGGCCAGGTATCAATCGCATCCGACATGGCCATGCGGGGTCCCCCCTACAGCGATCGCAACAACCCATTCGACGACTGTGCCGACTCGTAGTCAGCGTCAGCCGCCGAAGCGCTCAGCTCCCCAAGCCGGACGTTCCCAGACTCCCGTCCGGTCGGCAGTCGCGACGCGTGCGCTCGATCTTCTCTATCCTGCGGACGTGCCGCCCCCCCTCGAACTCAGCGTTCAGCCAGGTGTCGACGATCTCCTTCGCAAGACTCTCGCTTACGAGGCGGGCGCCGATGGAGATCGCATTGGCGTCGTTGTGCTGCTTGGCAAGGCGCGCGCTCTCCACGTTCCAGCAGACCGCGCACCTGACCCCCTTCACCTTGTTCGCGACGATGGCCTCACCGTTGCCGCTGCCACCCAGGACGATGCACAGATCGTTTCTGCCCTCCACGATGCTCTTGGCGGCCGGCCGGATGTAGTCCGGGTAGTCCACTGCCTCCTCGCTGTCGGTCCCGTAGTCGCTCACCGCGTACCCGCCCGACTCAAGGTGGGCCTTCAAGATCTCCTTGAGCTGGTACCCAGCGTGATCTGACGCTAGTGCGATCTTCTTCATCTCACCTCCCTGCGAAGGCTCCCGCCGCCTAGGCTGCGTGATCCTATCCGTTTCCCCCAGCTACCTCAACGAGACACCCGCAGTGTACCGCGAGTCTCACACTGTCGCAAAAAAATATCGACTCCAAGGAAACGGCCGCTCCGCTCCTGGGCCATCCTCTCGACACGACAACGCCCCTCAGAGCCTGGCGGGCGCTCACCCCAGCCGGTCGCCGACCTTCAAGCTGAAGAACGATGCAAAGTCACCCGCGCTGAGCTTGGGCTTGCCTACCGGCTGGACGCGCCGGACGAAGACACTTCCGCCGCTCGAGGCCACTTGGAAACCCTGCTCTGTGATCTCGGTGACGGTCCCAGGAACCTCAGGCCCACTGACAGGGAGCCTCTGGCAATCCAGGATCTTGAATTCCTGGTCGCCCAATCGCGTGACCGCGCCGGGCGAGGGGTTACAGCCGCGGATGACGTTGTAGACCACACCCACCGGGTACATCCAGTCGATCTTCATGTTGTTACAGATCGGTTCGTACTCGCCCTGAGTGAGGTCTTGAGCGATCTTGGGCGCCTTGCCTTCTTTGATCAAGTCCACCGACTCGACCATGGCCGCGACACCCACCGGGAAGAGCTTGTCGAAGTAGACGGTGCCCAGGGTGTCGTCGGGCTCTATCTCTACCTCTCGTTGCAACAAGATCGGACCGGTGTCCAGACCCTCGTCAGGCCAGAAGATAGTGAGCCCCGTCTTGGTCTCGCCATTGATGATGGCCCAATTGATGGCGCTCGCCCCTCGATGCCGCGGGAGCAGCGACGGGTGGTATTGGATGGTGCCCAACGGAGGGTGGTTCAGGATGGTGAGAGGCACGATGTCGGTGACGAAGGCCATGACGTTGAGATCGGCTCCGAAAGTCTTGTAGTCCTCAAAGATCTCAGGGTCGCGCATGCGGGCCGGCTGGCGCACGGGGATGCCCTTGCTCTCAGCCAGCTCCTTGAACGTATTGGCCTTGCCTGCCGCGGAGTCGGGCGGCATGTATACGACCGCTATCTCCTCACCAGCATGGAGCAGCGCTTCCAGCACCTTCTCACCGAAGGCCGCCTGGCCTATGAGTGCGATCTTCATGGTCGGCTCCTTTCGCGTGTAAGAGGTGATTCTAACCTGTTCGGGGCCTACTGCGGCACATTCGTTCGTGCGATCGCCGGATCATCCGGGCCCGCGTGACCCACCTCGAGCGCCCTCACCCTCTCCAGCAGAGGCGGGTGCGAATACTCGAGAAAAACATAGAACGGGTGAGGCGTGAGATTTGAAAGGTTGTCTTTGGAGAGACGTCTCAGACCCGCCGCCAGCAAGTCGCCGCGACCTGTGGTAGTCATGGCGAAGGAGTCCGCCACCCGCTCATGACGCCGGGACAGAGCCGCCGAAGCGACCGAGAGCACCAACTGGAGCGGCCGGAGCAGTATCGGAACGAAGATGATGCCCGCATACACAGAGGGCTCGTCTACGCGGAAGGCCTCAAACAGGCCGGTCTGATCGACCAGCAGGGCGAAAAGCCCCAAGAACACTCCCATCTCCACCATGGAGAGCACCGTGCCGACGAGCACGTGGCGTTTCTTGTAGTGGCCCACCTCATGGGCCAGGATGGTCACCAATTCGTCGGTGTCATGCCGTTGGACAAGCGTGTCGTACAAGGCGATGCGCCTGTTCTTGCCGAAGCCGGCGAAGAAGGCGTTACCCTTGCTCGAACGCCGTGAAGCGTCCATGGTGAACAACTCCTTCAACGGGAAGTCGACCCGCTCTGCATACGCAAAGACAGCGTCCTTGAGTTCGCCATCCTCCAGAGGGGTGAACTTGTTGAACAGCGGCATGATGACCTTGGGCGCCAGGAACTGGATGAGCAGGGTGAACGCGGCCACGGCCAACCACGCGTAGACCCAGGCGGCCCGGCCCCCGTATTCGAACAGGGCGAGAAACGCGATCGCCAGCGGGATCTCCAAGACTGCGCTCAGCGCGATCCCCTTGAGGGAATCGAGCGCAAAAGTGCCGCGTGAAGTGCGGTTGAAGCCGAACCTCTCTTCGGTGACGAAGACCGCCCAGATCTTGAAAGGAAGCCCAAGCACCCAGAGGGCGGCGAACACGATCACCAAGAAGATTAGCCCGCCCCAGATGGGCCCCAGACCCCAATCCCTCACCACGCCATCGAGCCAGCCGAACCCCCCGGCGAACCAGAAAGCCAGGAGCACGGCTAGGTCGAAGAGAGACGAGACTATGCCCAGGCGGGTGCGAGCCCGGGTGTACTCTTGCGAACGCCGATAGGTCTGGGCGTCATAGAGGTCGGCGAACTCCGCCGGCACCTTGGGGTCGAGCGCGCGCAGATTGAGCAGGATCCCGCCCAACTCCACGGCCTCGACAACGAGCACGCCCACCAGCGCGGCTATGGCATAGGCGTTCATCAGTCGAACAACGTGGGCAGGTGCCCAGCTGTGGCATGATGACTGGTCCTATCGGTCATACTGCTCCCCTCGAGATGTGTGATAACCGTGGTCTGCAACGGATGTAGTCCCTGAGCATTCTATCCTGCCTCGGGCAGCGCGAGGGCCATTGCGGCGGCCTGGAGCAAGGCGCGCGACCACTCACAGGTGGATAGGAACTACCCAGGAGAATACTCTACAAGATAATCCTAAAGTTACGGCCCACTGTTGTCGATGTTGTATCAGTACACCAGCGTGTACGATGACTTGCCGGCCTAGGCCGACGCCAGTGGGTGTTGCTGTATCAGGGCGAGAAACGGAAGTCACATGTTGGTCAAATGGGGGGAAAGACAGACTCACCACGAGGAGCGAGGTTTCACCTTGATCGAGGTGATGGTGGCTGTTGTTCTCGTCGCAGTCTGTCTTCTCGGCATGGCCCAATTCTTCGCCTCCGCAGGAAATCGCGTCATGGACTCCGAGACCCGCACCCTCATGCACCAGGTCGCAGCCCAAGAAATCGACTCCATGCGCTCCCTCCCCTATGGAGACATCGGCACCGTAGCGGGCAACCCGTCCGGCTCAATACCCGATGTAGAGACCAAGACCGTCAAGGGCGTCCCTCTGGAGATAACCCGGGAAGTCATCTACGTCGAGGATCCGAGCTACTCCGGTCCCTATCCGGCCAACTACAAACGAGCGACCGTGATTGTCAAAGCGACCGACAGCCAAGAGCTCGAGCCCATGCAGATGAGCACCAACATCGGGGGAGGCGCCGAGGGCGGGACGCTCGATATCACGGTGACGAACCTGCCCGGCGGACCGGTCGCCGACGCCCAGCTGCGCATCACCAACGATCACCTGATACCTCACGTCAACATCTCCACCTCCGCTATCCGGACCGATGTCAACGGGCATCTGATGGTCCCCGGCCTCACCCCCGACAACACCAACAGCTACTACGTGACTGCCACCAAGACGGGCTATAACGATGCGGCCACAAAGGAGGGATTGGTGGTCGTGAAGGGCATGCCCTTCACGGTGGTTCAGCTCATCATCGACAAGTTGTCTGGGTTCACCGTGCATCTCACCGACGGGGCGGGCTCAGCCAGGGCCGATGTCGCATTGACCCTGAAGGGACACCTGTCGGTGGAACCCTGGGTCTCGGAGTCCACTGTGTTCACTGATGCGGATGGCTATGCCTACTTCTACGACTTGAGGTACGGGACCGATCTCGAGCCTTACATCATCTACACGGTCGACACCTACTCCCCGGTCCTGCAGTTGCCGTCAGGAGTGGAACCCGACTCGATAGACTCGAGCATCACCCTCCTTTCGGGCCAGATAGGCCTGACTCTCGATCCGGATACGCAGCGTGAAGTAGAACTCGAACTGCCCAATCCTTGATGGTGGCGATGCGATGAAACTGACAGAGACAAGAGCGTCACGCCAGGAAGGCTTCACTTTGGTGGAGCTGATGGTGGTGGTGCTCATCGCCGGTATCATCTCCGTCACGGTGCTGACGTTCTACTTGAGCGCCCTGCGCTCTACCGCCGATCAGACAACGCGCATCCAGAACCAGGACTCAGCCCGTTTCGCCATGTACGAGATGAGCCGTTACATCCGGGGCGCATGCGACTCCGACTCCAATCAGACCTCCATAGACGACTCTTTGGCTCTGGCACGGCCTCAAGAGATGGCCTTCTACGCCGATGTGGATGGCGACGGTTCGGCCGAGAAGCTCCACTACTACCTTTCTGGGACAACCCTGAAGATGGAGCTCACCGAGCCGGATACCGGCACGATACCTCCAACCTATCCGGCTCAGCATCAACTGGAAAGCCTTGTGATCCTGGACGGAATCCGCAATGGATCCGACCCGATCTTCAGCTACTACGCCTATAACGAGGGTACGGGCGCCATCTACCAGATAGCAGATCCGAACAGCGCCGACCTACGACGGGCCGTGGTCGCCGTCGGCATCGATCTCAGCGTGAACGAGAAGCCCGAGCTCGCCCGGCGGGCAACGGCGGTCTCGACTCGAGTGCAATTGAGGGGACGCAATACGGGAGATCTCGATGGTGGATAGAAGACTGGTGGTCGGCCGAGCAATAGGGCGTGTCAAAGCTTGGCTGCTGGCCCGAGAGCGAGGCTATGTCCTCATACTAGGCATGCTCGTGGTGTTCACGATGTTCATCCTGGGTGGCGTCCTCTTGGCGCAGGTCCAGGTCAACCAACAGCGGGTCCAGCGAGACCGCGCGTACACGCAGTCGCTGGCCATTGCCGAAGCCGGCCTGAACCAATACCTGTGGATGGTCGCGAGCGGCTCCAGCTCGGAGGCGAACAGTTTCGGCATCCCGGGCGCCAGCCCCGCCCAGCCCAACAAGATGACCTTCGCCTTCCTCGATCCCTACGACGATTCGGTGCAGGGTGAGTACACGATGGAGATCGTGGCTCCGACGAAGGACGATTCCCACATAACCGTCACGCTCACGGGGACATCGCACCAGCCCGTCGACCAATCTAGAACGGTCACCGCGCACCTGGGGCGTCCGGCTTTCAGTGAGTACGTGATGCTGACCAACGACGAGGTGCGCATAGGTGGGCCTCTTGATCGTAAGTGGTGGGGCAAGACCCATTCGAACACCGGCATCTGCATGGAGACCAGGAACATAAGCGATATCATCAGCTGCGCCAGAGCGACCTACAATGGCTCCTATGGAAACAAACCCGGCGTGTGGTCGGGGTACGAGTACATCGTCCCCGTCAGCCACCCCTCTCGTAGTCTCTGGCAGTTCCCCGTTCCGGCGGTGGATTTCGGTACGGTCACTTCTGATTTCGCCCGGCTCAACGAGTTGGCGCAGGGGACCGCCGTCAACCTGCCGTATTCCACAGGAACGACCGGCTTCCCCAAGCCGTCCGCCCACGGCGACACAAAAGGCTGGTACATCCAGCTACTGCCCAACGAGAAGTACCAGATCCGGCTGGTGACTGGCGAGTACGAAGCGTGGAACCACAAGGATGGTAACAAGGTGGGCGGATACCTCACCACCACCACGGACGGCCTGGCCGACTTCGGGATCTCCGCGGGCGCCTACGACTACCCAGACGACGGTGTGATCTACGTGAACGACAACGTCTGGATAGAGGGCACCAACCTGCACGGGCGCATCACCATCGCCAGCTCGGGACAGCTCAATCCGTCGGGATACACGCAGTCCACATCCATCCACGTCGTCGGCGACCTGACATACTCCGAAAAAGACGGAACGGTAGCGGTGGGCTTGATCGCTCAGAAGAACATCGAGATCCCCGTGTATGCTCCTTACATGAAGGGGGGTCAGATATCGACGATGGACATGGAGATAGACGGCGCCATGATCGCGCAGAACGGCAAGGAGTACTGTTCCGGGGCCGACGTCATGTGGGCGCCGCGCCGCGACTGTCTCACTATCTTCGGTTCGGTTTCTTCGTACCACACACCCTACCGCACGAGGACGGGCAACTACGGTGGATTCGAGAACGGGGCGAACGAGTATGATGCCTTCTTGCTGCACAACCCTCCGCCCCACTTCCCCACCATCGGGACCTACCAGATCCTCGACTGGAGGGAACTCCCGGCCACCCAAGCCCTCACACCGTAGCTCACAGCAAGGGGCAACACCGGCGTAGCTCCGGCACAGTAGGCTGCCGAATACTCGCGGCCGAGGCCTCGCTCCTCAGGCGCGTCAGTCGAACAACGACGGTCGATATTCGAAGCCGTCGAACTCGGTCGAGATCAAAGTGCCCGCGCGCCCTTCCATGATTGCCACCGCATCCTCCAATGCTCCGATACCCGCTCTACCCCCTGTCGCCCGGGCGAACTCACAGGCGGCCGCCACCTTGGGCCCCATGGACCCCGCGGCGAACTCCAGCTGCCCCAAGGCATCCGGGGCCGCCCGGATGATTGCCCGTGCGTCGGGCTCCCCCCACTTGTCCCACACTGCCTCTGCATCTGTGAGCATCAAGTACATCTCGGCCTTCAGCGATCTGGCCAGGAGCGACCCGGCATGGTCTTTGTCTATCACAGCCTCCACCCCTACAAGTGCGCCGTCGGGCGTGAGGACCGTCGGGATACCTCCCCCACCCGTGCAGATGACGATGACGCCCCGCTCCACCAACCACTCCACCACCCGTATCTCGAAGATCCGTTTGGGCCGAGGCGATGGCACCAGCCTGCGATACAAGCCGTTGTCCAACCCGATGCTCCAGCCGTGCTCACGGGCAAGCCGTTCTGCCTCTTCCCGAGGATACTGCGGACCTATAGGCTTGGTAGGGTGCTCAAACGCCGGGTCGGCAGGGTCGACCTCCACCTGGGTGAGGATAGTGGCGAACGGAACGTCCTCGGGCAGCATGTTACCCAGTTCCTGCTCGATCATGTAACCGATCATGCCCTCAGACTCTGCGCCCAACACGTCGAGGGTGTACGGTTCGACCCCCGTGTAGGCGGCCGCTTCGAGAGCAAGCAGGCCCACCTGCGGACCGTTGCCGTGCGTGACCACCAGGCTGTGTTCGCGCGCCAGCGGCGCAAGCGCGCGGGCGGCGGCCTTGACGTTCTCCCGCTGATTACCCACCGTGAGCGGCTGCCCCCTCTTGAGGAGCGCGTTGCCGCCCAATGCGACCACGATCCTCATAGGTGGACCTCGTCTTCGGCATCGGCGCCGTGCTCTTCGGCG
>DAIRFC010000001.1:92816-105999 GCA_036795215.1 Actinomycetota bacterium | reverse complement strand
CGCCTCGGCGATCCGCGCGTCGTAACGCTCGAGGTCGGCGCCTGCCGACTGAAGGGCGGACAGCAGCTCTTCGGGACGCTGAGAACCGATGAGCACCAACTCCTTCGTAGCCAGGACGAGCTGGACCCCTTTGTCGCCATGGGCGACGTAGGCACGGCCATTCCGGCGGCTGGTCTTGATTCCCCAGCCTCCGTACTCCCCGATCGCGGAGTACTCCCGCACCTCCGCCTTCCAGATCTCCTCGGCCGCGATGGTCCGGCTTCGGAAGGGTGTCAGATTCACGGTCACCGACCCCGGGCGCACCTCGGTGATCAAGCGCATCCTTGCGGCAAACACCGGAAGCCCGATGCCAAAGACGATGGTGAAGACCAAGGCCAGCCAGTCGGGTATGGGTTCCCGGCCCTGTGGGTTGTCTAGGATCACCTGCTGGACGAACTGCCACCACACGACCGCGACCACGGCGACGACGGGGATCATGAACACCCACTGTTTGAGGTGCTGTGCCTCGTGAAAGAGAGGCTGTGTCGGATCGTTCGACCCGCTGCTCCTCGTGTTGATATCGCCCACCGTCACCTCGAAGAGACCACCGTCCTGGTGTCCGGAAGCACTCATAGTACACTAAGCCCCGATGTACACAGACCCGGCGATAGACGGCGGTACCACCGGCAGACGCACCCGGCAGGCTTGGTACGCCTACGACCTGGGTAACACCGCGGTCGAGTTCGCCATTCCTCTCTACTTCACCATCTGGGTAGTCACCGACCTCGGCGTCCCGGCGTGGATATTCGGACTGGTGTCGGCCGTCTCGTCGTGGGCCATCGGCCTAAGCGGGCCGTACATAGGCGTCTACGCCGACGAAAGGCAAAAACGCCGGCGGTGGTTCGTGCGGGCGGTCATCTGCTCGGCCCTCCTGCTCATGCTGCCAAGCGTGTTGCCCCACACCGGCACCGCTGCCCTCGCCACCATCCTGGTCGTCGCCGGCGCAGCGAACTACCTCTTCCAACTCTCCAGCCTCATCTACAACGCCTCCATGCTGCGTGCTGCCGGTGAGGCCAATATAGTCAGTGTCTCCTCACTCGGTCTGTCGCTCAGCTTCGTCGGCGGCGCGGTAGGGGTGGGCATCTGCGAACTACTGGCTTCGGGGCAGTTGATACCGGGGGTCTCAGGACGTCAATACGCCCTCATCCCTGCCGGCCTCATTTTCGTCGCCAGCGCGATACCGAGCATGCTCACGGACGCCATGTGGCAAAAGAAGGGCGATGCCGTGACCATGCCGCCGGGCACCCTCCATCAAAGGATGAAGGTCCTTTGGAAGCAGTCGTCCCGGCAATACAGGGCGGGATGGTTCTTGGCCGGGTACTTCATGTTGAACTCCTCGGTCATGGGCCTCACCATCTACCTGCCCCTCTACGTACAGAGGATCACGGGGTTCGAAGGGGTCCGCCTCCTCGCCATCTCCGGGGTGGTGGTGATCATGTCGGCAGTGGGGGCGGGAATCGTCGCCTTCCTCAAGCCGGACGGCCCCTTGGTGAGACGCATCATCCTCATCGGGCTGGTCGTCTTCGGGCTGAACGCGGCCGTCTTCAGTGTGGCCACCAGCCTGTGGCTGGTGGTGGTCTGCGGCGCCCTGCATGGTCTCGTCTCGGGAGCTATCGTCCCCACCGTGCGCGGAGCCTTCGCTCAGACCTTCCACTCCGACTATCAAGCCTTGGGGTTCGGTCTGTTCGGGGCCGTACAGCGCACCTCCCAGGGACTGGGCGCAGCCCTGTCGCCTCTTGCCGAAGCGGCCGGCGGGGAAACCGCGACCTCCATGGGCATCCTGAGCATGGGCGTGCTGGCCCTCATAGGCGTGCCGCTCTTCTCTCGATGGCGGCTGGGCCTGCCTTATCCGGACGACGACGGAGACCCGGGCCGGGAGAAGAGCGTCGACAACGACCGGTAGTGCGCGCCCTGCCAATACACGCGTCCACAGCCGGTACAGCGCCAGAACTCCTGGTAGTGCTCCGCCGTCCGCTCGGGAAGGCCAACCGCCACCTCAGCCTTGGGCACCGGTCTGACCAGGCCGTTGCACACCGAGCAGCGGGTGAACGGCGCCACCGCGCCCCAGAGGTCGAAGCGCTCCAGGACTTCCTTCAACTGCGGGCGCGGCCGGTTGTCTCGCACCAGATACCCGTGGGTCACTACCGAGCGCATCAGAAGCCCGCGATCGCGCGTGAGCAGAATGCGCCGCTCGCCCACAGAAAGCTGCGCCAGTTCTTCATCGTCCCAGTCGTTACGGTAGAGAGTATCGAAACCCGCAAGCCGCAGATATCTCGCGAGCCGGCCGAGATGGACATCGGCGATGAAGCGTGACACTCGGAGCGGCTCAGGACGCAACGCCAAGACCGGCGAGATGTCCAGCGCCTCGAAGACCGGGTACACGCTCACCCGGTCGCCGTCCTGCACGTGGTGACCGAAGTCGACGGAACGTCCGTTCACCAGGATGAGGTCGACTTCCGTGTGCGGGACCCCAAGACCTTCGATCACGTCTTTGACGGACCCTCCGGCCGCGCAGATATGCTCGAACTCTCGCCCCCGGCGCTCTTTGGCTAGGAGATCCCCCAGCTCAGCGTAGAACCGCAACCACACCGTGGCCGTAGTGCCACCTCTTCGGTCGCTACCCCTTCTTCATCTCCAAGGCACATTCGAGCATCACGTCGAACAGGTCGGGCAGATCCTGCTCGTCCACACACGACAAGGCCACCCGGATGTCGGTCTCGCTGGTGGAGATCACGCCCACCCCGTAGTCGTTCAGCAGACGCACCCGGTACTCCTCGGCGTCGAGGTCGTTTAGGCGCACGCACATGAAATAGCCGGCGTTGAACGGGTACATGGTCCATGCTTCGGCGAACCTGGGTTGCGCAAGGATCTCTTTGACCTTCGCCGCCCGGCGGCTCAAGATGGCGTGTTTCTCGGCCTTCTGGGCCCGGTAGTCCGGATCGGACATCGCACGGAGTACCAACGACTGAGACAGATTGGGAGAGTTGCTGATGGTCCCCCGGATGCAACCGCCTGTCTTTTTCTCAAGGGCTTCGTAGGCGCCGGCGCCCCCGGCTATGGCGTAGGTGATGAAACCCACACGCAGACCCCACGCGTAGTCCTCCTTGGATGCGCCATCGAGCTTCACCGCGAGGATGTTCGGGTGGGCGTCGGCAAGTCGCGTGAACACCGACTCTTTGAGAGCTTCAGCGCTGTAGAACAGCCCAAAATAGGCGTCGTCGCACAGGGCCACCACGTCACAATCCTGCGATGCGATCTCCACAAGGATGTCGCGGATGCCGTCGGCCTCGGCCGGCGTGACTGAGTAGCCCGTGGGGTTGTTGGGGAAGTTCAAGAGCACGATGATCTTGCCGATGCTCGCGTGATCCTTGAGCAGGCTGCGGAGCCCGTGCAGGTCGAAAGCCCCGTTCTCATCGTAGAGATGGTAGTTCACCGTGCGCGCACCGCGCTTCACGCCAAAGACGAGCTTGTAGTTGCCCCACACCTGGTCGGGGAGAAACAAGACGTCTCCCTCGTCCACGAACATGTCGGCGATGGTGCTCAGCCCATGAGTGACCCCACTCGTGACCGCAGGCAGGCTCGTAGGAGTATCGCCCAGAGACGGATTCTTCTCTTTGATCTCTTCCAGCCACGCCTTCCGCAGATCGGCCCGGCCCGCCGACGGCGCGTACGGGAGAGCTTGGTCGGGCTTCAGGTCGCTCAGGTGCCGCGTGATGGCGGGGAGCCCCATCGGTTGGTGCAGCTCCCGCGCCTCACCTATGGTGGCGTTATATCGAGTGGCCTTCTGGTTCGCCTCGGCGGACTGCGTGAGTATCCCCTTGGGGAAGTACAGCTTCTTGCCCAGCTCCGAGAGCATCCGCATCACCGCGGGCGCTTCCTGCCGTATGGCCTGGTTCAGCTCGGCGGCGAGGGGATTCAGTTCGGCGGCCGATGCGGTCATCGCTCACCTCCCGTCTAGACGATCCTGCAACGCTCTCAATTGATCGCGGAGAGCCGCGGGGAGTCTTTCGCCGAACCCATCGTAGTACTCGGAGAGATTGGCGGCCTCTGCCTTCCACGCCTCCACATCGACCGCGAGGAGGGTCTTGAGATCCTCGGCCGGCACGTCGATCCCCGACAGGTCGATAGCCTCGGGGGTCGGCATAGCCCCGATGGGGGTCTCAACGGCCTGTCCCCCACCTTCGACCCTCTCGAAGATCCATTTGAGCACCCGGCTGTTCTCACCGTAGCCCGGCCACAGGAAGTGACCGTCATCACCCTTGCGGAACCAATTGACGAAGAACACGCGAGGCAACTTGGACGGGTCGGTGCGCTTGGCCATGGAGAGCCAATGAGCGAAGTAGTCGCCCATGTTGTATCCACAGAAGGGCAACATCGCGAAGGGGTCGTGCCGCAGCACGCCGGTCTTGCTCAGGTTGGCCGCGGTAGTCTCCGATCCGGCCGCCGAGCCCATGAACACGCCGTGCTCCCAGCTGAGCGACTCATACACCAAAGGCACCGTGCTCGCCCGCCGGCCCCCGAAGAGAATGGCCGAGATGGGCACACCCCCGGGCTTCTCCCAGTCTGGGTCGATGACCGGGCACTGCTCTGCAGGAGAGGTGAAACGCGCATTCGGATGAGCCGCCTTGCGTCCCGAATCCGGAGTCCAATCCTTGGCTTCCCAATCGATGAGGTGAGCCGGGGGATCGATCCCCATGTCTTCCCACCAGATGTCACCATCGTCGGTGAGGCCCGCGTTGGTGAAGATGCTGTTGCGGGTGAAGGTCTCCATGGCATTGGGGTTCGACTGAAAGGACGTCCCCGGAGCCACACCGAAGAACCCCG
Source organism: Actinomycetota bacterium (assembly GCA_036795215.1). Lineage (GTDB taxonomy): Bacteria > Actinomycetota > Thermoleophilia > RBG-16-64-13 > RBG-16-64-13 > RBG-16-64-13. Next base: position 101,136 of record DAIRFC010000001.1, on the reverse strand, counting down.
TCTCGGGGTTCATGGCGTACAGCCTGCCGTCCTCGCCGATATGCATCCATGCGATGTCGTCGCCCAGGCAGGTGACCTTCCAGCCGGGCAGCGTGGGCTGCATCATGGCCAGATTGGTCTTGCCGCAAGCGCTGGGGAACGCTCCGGTGATGTAGTGCTTCTTTCCTTCGGGCGACGTCAAGCAGAGGATCAGCATGTGCTCGGCCAGCCAACCCTCTTTGCGGGCCAGAGCCGAGGCTATGCGCAGAGCCAGGCATTTCTTGCCCAGAAGCGCGTTGCCGCCATAACCCGAGCCGTACGACCAGATGGAGGGGTCTTCGGGAAAATGTGTGATGTATTTGTTGGCGGGATCGTTCTCACAGGGCCACGGCACGTCTTCCTGGGAAGGCTGCAAGGGAGCGCCCACCGAATGCAGACAGGGTATGTACTCACCATCGGTGCCGAGGGCTTCGAGGACCTTGGTCCCCACCCGCGTCATGATCATCATGTTCGCGACGACGTAAGCGGAATCGGTCACCTCGATGCCGATCTTCGAAAACGGCGAGCCGACGGGTCCCATCGAGAAGGGGATCACGAACATCGTACGGCCCGTCATGCAGTCGCGATACTTCTCGCGCAACGTCTTCTTCATCTCACTTGCTTCGACCCAGTTGTTGGTGGGACCGGCCTCTATCTGCTCTTTGGTGCAGATGAAGGTGCGGTCTTCCACCCGGGCCACGTCACTCGGGTGAGACCTGGTCAGGACACAGTTCGGCCTGAGGTCCTCATTCAGCCGAGTGAACGTACCGTGTTTCGCTCCGAGCTCGACTATGTACGCATACTCCTCCGCAGAGCCGTCGCATATGTACACGTCGTCGGGCTTGCACAGCTCGACCACGTCTTTCAGCCAGGCAAGCAGTTCTCGGTTCTTGATCGCCTCTATTCCAGCCGCCATGTCCTCTCCTTTTATCTTGACCAGCGGTTGTATTCGCCCCCAGATACAATACGGGCCGGCGCACACTCCGCAAGTGTCGCTGCCGGCCTCCGGATGCGGCCGGTGGACGTTCTACTCTCCGCCGGTCTGATGCGTCAAGAAAATACCACACTCAAGCCCTGCACCACCACTCAAGGCCTATGCAGGGCTATGCATGAAGCGCGACCCGTCGGCCGCCGCCGCTCCCGCCGGACGGCCGCGGCGGCTGGAGAGCGAACGGCCGCTATCCCGTCAACGCTTGGCGCACCATCTCCAACGTGCCGGCCGACTGCAGCTTCTCGTTCTTATGGGCGATGAACTGCGCGTATTCGGCTATGAAGACCTTGCCCGGGTCGCGCAGGTCGAACTTCTCAGGATTGTCTCGGAAGAACTCCCGGTGCACCCGGGTCCACACCAAGCGGCCGTCGGTATCGATATTCACCTTTGTGACGCCCAGAGGGACGGCCTTCGCGAACTCCTCCTCGTCCACGCCTTTGGCGCCCTTCAGACCTCCACCCGCCGCGTTGATGCGGGCCACCTCTTCCTGCGGCACCGACGAAGACCCGTGCATCACCAGAGGGAACCCGGGCAGACGCTTCTGGATCTCGGCAGCCACGTCGAGGTGTAGCCCCTGGTGCCCGCTGAACTTGTACGCCCCGTGGCTCGTCCCGATGGCGACCGCCAGGCTGTCGCACCCCGACTCACGCACGAACACCTCTGCTTCGGCCGGATCGGTGAGGCAGGCATTCTTCTCATCCACCTGGACGTGCTCCTCCACCCCACCGAGCTGTCCCAATTCCGCTTCCACCGATATGCCCTTCGCATGCGCGGCCTCGACGACCTGCCGGGTGATGCGGATGTTCTCCTCAAGCGGCTCGTGCGACGCGTCGATCATCACCGAGGAGTAGAAGCTGCTCTCCACACAATCGAGCGCGGCAGCCAGGTCGCCGTGATCGAGGTGCACGGCGAAGATCGCCTCGGGGAAGATCTGGTCGGCCGCCTTGATCATTGCCTCGAGCATGCGCTTGTCGGCATAGGAACGGGCGCCCTTGGATATCTGGATGATGAAGGGCGCCTGGGAGTCGAGGTTGCCCCGAAAGAGTCCCAAGGTCTGTTCCATGTTGTTGATGTTGTAGGCGCCTACGGCGAACTTGCCGTAAGCCACTTCGAAGAGCTGCTTGGTAGTGACGATCATCTGCCGCTCCTATCGGTCCCCCGTAGCGTCTACTTGCCGTTCTTGGCTTCCCAGTATGCTTCGGCCTCTTCTTCCATGGCCTCGAGACGGTCGTAGTAGTCGGGGAACTCCTTCAGGTGCGCCCAGGCGATCTTGCCGGTCATGAGCGCGTCGTCGTCGGTCACGTTGGTCTCGGGATCGTGCGCTCCGTGCTCGAGTTCCACATCCATGCCCATGCGGAACTGCTCCACATCGAAGTCTTTCCAATCGATGCCCAGCTTGTCCCCCACGTCCTTGGCCTGCTCGGCGCTGTAGTGTTTCGAACCGCTCATGTCTCTCCTCCTTGTGGTTGGGGCCCCGCTCCCGACCCGGCACCGCTCGTGCGCAATCTCACACCTGAAGAATACCAAGACACAGCACGCACAGGCGGTCGAAGATGCCGCATGCTAGTCTTGAGATCGACCAAGGGGGTCCCTTCGTTGCGACCTATCGTCTCGGACCTCGGATATATACCCAGGGGTAGGTCAGGGCGGAACGTAATCGTCCTGATCGGCTACGTCGTGTTCCTCGCTGTCGTCATCGCGGTACACGCCCGGGTGTTCCAGTACCTGATGGCCACGTACGAGTCCGACCCAGACCATTCGTTCATCAACGGGCTGTACTGGACCATCACCACGATGACCACGCTCGGCTATGGCGACATCACCTTCTTGTCGCACGCCGGGAAGCTGTTCTCAGCGTGGGTCACCCTGTCGGGTTTCATCTTCCTTCTGATCCTTCTACCCTTCGGCATCATCAGCGTGGTCTTCGCGCCCTGGCTCGAGAACCTGCTGCGCTACCGGCCCCGAACCCGGCTGAAGCGTGGCCTGAAAGAGCACGTAGTGATCTGTGGTTGGGACCCCGTCACCGAGACCCTGGCTCGGAGCCTCGTGGCATCCGACACAGCCTACGTGACGATCGAGCCCGATGTGGAAGAAGTCCGCCGCCTCGAGGAGGCAGGGGCGAGCGCTCTCCTTGGCGTGCCCACCGACGCCCAGACGCTCACACGGGCCCGGGTCGAGACCGCCCGTCTGGTGATCGCCAACATGAGCGATCCCGACAACGTCAACCTGGCGCTCACCGTAGCCTCGCTCTGCTCCACACCTGTTGCCGCCGTGGTCACCCAGCCGGAGCGCAAAGAACTGATGACCGTGGCGGGCGCGCGCCACGTGGTGCCGCTGCGCGAGACCCTTGGCAACTATCTGGCCGTGAGGGCCACCACGCGGGGCGCTATGGGCCACGTAGTCGATTCTCTGGGCGACCTGCTCTTCGCCGAGATACCCACGCACGGCACTCCACTGGTCGGGCTGAGCATCAGAAGCACCAACATCCGCGAGAAGACCGGCATCTCCGTGATAGGTCTCTGGGAGCGCGGGCGCTTCTCCCTGCCTGAGCCTGAAAAGACGATCACCGACGGCATGATCATGCTGCTCGTCGGCACAGAAGCCGGCTTGACCTCTCTCGAGGAGATGATAGGCCAACACACCGAGAGCGACTTCGTGATAGTCCTCGGTCACGGCACTGTCGGCTCGTCGGCCGCGGCGTTCCTGCGCCGCCGGGGAGTGCGGCACACGATCGTCGATCGCGACGCTGTGCCCGACGACGACGAGCCGGAGCTCATCCAGGGTGACGCCAGCGAGCACGAAGTGCTGATGCGGGCGGGCATCGAACGTGCCAGAGGGCTCATCGTGACCACCAACGACGACGGGACCAACGTGTTCCTCACGCTGGCCAGCAGGCACCTCAACCCCCATGTCCGCATCGCCGCCCGGGCCAACCGCGAGGAAAACGTGGACGAGCTCTACGCGGCCGGGGCGGATTTCGTGGTGTCTCACTCGTCGGTGGGAGCCAGCATCCTCACCAACATCGTGGCGGGCCGCCAGAACGTCTTTCTCAGCGAAGGAGTCCACATCTTCTGGAAGCGAGTCCCCCAGATCCTTCACGGCAAGACGTTGACGGAAGCGCGCCTCCGCTCTCTCACCGGCGCCACCGTGGTGGCGATACGGCAAAGTCACGCTAAAATCGTCCTCGATCTGAGCCCTGAGACCGTTCTTGACCAATCGACATCCCTGCTTCTCGTAGGCACGGCAGAATCGGAGACCCTGTTCTCAAAACGGTTCGGGGGCAAGCGGAAGGCAAACGACTCACGTAGAAGGATGCGGAATTGACAGACTGGCACCGTCTTACCGCGGATGAAGCCCTGCAAGAAACGGGGAGCACCCCCCGTGGCCTGACGTCAGAAGAGGCCTCCGCACGGCTGGACGAGCACGGACCCAACGAACTGGCGCAAAAGGGCCTGAAGAGCAAGTGGCGCATCCTCTTTGAACAGTTCACCTCCATCCTCATAGTCATCCTCATCATCGCCGCCATAGCGTCGGCAGCCCTCGGTGATTACGAAGACGCCATCGCGATCGTGGCCATAGTCATATTGAACGCCCTCTTGGGCTTCCGCCAGGAGTACCGCGCCGAACAGACGATGGCGGCTCTACGCAAGATGGCGGCGCCCTCCGTGCGCGTGCGGCGTGACGGCAAAGTCCAAGAGATCCCCGGGAGCGAACTCGTGCCCGGAGATATCGTCCTGATCGAGGCCGGCAACGTCATACCCGCCGACTCCCGCCTCATCGAGTCGGCCAGCCTGCGCGTCCAGGAGGCCGCCCTCACCGGCGAATCCGAGGCCGTCGAGAAGAGCGTCGAGGCTCTGGATCAGCCCGAGGTCCCGCTCGCCGACCGTCTGAACATGCTCTTCATGGGCACCGCTGCCACCTATGGCCGGGCGGAAGCGTTGGTGGTCGCCACAGGTATGAACACTGAGCTGGGCAGGATCGCCGGGATGATCCAAGGCCTCGAACAGGAACCCACTCCGCTGCAGAAGCGCCTGGGTCAACTAGGCAAATGGCTGGCCGTGGCCGCGCTAATCCTGGTGGCGATCATCTTCGCGCAAGGCCTCATACGCGGAGAGGGCGCCCGCATCATGTTCCTCACAGCCATCAGCATGGCAGTGGCCGCGGTACCCGAGGGGCTGCCCGCCATCGTCACCATCTCGCTCTCTCTGGGAGCGCAACGCATGCTGCGCCGCCACGCCCTCATCCGCAAGCTTCCCGCGGTGGAGACTCTCGGTTCGGTGACGGTCATCTGCTCCGACAAGACGGGCACGCTCACTGAGAACCGGATGACCGTCGTCATCCTGGACGTGGTGGGCGATGAAGTCGATCTACACCAAGCCATGAAGCACGGACACTCGGCGCCCTTGGCGGCTGTGAACGCCGGAGCGGCGGCCGAGCTGCTCCAAGATAAGCCCTCTATCGCCCTTCTCGCTGCAGGCGGCACCTTGTGCAACGACTCCGTCCTGGCGAGTACTACCGTGGAAACCGACTGTGACCCCGATGCGAAGGAGAGCCTCCAGCTTGTCCCCGGAGATGCCTCGACTGCCACAACGTGCGCCGAATCACAACTCAGGGCCATAGGAGATCCCACCGAGGGGGCCCTGATCATCGCGGGAGCTCAGCTGGGTCTACTGAAACCCGCTTTGGAAGGGTCTTTCCCGCGCGTCGGCGAGATACCCTTCGAGTCCGACCGGAAACTCATGACCACGCTCCACAGCCTACCTGCCGAACCGGTGTTCGGCCTCGAGGAGCTGAGCGACTATCTTGCCCAGGAGAACGCGCCCTACGTGGCGTTCACCAAGGGAGCCCTCGACTCCTTGCTCAAGATCTGCCGAAGCGTCTGGGACGGTCGCGCTGTCCTGCCTTTGGACGGGCCCACCCAAGCACGGATCGCCAAGTCCAACGACCTCCTGGCAGCCCAAGGGATGCGCGTTCTCGCCTTGGGGTTCCGGCCTCTCGACGAGGCCGCCAAGAGCGGCCCCAGCGAGAACTGGGAGAAAGACCTCATCCTTGTCGGGCTCATAGGCATGATCGACCCGGCGCGGCCGGAAGCGCGGGACGCCGTCCTGACGGCTGTCTCAGCGGGCATCCGGCCGGCCATGATCACCGGAGATCAGCCTCTGACCGCGGCCAGCATCGCCGGCAAGGTGGGCATCGTCCCGGAGCAGAGCTCGGGTCCGGATGCGGTCAAGGTGCTCAGCGGCGTCGACCTCGAACGTCTCTCTCCCGAGGAGATGCGTTCGGCGGTGCAGGAGGTATCGGTCTACGCCCGGGTGGCCCCGGAGCAGAAGCTGAACATAGTCGAAGCCCTCCAAGACCAAGGGCACATCGTCGCCATGACCGGGGACGGCGTCAACGACGCGCCTGCTCTTCGCAAGGCCGATATCGGCGTCGCGATGGGCATCACCGGCACCGACGTTGCCAAGGAAGCCGCCGACATGGTCTTGCTCGACGACAACTTCGCCACCATAGTGGCCGCGGTCAAAGAGGGCCGCGTCATCTACGACAACATCCGCAAATTCATCAAGTACCTCATGGCCACCAACGTCGGTGAGCTGGCCGTGATGCTCTTCGCACCGTTCTTGGGTATGCCTCTGCCCCTCCTGCCCCTTCAGATCCTTTGGATGAACCTGGTCACCGACGGCCTGCCCGGCCTTGCCCTGGGCTTCGAGCCGCCCGAACGCAACGTGATGCGCCGGCCACCTCACCCGCCAAGCGAGAGCGTCTTCGCGCGCGGCCTGGGGACCCATATCCTCTGGGCCGGCCCACTGATGGGCATCATCGCCCTCTTCACCGGCTGGTTCTACTGGCGGGCCGGGAATGAGTCTTGGCAGACTATGCTGTTCACCGTGATGACCATCTCCCAGATGTTCCACGTGATGGCCATCCGTATGGAGAGGGAATCGATCTTCACGACCTCGCCTCGCACGAACCCGCTCTTGTACGGGGCGGTGCTCGTCACCCTTCTGCTGCAATTCGCACTGATCTATGTGCCGTTCCTGCAGGATGTGTTCGGCACCCAGGCCCTTACCGCCGCGGAAATGGGTATCGCCTTCGCCATCAGCTCGGCGATCCTCTGGGTCATCGAGGGGCAGAAGATGGTCTTTCGGTATCGAGACCGCAGATAACATGCCGACGTTGCTCATGAGGAGGCGATATGACTGAACCCACGGCCACCGGCTGGTACTACCTGCAAGGCGGCAATCAACAAGCGGGGCCTCTCACCTGGGATCAGCTGTATGGCCTGTGCTCTACCGGCTCCATCCGGCCCACCGACATGGTGTGGCACCCGACACTGTCCCAGTGGACGCCGGCGGCTCAGGTGCCCGGGCTCTTCCCCGCTCCCCCGGCCTACCAGGGCGTCCAGTACCAGCAGCCCTATCAGCAGACCGCCTATCGACCGGCCGGGCCGAAGCGTTCTCTACTCGTCTGGCTGGCCCCCCTCATAGCACTCGTGATCGTAGGAGCCGGCCTTGGCGTCTACTTCGGCGTCTTCTACAACAAGGCGGAGACGGGTTCAAAGGACATCACCGCGGCGGACTTGGAAGGCATCTGGGACGGCACTTTCACCTATACATCGCTGGAGCTCGAAGGGGCCTCGGGTGAGGACATGGATCTCGCCAAGCAGGTCATCGACAAGAAGCTGCCCCTGACCATGGACGTCACCGTTGACGCAGACGGAGCGGGCGAAGCCACGATGACCTTCGACCTGAGCGTGGTCGATGACGACTTCGGTACCGACGACCAGTATGTCTACTTCACCTACGCAGACGGCAAGATGACGTTCGACTCCGATGAGTCAGGAGCCGACGTCGATGGTAAGGTGACCGAGAAGGGAGACACGCTCGTCTGGGAGGGCTCCCTGAGCTTCGATGACTATGGGGTCTCGGGCAAGGCGGAGTGGAAGGCCGAGAAGGTCTCGGACTAAACTGAGATCGAGCACCACGGAGTAAAAGACAGGGCGACTCGAGAGGAGATAGCGATGGCTGAGGCCATGTCCAACGGCTGGTACTACCTGCCCGGCGGCGCGGGAGCCGAGCAACAGGTGGGCCCGCTCACGTGGGAGCAACTGTACTCTACGCGTCTCTCCGGTTCGCTGCAGCCCACGGATATGGTGTGGCACCCGGCGCTGCCGCAGTGGACCCCGGCCTCACAGATCCAGGGCCTCTTCCCTGCCGCTGCGCCTCCTCCGGCAGCAGAGCCGGCGGCTGCGCAGCCGGCCCCGTATCAACAGCCCGCTTATCAGCAACCGGCCTATCAACAGCAGGCCTA
>DAIRFC010000001.1:53461-92716 GCA_036795215.1 Actinomycetota bacterium | reverse complement strand
TTGTGGTATTGGTTGGGGCCGCTCATCGGGCTCATCCTCGTGGGCATCGCTCTGGGAGTTTACTTCGGCTTCTTCTACAACAAAGACGGGGGCGGAGATCCGTTGCCGGACGACTACTATGGGTACTGGAACGGCACCATCACGTACGAGTCGCTCGACCTCGACGAGCCGACCGACGCGACCGAGGACCTGCGCGACCAGATTCTGGACGAAGAGATCCCCATGACCCTGTACATAAAGGGGTTGGGCGACAACAACTCGGCAGTCATGACCATAGAGATGTCGGCGATAGATCCGAGCCTCGACGACCTCGAAGACACTATGTCGGTCGGCTACTCGGAATCAGACGACAAGCTCACGCTCAAATCAGAGTCATCGGGAGACAAGGCGACCGCAACGGTGAGCGGGTCGGGCGGTGATCTGGAGATGGAAGGAGACCTCGTCTTCAAGGACAGCCGTGCGTCAGGCGAGGCCGTCTGGACCGTCTCGAAGTAAAGAGGCTCTCGTCCGAAGGCCGACCAGGCGATGTACGAGGCGAAACGCCTCGGCCGCGACCGCATACAGATCTACCTCGAGACGGCTCCGACCGGCACCTAAGCTATCCGCCGCTCTTGCGCTGGAGGCTCTTCCCCACCGAGAAGCCCCGGCCCAATCTCTCACCCACCCCGTAGTACTCGTTCTCACCCGGGGTCCACATGAACGGTCGCAAGAGCTCCGCTTGGGGCTTTCCATCGGCGTCCAGGCACTCCTGCTCGATCTTGACATCCAAGATCTCGCCCACGAAGAGTGTGTGCAGGCCGAGCTCGGCCACGTGCACGACCTTGCATTCGAGGACCAAGGGGAACTCCCCCACGTACGGCGCATCCACCAGGTCGGAGCGCACCGGAGTGAGACCGGCCGCCTCGAACTTGTCCTCGTCGCGCCCCGAGACGATGCCGAAGTAATCGGTCGCGGCCACGTGATCTATCGACGGGATGCTCACCGTGAAGGCCTTGCGCTCCACAAGGTTGCCGTACGTGTAGGTAGCCTTGCGCAGCGCGATCGACAAACAGGGCGGCTTCGAGCAGCAGACTCCTCCCCATGCCACCGCCATCACGTTCGGCCGGCCGCCGGCGTCGTACGAGCCGACGGCGAAGACAGGGGTGGGATAGACGACGGGGCGCGCGCCCAGCGAGGTCTTCACCGCCGCTCCTACCAGCGCTCGAAGTGGACGAGCTCCGGCCGGAAGGGGTCGACCTGCGCTGGGTCCTCAGCCGGATAGCCGATGGGCACCACCGCAAACGGGATGATCTGTTGGGGGAGATCCAAGAGCGCCCTCAGAGCATCGATCCTCTCGTGACGGGGGTAGAAGTACAGCCACAGGGCGCCGAGCCCAAGGGAGTTGGCGGCCACAAGAAGGTTCTCGGTGGCCGCCGCGCAGTCCAGCATCCAGTAGCCGGAACGCTCTTCGCGCGTCAAGTCTCCGCAGACGACTACGGCCACCTGCGCATCGCGAGCCATCTCCGAGTAAGGAGAGGCAGTCGAGATGGCCTCCAGCGAATCCCGGTCGCGCACCACGATGAACTGCCACGGTTGCTGATTGCCCGCCGAAGGCGCGGCCATCGCCGCTCTGAGCACCTGGGTGACGAGATCGTCTGAGACGGGTTGGTCTGTGTACTTGCGGATGTTCTGGCGTGTCAGTATCGCTTCCACTCTGCCTCCAAAGCCTTTTCGTGAACACGGATCGCTTCTTCGTCCCGAAGGACGAACCGCACGATCCCCACCGATTTGAGAGACTCCGCCGCTCGCGCTACTGCACCCATAGCGACTTCGGCCGCCTCTGTGAGCGGATATCCGAAGCTACCCGTTGAGATGGCGGGAAAGGCGACGGAGACAAGCCCCCGCTGGTCGGCGAGCCGGAGCGCGTTGCGGTAACAGTCGGCGAGTAGAGCGTCGGAGGGTTCGTCCAATCCATACATGGGGCCGAGGCAGTGGATCACGTACGGGTTGGGGAGATCGTATCCCCCTGTGATCACCGCCTGCCCGGGCTTGATGGGCGCGAGCGGCCTGCACTCCTCCTCGAGGCCGGGCCCCGCCACCCTGTGGATGGCGCCGGCGACGCCGCCCCCGGGGAGCAGTTCAGCGTTGGCCGCATTCACAACGGCATCGAACCCGGCCTGCCGGGTGATATCACCGATGATGCATTCCACGGTGATCCTGCCGACGTTCTTCTCCACGGCCCCCACCTCGCTCACGTGCTACTCGGTTATACTTACAATATATCAAGCATACCCTACAGGGTCCTCACCGAGCCGCCGCGCGGGCGGCTTTTGTCACCTCAGAAGGAGAGTCGACGGCATGGAGCAGAGAGCCATCTACATCACCGAGCAGGATCTCGAGCGTCTCCGCAAGCTCGTGACCCAACAGAGAGCGAGTGAGGGCAGCTCCGCGTACCTGCGGAAGCTGCAGGGCGAACTGGAGAAGGCGGCGGTAGTCGAACCCAGCGCGGTCCCGGCCGATGTGGTGACGATGCGCTCCACGGTCGAGCTGCTCGACCTCGATACCGGGGCCAAGGAGATCCGCACCCTCGTGTTTCCTGACGAGGCGGATGTCGAACAGGCAAAAGTATCCGTGCTGGCTCCTATCGGCACAGCGATGCTCGGTTACCGGGTAGGCGACACCTTCGAGTGGAAGGTCCCGGCGGGCACTCGAAGGCTGAAGATCTCTCGGATCATCTACCAACCCGAAGCCGCGGGAGACTGGCACCTCTAGGTCTGGTCGCGAGCCATGATGTCTATCAGGCCAGGACTTCTTTCACCATGCTCTCGAAGGCGCCGACATACTGGTCGATGTCTTCATCGGTGTGCTGCACCGAGAGAGTCCACTCCTCCTCGCGCCCCGGAGCGATGATCACCCCGCGGTTCATGTTGTAAAGCCAGGCGAGGTAGCAGAGCTCCACGTCCTGATACTTGATGAACGACTCGTAGTCGGTGATCTTGCCGGTGGCGAAGTTGAAGCACCCCTTGGACGAGATGCCCACCGTATAGCCGGGGAACCCGTATTTGGCGGCGATGCCGTCCATCTCGCGTATGAGCCGGTCGTTCAGGTAGTTGAGGTGTTTGTAGGCATCGGGGGTCATGACCTCCTCCAGGCTGGTGCGCGCCGTCGCCATGGAGAGCGGGTTGCCGCTGTAGGTGCCCACTTGGTAGACCTTGCCGCTCTCGACAACCGACATGACCTCCTCGGTGCCGCCGATGGCGCCCGCAGGTAGTCCACCGGCCAACGCCTTGGCCAACGTGACCATGTCGGGCACCACGCCGAAGCGCTCGACCGCACCCCCCGCGGCGGTGCAGATGCCGGTCTTGACCTCGTCGAAGATGAGCACGATGCCGTGCTTCTTGGTGATCTCGCGCACGGCCTGCAGGTATCCGGGCTCGGGTAGCACCACGCCCAAGTTCATCATGGCCGCTTCCATGATGACGCAGGCCGGCTTGCGCCCCTCTTCGACGAGCCGCTCGATGCGCGCCTCCATCATGGGGGCGTCGTTGAAGGGCACGGCCGTGGTCATGTCTATGGACGACTGTGGGATGCCCGCCCCATACGAGATCGATTTGTAGTTGTCGCGGGGACCGACGTCGCCGAAGTCCTTCACGCCCAGACTCACCATCACGTAGTCATGGTGGCCATGGTAGGAGCCGAAGATCTTGACTATCTGGTCGCGCCCGGTGTAGGCACGGGCGATGCGGATGGCATCCATAGTGGCCTCGGAACCGGAGTTCACAAAACGCCACCTGGGCAGCCGAAAGTTCTTGGCCAGATGCTCGGCCACGATGAACGAGTCTTCAGTGGGCAGAGCGAATTGCGTGCCCAGTTCGCTCCGCTTCTTGATGGTCTCCACAATGGCCGGGTGGGCATGCCCCTGCACCATGCAGCCGAAACCGTTGTGAAAATCGCAGATCTCGTGCCCGTCGATCGAGTAGATCTTCGAACCCTTGCCGTGCGTGAAGTAGATGGGATAGGGATCGCGCGCCTGGTAGGTCGATGAGACGCCGTTGACGAGCGTCTTCGACGCCCGTTTGAACATCTCGTACGACTTGAGGGTCTCTTGCTCGAGGCGCTTCTCCTCGCGCTCAGTCAACTCAGCAACGCGCCTTTTGTCGATCGTGGCCGGTTCTGTGGGACTCATCGGCTCTCAACTCCTTCTTTGCGGCGATATCCCTCACAAGATACTGGACTAGGGATGTTCTTCATCACTGTCCGCACCGTCGCTGTCCTTGATACGCTCGACCGCCTCCAGCAAAGCCTCGCGCATCTCATCATCGCTCAGTTGTTCACCCCACACTTCCCAATGACCCACCGAGCCCCCTCGATCGAGTTGCACGCGCCGCAACTCCACCCAGCGCGTCACCCGGTAAAGCCGGTCATCGCTTTGCACGACTCTCCCCACCGCCCATTGGGGAGAGTTGAAAGGCGATCGATGCGTACGAAAGAGCGGCTTCTCTCGACGCTTACTCCAGCGCACCTCAGACCGTCATCTCCTTCAGCCCAAAGGGGAAATCATAGGCCGGCATCAAAGCCACGAACGGATCGGGATCGAAGGCCTCCGGCCCCAGCACTCCTGCACCCTTCCAGGCCCCTGTCTGCAGCAGTTCCCACGCGATGACCGGGTTGACGGCCGTCTGCCACACCACGGCCTGGACGCCGTAGTTCTTCATACAGGTCTCGTTGTCGGCCACCTGGTACAGGTACACCTGCCGAGGCTTGCCGTCCTTAACGCCCTTGACCCAGGTGCCCGCGCAGGTCTTGCCGAACATCTGGTCGCCCAGATGGGCAGGGTCGGGCAGACATGCCGCCACCACGTCGCGCGGCGCCACCTTGACGCCCTTGACGTCGATGGGGAAGCGATTGTCGAGGCCCAGCATCTTGATGGTCTTGAGCACGCCGATGAACTCGTCGCCCAGGCCGTACTTGAAGGTGACCCGCTTGCACTTCACCCAGCGCGGCACCAGCAGCACTTCTTCATGCTCCACGTTGACGCACTCCACCGGACCGATCCCCTCGGGAAACTCGAAGACCTCTGGTTCCGAGAACGGCTGGGTGGTGTACCAGCCCTTGCCCTCCTCCCATACCACCGGAGGATTGAGGCACTCCTCGATGGTGGTCCAGATGGAGAAGTTGGGCGCGAACTCATAGCCGCGGACCTCCAGGTTGGCGCCGTCGCGCACCCCGATCTCTTCGATCTCGTCGAAGAGGTTCTTCTCCGCATATTTGGCGAAGACGTCGGCCATGCCGGGTTCCACACCCACCCCCACCAAAGCGAGCAGGCCTTTCTTCTCCCATGCTTCGGCGCGCTCGAACTGGTAGTCACCCAGCTTGACGCCCGGGGTGTTGAACGGGTCGCCGGGATGTGGCGAGGACAGGGTCATGGCCATGTCCATGTAGTTGCATCCGACCTCGAAGGCGGCGTCGAAGATGGCTTCGTTGAACACGGGGTCGACGGCGTTGTGGATCAGGTCCACCCCGTGTTTGCGGGCCAGAGCCGCCACCTGGTCCTTGTCGCCCGCGTCGACCTGCTCCACCGGCATGTGCGCCGGGGAGCCTACCTTCGCCCACACCTCTTTGGCCCGGTCGACGTTGTAATCGGCCAGCACCAGTTTCTCCACCCACGGTCTGTTCTTGCAGAGAACGGCGATGGCTTCACCCACGCCACCCACACCCACCAGCAATACCTTCATCTGAGCCCTCCCAAAGCCGCGTTGGAAACACTTCACAGATCACGTCAGAGGGTGCAGGAACAGACCTGCGCCCGTCGGGTCATGAGCCGGAGAAGAATCGTTCGTTCGACTCTACTCCCCCTCGGCGGCCGGCGGCAGCATCTCGCCCTTCCTCGGCTCCAGCTTGAAGGCGGCGATGGCGCAGGCGACGGCGATCACCAAGAAGACGGCTGCAATGACGAGGATGGTGGTCAGCATCGTGTCGAAGTTCCCCAGCCACCCGGAGAGATACGAGTCACCGTAGGTCTCGGCATAGTACTCCTCCGCCCATTCGCCCTCGAACCATCTCAGCCACGGGATGGCCAAGAAGCCCGCGACCGCAAATCCGAAGAAGACCCAGGCTATCTTCTTGAGGTCGCCGATGCCAAGACGCGTCCGCGGATTGAGCGGGTAGTTCACCGGGTCCTTCTTGGCGAGACCGCCGTACCTTCTCTTCCAGATCACATACACTACCGGCCCTGTGAGAATACCGATGAGGCCGCCTATGAAGTAGTCGGTACCGTTGACGAAGAACGACGCCACTCCGATGATTATGGGAATCACGCAGAGCAGAACGAGGAACGGATAGCCTCCCCTGATCTTGAACTTGTACGCCTCATCGGGAAGCCTCTTTCTGAGGATCATCGCCGAGATGTAGACCATGATGTACGACGAGACCAGCAGGAAGACATCCACGATGACGACCGTGGTGAAGGCAAAGTTGCACAGGATCAGGTTGACGATTGCGACGGACAAGACCGCGACATACGGTACCCCGTGTTTCTTGTCGACCTTCACCAGGACAGGCGGCGCTAGATGGTCCTCGGCCAGGGCGAAGAACCCTCGTGATCCCGACGCGATGTACGTGTTGTAGATGGAACACTGCGCTAAGACGGCGATGATGATGAAGAAGATGCCGAACCCAGCCCCCCAGAAGGTGGTGACGACATCAGCGTACCCGACACTTTCAGCGGTGGTACCCCATTCATCCCACGAGCCGATGGAGGCAAGACCTGCCATGGTGGGCAGTATGTAGACGGCCATGATAAGGGGGACGGTGATGAGGGTGGCCTTCGGGATGACCTGCGGGTTCTTGAGTTCCCCAGCGACGGTGGACATAGACTCATAGCCGGAGTACATCCACATGCCGATAGCCAGGCCCGCCCCGATGTACATGATCCAGTCGGCGAAGCCTATGCCCGCCGCACCCATGATCTCACCGTCCGATGTGAAAGGTACGAACGGGTTCCCGCTCCAGTTCATGAAGCCAGCGATCGCGACGATGGCGAAGGCGACGATGACGAGGATAGACAGGACCGTGGTGATGATGCCCACATCCCTGACGCCGCGGATATTGATGTACGTGAAGATGATGATCATGGCCGCTTTGACCGCGAACTGCTCGTAGCCGTTCAGATCCCACTGCGAGGCAAGATAGCCGCCTGCCAGGATCACGTAGAGGGTGTTGTCGATATAGACCGAGATGGTCCTCCACCAGCCGGCCTGGAAACCCCAGAACTCGCCCAGGGCTTCCTGCACCCACTTGTAGTAGCCGCCCTCCTGCGGCCTGGCGGAGCCGAGCTCCGAGGCCACCAGACCGAACGGCAATCCCCACAGGAAGGGAAGCACCATGAGCATGACCAGTGTCAGGCCCGCGCCCGACTCGGGGATCATCTCCTCGATGCCGTAAGCGCCCGCGGCCACGAGGGAGAAGATCATGAATACGACGGTCCAAACGCCGAGATCGTGCTGTTTTAGCCCGTGCTCGCCGACGTCCACTTTCACCGAGCGTCTCTCGCCTGTAGCCACGTAGTTCCCTCCTTCACAGCCGGTCTCTACACACCTACGGATCCCCCCTGGTGGCGTACATCGCAGCGAACAACACTCGTAAGTGGTGCGATGCTCTACGCGACTGCCGCGACACAGGCAGCGCAAGCGTAGCACTTCAAAGTGTCGTGAGGAAATGCTTTCGTGCGGGGCCCCAGGAGGAAGAAGAGGAGTGCCGACGCGAAGGTGGGGATGCATCGTATATCATTCAGGCATGGATAACCTACCGCCCCCTGCCGAGGATCCCTTCAGTCTCCAAGAGTCGCGCCTGGAGCGTCGGACCCGGCGCAAGCGAAGGCGCCGGTCGGTCGTCATCGCCACGTCGGTCGTGATCGTGGTCCTGGCCGGAGCGGCCTACGGGACCTACCGGCTTCTGTCGAGCGACAACGTGCCCGTCGGCACATCCACCCAGACTACTCCGATGACCACCTCCCTGACGGAGCCGGTTCAGAGCACCTTGGCCGCTGACGAGGGGTCGCCCCCTGCGGGCACAGCCGCAACGTCCACGTCCACCACCAGCGTCACTCTCGCCAACCTCCCTCATCAGCCGCTCAGCGTCACCAGCGACCCCGAGGTGGTCGAGCTCAGCATCACGCTTCAGGATGAGACCGTGATCTCCGGCAGGACGCCTTTCTCCCAAGAGATCCCCGGAGGCGGCATCACCGTGGAGCTCCGCCGGGAGGGCTACAACACCACCGTCCGGGAGCTCGCTCTCACCACCGCCCAAGAACTCAGAGTCTGGCTCGATCCAGAGGGACAGCTCTACCAGACGGTAGTCCGCTTCAAGTCCGGCCTCGGTCCGCAAAGGGTGGTTTTCTCCCCCGACAGCAAAGAGCTCTGGGCCGCGTTCGCGCAGAGCAACGGGCTCGGGATCTACGACCCCGTCACAGGCGACAAGACCGGCGCCGTCCCGCTGGGCGACAACGGCGCCGTGGACATGGTGTTCACCAACGACGGTCAAACCGTGTTTGCGGCCCAGATGGAGACCGCCACCGTGTACGAGATCGACCGGGCCTCACGCACGGTGCGGCGCCGCCTCGGGACGGGCGGGACTTGGACGAAAGCCGTGTTCCTCTCCCCCGACGAGACGATCCTCTGGGCGTCCAACTGGGGCAGCAACGACGTCTCAGAGATAGATCTCACGACCGGCGAGCTCAGAAGGCGCATACCCACCGTTGAGACGCCTTTGGGGCTCTACGTCACGGCCGACACCAAGACGCTCTACGTGGCCGGACACGAGCATGGGGACATCCAGCGCATCGATCTCTCTACGGGCAAAGGCACGGTGATCCTGCAGACGGGAGGCGCCATGTGGCACATGGTCGCCGACGAGAGTCTCGGGCTGCTCTACGTGGACGACCTGGAGACCAACGAGGTGTACGTGGTCGATCTCCTCACCGATGAGGTTTCCAAGCTTGCCAACACCGACCAGCGGCCGAACTCCATGGACCTCTCACCCGACGGCAAGGTCCTGTATGTCTCGAACCGGGGCAGAGACAACACTGCCGGGCCCTCTCTGCCTGGACCCGAGTGGGGCACCGTCCTCGTTTTCGACACGGTGACCGGCAAGACCCTCGACGCCATTGTGGGCGGCAACCAGTGCACAGGTCTGGATGTATCCCCGGACGGTAGCCTGCTGGCCTTCTCCGACTTTCTCGATAACAGGATACGGGTTTACGCGATCCCCGCCTACGAGGAGCTGGTGGTGGGAGACGGCGGACGTTCGGCGCAGCGCTCCGCGGATATCGCGAAAGACTAGAACCGGCGGCGCCGGCTCAGTACAGCCGGTATCCGCGAGTCGTCAGCAGCGTGCGCACCATCTCGTAGGAGACCTCGTTGGGCTCGACCTGCTGCAGGTCGGCCGCGATGACCATCATCGCCGCTGCCGCGCCCATGTTCGCCCGGGTGTGCTCCATGCGCACCGCTGAGCTGTAGGTCGGGTAGTCGGTGGAGATCGCCGTGGAGACCAGCAGTGACGGGTGCCCGGCCGCCATCAACGCTCCCATCGGCACGTACGCCCACCGCGTCGTCTCGATATGGGTCGGATAGAAGGCGTCGTGCCGGTCGTACTCGCAGTAGCAGCCCACCGCCACCGGGTCGCGCAGAAACGCGCTGCGTAGATCGTCCACGGTGTAGGTGTCGAGACCGACGACACGCGGACCTTCGCGCACATACAGCTTCTGCGGTATGGTGGCTATTCCCACCCGCGCATAGCCGTGCTCCTGCAGATAGCGCACCCGGTTGATAGACCATTCCAGCACGCGCTTGCGGATCTCCCCCCGCTTGTCCGGTTGAAAGACCCACTGGAAGGCAAGACCCACATCCGGCCAGTCACTCCAGGTCTCGTTGAGCTC
The DNA here is from genome assembly GCA_036795215.1 of Actinomycetota bacterium. GTDB lineage: Bacteria > Actinomycetota > Thermoleophilia > RBG-16-64-13 > RBG-16-64-13 > RBG-16-64-13. Next base: position 82,803 of record DAIRFC010000001.1, on the reverse strand, counting down.
CCGCTTGTTGTTCGGCAGCGTGGCGATGTTCATGCTCCAACTACTGCTGAACAGAGAGACGTGCTTGGAGGCGAACGTCGTCCCGATGAACGAGTTGGGATTGTAGTTGGGATGGATCAGTTGGGACACGCGCGGCGCGGAACCCTTGGAATAGACCTGTAGCGTGAGCAGGGCCGAGAACCGCTGCGGCGCAGTCTCGTAGCTGTTGGCCGCGGAGGGATAAGCGGGGCTGTTGCCCGCCACGTCGTTATAGACCGTCTCATGACGGCCTATCCGGTAGTCGGCGCCCAACATGCGCGCCAGATCGCCCTCGACGCTGGCGTCGATGAAGTACCTCGTGTTCAACCGGATGGGCCCTGTCCCCTCCACCTGGATGTCGACATAGCGTTGGCCGACCTGATCACTCGCTGCCAGGAGTTTGGCCGAATAGAACTGCACATTGTTGCCTTGCACGTACGACCAAAGGATGTTGGCGGCAGCCTCAGGCTCGTACACGAAGCGGCCGCTGTTCGTGAACGCCCTCTTGCCGCCAAGCGCGTAGTATCGGATGACCGACTCGCGCCATTCGTCGTAGAACCCGCCGCTGTGATCGTCGATGTCTCGGGCGTCCTCGACACCGAGGCCCTGTGTGAGCGGCGTCTCGAGGAGATTGCCGCACGAGATGAGCGCTACCTGCAGGTGAGGTGCGCCGAGCGCCAGCTCGCGCACCGCGGCCAAGCCGGAAGTCTGCGTCGCGTAGACCACCACGTCCACATCGGCGGCGGGCCAGGGCGCAGGTTCGCTGGGGTCGGCCGGGTCTGTGGGCTCAGACGGCCCGCTGGGTTCGGTAGTGGCGGTCGTGCCGGCAGAGTCGGTGACCTCCGGCTTCGCCCCTTCAGGCTCCACTACAGGGGTCTCTGTGGTGCCGGTGACGATGGTGTCGTAATCGTTGACGCCGGAGGGTGACTCGGCCAGCGCCATCACATCCGATGACGAGAAGCCGGGTATCAGACCCATCACGCAGACGAACGATACCGCCGCCAAAAACAGACCGAGGCGGCGTGCCCGCGCACCATACCGCCTTGTCAACAGACCTGATCTACAATCGCCCTTCGTCACGCAGTCTCCTTGTATCGTTCAAAACGGTGGCCGCGTGGCCTCGGGCGCCCACCCGTTGATAGGCTAACAAAATCTTGCCCTCCGCGCTAATGAGTACTGTGTCACGTTCGTGAGAGGTGGTGGAATCTCCTTTAAGCGTGCCATAAGCCGATCCGATGGACCGGTCCTGATCGCTTGCGAGAGGAAACCCAAGGTCGTACTTCTCACGGAACTTCTGAAGCCTCGCCACCGGGTCTACCGATGTTCCCACCACGGTCACGCCCAGCGCCTCGAACTCTGAGAGTAATTGGTTGAACTCAACCGCTTCCGCCGTTCAGCCCGGCGTCAGAGCTTTGGGGAAGAAGTAGAGCACTACGGGTCCCTCCTCAAGCAGAGCGGCCAGACGGACGTCTCCGTCGGCGCCCGGCGCCTCGAACAACGGCGCCTTATCTCCTACGGCCAACATCGTGGTACCTCCCCTAGTGGTCTTCGGGCGCCGGAGCCGTGATGGGTCCAAATTGAGCCTCGTACTTCCGTATGTTGTCCTCCAGCGCGGCGACCACCCTCTTGATGTGAGGCGGATTTGTGATGACCCTGGCGACCACTTGGCCGCTGCCGCCGGTGACCAGGGCGAAGTCCAGTATGAACTCGCTGGGCGAGTGACTCACCAGCATGCTGTTGGCATACACGCCCGTGCCTACCTGTTCGGACATCCTGAGCTTCAACTCGGGTTTCTTGTGGCCGTTACCGCTTCCGCGGGGGTCACCGTGAGATTCTGGTGGTGAAGTCATGTCTACCTCCAATCAGACGCCGGACCGCACCCCGGCGTCCCGGCTCATCGATTCAACGAAACGCGCGAACAGGTATTGGCTGTCGTGGGGCCCAGGACCTGCTTCCGGGTGATACTGCACCGAGTACGCCGGCAACTCCATCAGTCTCAAGCCCTCGACGGTGCCGTCGTTGAGGTTGAGGTGGGTGATCTGCGCCGGTCCGAAGTCGGTGTCGATGAGCATCTCCCCCGCGTCCAAGCCGGCTACTCCGCCCTCGCCAACCACCGCGCCGCGTTCGAGCGCCTCCCGCACCACAGCCGGAGGCTCCACGGCGAACCCGTGGTTCTGGCTGGTGATCTCGACACGTCCGGTGAGGTAGTCGCGCACCGGGTGATTGGCGCCCCGGTGACCGAACTTGAGCTTATAGGTGGAGAGCCCGATAGCGAGGGCCAGCAACTGATGCCCCAGGCATATCCCGAAGACCGGTATGCGGCCGAGCAGCGCCCTGATCGTCTCCACCGCATAACCCACGGCCGCCGGGTCGCCCGGGCCGTTGGAGAGAAAGACGCCATCCGGCCCCAGAGCCAAGGCCTGTTCGGCGGTATAGTGAGCAGGCACGACCGTGACACTGCACCCGGCAGCGTCGAGGCTCCTCAGGATGCTCCGCTTGATGCCGTAGTCGTAGGCGACAACGTGGTGTCGCGCGGGCGGATCGTTGGTCGCCCGGCGGTAGGGCTCGCCACAGGTGACCGCGCTCGCGAGGTCTTGACCTGTCATGTCGGGGATCGCGCGCGCCGCCGCCAGTAGACCATCGACGTCGAGGTCCGGGCCGGCCGCTATGCAGGCCGGCATAGCCCCGTGCTCGCGGATGCGCTTGGTGAGCGCCCGAGTGTCGACGCCGCCCACCCCTACGACACCCCGCGCCGCCAGCCAATCGACCCACCTTTCCGGACAGGCGGCGTTCCAAGCCGTGTTCTTGACCTCCCGCACGACGATGGCCCGGGAGTGGACCTCCGCGGACTCGACGAGATGCTCTGAAGCCCCGTAGTTGCCTATGAGCGGGTAGGTGAAGGTCACGATCTGCCCGTGATAAGAAGGATCGGTGACGATCTCCTGATAGCCGCTCATGCCCGTGTTGAAGACCACCTCTCCCAACACGCGCCCCTGGGCGCCGAATCCAAAGCCGGAGAACACGGTCCCGTCGCTGAGGACCACGTACCCGGGTATCTCACCGCGGTACATCAGGCCTCTCCCCGGGCGCGCGCGAAGCGGCGCGCCCCATCCACGACGGTGAGCCGCACCCGCCCGGTCAGCCTCTCGCCGAGAAACGCGCAATTCCGGCTCTTGCCCCGCAGCGTCGCAGGCGTCACTTCCCAGGTTTCCGCAAGATCGACGACACAGAGATCGGCCGGAGCACCGGCTTCCAGGCGTGGTTCCGCCAACCCCAGCACCCGGCAGGGCCCGCCGGACATAGCTTCCACCAGCCTCCCCAGCGGCAGCGCCCCAGTCATAACGAGCCCGGTGTGGAGGGCGGCAAAAGCAGTCTCCAGCCCGATGGTGCCCGGCAGAGCCTCTTCGATGGGCACTTCCTTCTCCTGCGGGGCATGCGGCGCATGATCGGTGCCCACACAATCGATGGTCCCGTCGGCCAGGCCGGCTACCAGAGCCTCACGGTCGCCGGCCGACCGGATGGGCGGGTTGACTCGCAGATTCTGGTCGAAAGTCGCAAGACGCTCGTCGGTGAGCAGGAGGTGATGAGGCGTAGCCTCGGCCGTGACCGGCAGCCCCTCCTCTTTGGCCCGCCGAACCAGATCGACGCTCTCGGCCGCGCTCAGGTGTTGGAAGTGCACCAACGGCGTGGAGCGCTCCTCGGGCGGCGTACCTCTCGCCCCCACCAAGCGCTCTTCCTCCGCCGCGACATAGCGGACGAGCTCCAAGTCGCGGGCCAACGACCCCGATTCGCAGACCGCCGGGATGCCGCGCAGGCCCAGTCTGGCGCTCCACCTGCCTTCGTTCATGACACCATCCAGCGCCAGGCTCTTGTTCTCCAGATGCAAGAGCAGCGGCCGGCCGGTCCCGCGAGCGTACCGGAGAGCGTTCAGCAGCAGATCGGCGTCGAACACCGGCTTGCCATCGTCGGAGAAGGCGGCCACACCCGCATCCGCCAATTCCCGCATCTCGGACAGCTCTTCACCCTTCAGCGCCTTGCTCACGGCGCCCACCTGTCCCACTCTCACGTCGGCCTCCGTCGCCGCCCGATCGAGTACCCAAGCGGCCAAAGGGCCTGAGTCGACCACAGGGTCGGTGTTGGCCATGGCGACCACGGCCACGTAGCCGCCGGCCGCGGCGGCACGCGACCCGGAGCGGATATCCTCCTTATACTCGTAGCCCGGCGTGCGCAGATGTACGTGCGGATCGACAAAACCGGGAAATACCCAACATCCGGCGAGGTCTTCGAGAACCTCGATCCCCGCGGGCCGCTTCACCCCTTCGCCCAGGGCTACGATCGCACCTTCTTCAATCAGTAGATCGCCCTCAAGGTCTACGCCGTGCTCAGGGTCGTACAGATGCACAGCGGGAATGAGGAGTCGTTCGGGAAGCGATGCCCGGCAGGCCAACCGGGCCGCGGAAGGACGTGCACTGGTGTCCATCCAGTTTCCTTTCGGTCTCACGGGACGCGTTTAAAGGTCGTCTTATGGTATCGCGCATGGCCAGAGCGGTCCAGAGCGGCGCCGGCCCGGCGACCTTCGCGGCCGACCACGGATGATATAGTAGCCGCGCTGTACCTGTGGAAAGCATTGATGGCTGCCTGGCTCACGTGGTCGCTGGGGGCGCGACCGAAGAGCCGGCAGCGGGGGGCGACAAGATGCAGGCAGCCATGGACAGCCCGAACCCGGCGCTCCGTCGATCAATTGCCTTACTGCTGCTCGGTTTGGCGGTGCTGACAGCCTTCCTTGGATACGCCGCCCCTCCTGCCGAAGCCCAGCCGGAGTCAGACCTCTCGCTCGTGAAAGTCGGCGTCTACGAGAACCCGCCTAAGATATTCACCTCTCAGTCGGGCGAGGTGTCGGGGGTGTTCGCCGACGTCATCGAAAGCATCGCGGAGAGCAAAGGGTGGAAGCTGAGCTATGTGCATGGCACCTTCGCGGAGGGCCTGCAACGCCTGGCCTCGGGCGAGATCGATCTGTTGCCCGACGTGGCCTATTCCACCGACCGAGCCAGATCGTACGCGTTCCACGACGTCGCCGTCCTGTCGTCGTGGTCGCAGGTGTATACACGCGAAGGCAGCGGGATCACCTCCCTTGTCGATCTGAATGGCAGGCGCCTCGTCTTTCTGGAGGGGTCCATACAGCAGCGGAGCTTCACCCTGCTGGCCGACAGCTTCGGCATCACCACCACCTTCCTCTCCGCGCCCGACTACGAAGCCGCGTTCGCGATGGTCGCGCGGGCAGAGGCGGACGCCGTCGTCGCCAACCACTTCTACGGCATGACGCATGCTCGGGATGAAGGACTGCACGAGACGGGGATCGTTTTCGAGCCTACCGATCTCTTCTTCGCCGCTGCGCCCAACGACCCCAAGGGACTGCTGGACGTCATAGACGAGCACCTCACCCGGCTCAAGAGCGACGCCGGCTCGGCATATTACGACTCCCTGCAGAGATGGACCGCTGAGGAGGTGCGCTTCTCGTTCCCCACCTGGGCGAAGATCGCGGGCCTCGTGATAGGCATCGCCTTTCTCACCAGTGTCCTGTGGGTCCTGACTCTGAGGCATCAGGTGAACCTGCGGACTCGCGAGCTCCGAGAGGCCAACCAACAGATGGAAGCACGCGTGGAGCAACGCACCAAAGAGTTGGAGAGCGCAAAGGAGCGCGCCGAGGCGGCCGACAAGGTCAAGTCCGCCTTCCTCGCCACCATGTCCCACGAGCTCCGGACCCCGCTCAACTCCATCATCGGATTCAGCGGGATCTTGCAGCAGGGACTGGCGGGGCCTCTCAACCCCGAGCAGGACAAGCAGATAGGCATGGTGCGCGGCAGCGCCAGGCATCTGCTCGACCTCATCAACGACGTCCTCGACATATCCAAGATAGAGGCCGGAGAGCTGCAGGTGGAGTGCGCCCCCTTCGATCTCGCCCACTCGGTCAAGCAGACGGTCGACACCGTGAGACCGCTGGCCGACAGGAAGGGCCTGGCCTTGGGCGTCGAAGTAGCTCCCGGCGTGGGAGAGATATCAAGCGACCGGCGGCGTGTGGAGCAGATACTGTTCAATCTGCTCAGCAACGCGATCAAGTTCACCGACAAAGGCGGGGTCACTTTGGCGGGATACCTGGCCTCCGATGGTAAACAGGTGCGGATAGTGGTGAGCGACACGGGCATCGGCATCAAGCCCGAGGATCTACAAGGGTTGTTTCAACCCTTCAAGCAGATCGATACGGGCCTCTCCCGCAACTACGAAGGCACGGGGCTGGGATTGGCCATCTGCAGGCGTTTGGCAGATCTCTTGGGCGGCGATATCAAGGCCGAGAGCACATACGGGGTGGGTAGCACCTTCACACTCATCCTGCCCTTGGGGGGAGGGGGCGCACATGCCGGGTAGGATCGTGATGATAGAAGACAACGAGCAGAACCGCTACATGGCCATCTTTCTGCTCGAGAAGAGTGGATACGAGGTGCTCACGGCGCCGGACGGCCCCTCGGGCATCGCGCTCGCGGCCGAGACACGGCCCGATCTCATCCTTCTCGATATCCAACTGCCGGGCATGGACGGGTACGAGGTAGCGCGAGCCCTGCGTGAAGACCCCTCTCTGGCCGGTACGCCCATCGTGGCCGTGACGTCCTACGCCATGCTGGGTGACCGGGAGAAAGCCATCGCGGCCGGCTGCGACGGCTATCTGGAGAAGCCCATCGACCCAGATCGTTTCGTTCTGCAGATCGCGGACTTCTTGCCCCCGGCGCCCGAGGACGGCCGGCCATGAAGCGGGTCCTCATAGTCGACGACCACGAAGAGAATCTGCACCTGCTCGAGGTGCTTCTCGAAAGCCAGGGCTACAGCGTCACTTTGACGAGCAATGGAGCCGAAGCCCTGGAGGCGGCCCGGCAGGACCCGCCCGATCTTGTAGTCTCCGACATCCTCATGCCGGTGATGGACGGGTTCAGTCTCTGTCGCGCCTGGAAGACCGACGAGCAGTTGCGCGCAATACCCTTTGTCTTCTACACAGCCACCTATACCGACCTCAGGGACGAACAACTGGCTCTGAGCCTTGGCGCCGACGCCTTCATCACAAAGCCTGCCGAACCTGAGGACTTCCTTGCCAGGCTCCTCGCCACCCTCGCCCGCACCGACACCACGCCACACGTCCCCCCCCAAGAGACCCCGGTGGAGCTGGAGAGCCTCGGCAAGCAGTACAACGAGGCGCTCGTGCGCAAGCTCGAAGACAAGATGCTGCAGCTCGAGAGAACGAAGCAGGCGCTCGAACAGGAGATGGCGGAACGAGAACGGGCCGAGCGGGCCCTGCAGGAGAGCGAGAGCCGCTTCCGCCACCTCTTCGAGACCATGTCCCAAGGCGTCGTCTATTCCGACATCGAGGGCCGGCCCTTGATGGCCAACCCGGCAGCCGAGCGCATGCTGGGTGTGGGTACGAGGAACGACGACTCCCCGGCACCCGCCACTGTGGCGACAGAGTGGGAGGTCGTCGATGAGAGCGGTGAAGAGCTGCAGCCCGACCAGTTCCCGGACGCCAGAGCGCTACGCACCGGAAGACCGGTCTCGGGGATCATCGTGGGCGTCAGAGAACTGCCGGACGGCGAGCGCCGTTGGGTGATGATCGAAGCGGTGCCCCAACTCCTGCCTGGGGCGACCGAGCCCACCGGCACCTACACGACGATCACCGATATCACCGAACGCAAACTGGCCATGGACGCACTTAGGCGCCAGGCGGCCTTTGACGAGCTCATCGAGGATCTGCTCTCGCGCATCGCAAGCGCGTCCCCGGCGGAGGTCGACGGTTGCATCGCAGAGAGCATGCAGCCTGTGGCAGAGTTCATGGACGTCGATTCGGTCATCGTTCTACAGACTTCCGAGGAGCTCACGTCCTGGAGCGCGACCTACTGGTGGGCCGGCTCCGGCATCCAGACCTCGGCCGCCGAGCTGCAGAACATGTCCCGGGGGACGTTCCCCTGGGTCGAAGGCACTCTCCTCTCCGGACAGAGGATCGTGCTCCATTCGCCTGACGACATCCCCCAAGAGGACAGCGCCTTCCGCGCCCTTTGGCGGCAGCAGCGATTGACCTCGGCCGTCATGATCCCTCTGCACGGCAGGGGCGGGATATTCAGGGGTGGCCTCGGCCTGTTCCGCGCGGTCAACCGGCACACCTGGGAGCACCAGGACATACGGCAAGCCGAGCAACTCGCCGAGGCAGTGGCCACCGCGCTGGAACGCAAGCACGCGGAAGACCTGCTGAGAGCTGCCGACGAGCGGCTGCGCCAATCGCAGAAGATGGAGGCCATCGGCCAACTGGCCGGTGGGATCGCTCACGACTTCAACAATCTCCTGACGGCCATCATCGGCTACAGCAACCTCATATTGCAGAGGCCCGGGATATCCGACCCGTCCATCGAGAGCGACGTCATCGAGATCCGGAACGCCGCGGAGAAGGCCGGCGCGCTCACCGGACAGATCCTCGCCTTCTCCCGCCGCCAAACACTTCAGCCGACGGTGGTGTCCATCAACGATGTGATCGCCGACATGGAACCCCTCCTGCGCCGCACTCTGGGAGAGAGCATCGACCTGGTGACGATCCCCGACCCCAGCCTGAGTCATGTGGAGGTGGATACACACCAGTTCGAACAGGTGATCCTGAACCTGGCCGTCAACGCCCGCGACGCCATGCCCTCCGGAGGTCGGCTCGTTCTGCAGACCACCAACGTGCGCGTCGGCGAGGGGCAGCAGCGCGAATACCCGGGTGTCGCACAAGGAGATCACGTGTTGCTCATCGTCTCGGACACAGGGTCCGGCATGGACGAGAGGACCCGCGCACGCGCCTTCGAGCCGTTCTTCACCACCAAAGAGACGGGCAAAGGTACGGGTCTGGGACTCTCGACCGTGTACGGGATCGTGAAGCAGAGCGGAGGCAGCGTGTTCGTCGAGAGCGAACCGGAAGCAGGCACCACTTTCAGGATACTTCTGCCCAAAGCATCCGCTCCCGTCCGGGTGGCGCCGCATGCGGCTGCACAACCGGCTCCGACGAGGGGGCACGAGACCATTCTCGTCGTGGAAGACGAAGAGGCCGTCAAGCGTCTCGTCACCCGTGTGCTCGGCCAGTTGGGCTACAACATACACGCCGTGGGAAGCGGGGATGAGGCCGTCGCCTTTCTGGCCGATGACGGACACCACCTCGATCTTCTGCTCACCGACATCGTTCTGCCGGGAAACGTGCAAGGGGACATCCTCGCCGAGCAGGCTCGGGACCTCCGCCCGGGGCTCCCGATCATCTGCATGTCGGGTTATGCCTTCGGCGCCCTGGAGAGCGCCGGTGAGCTCATCCCCGGCACCACCTATCTGGCGAAGCCGTTTCGACCCGACGATCTCGCCGCCGCCGTCCGAGAGGCTCTGGACGTCACAGACGTGGACTGACGACGGGGTGGTCGACCCAGCTGGGTACCGCTACACCCGACGCTTTCAACAAGACGCGATGGGCCTGATATTCAGGATCGTGCGCCTCGAGACGTCCCCAGAACAGTGGCGAATGGTTCATCTCGACCGTGTGACACAATTCGTGCAACAGCACGTAGTCCACGAGTTCCGGCTGGATGAACAGTAGCTTCACATTGAGAGATATCGTCTTCTGCCGCGAACAACTGGCCCAGCGGGTCCGCTGCTGCCGCACTGAGACCCGCCCATAGTCCAGCCGGTGCCGCAAGGCGATCTCGGCCACACGTGTGACGAAGTGCCGCCGTGCCCTGCGGTGTAGCCAACGGAGCACGGCCTGCCGGCACGAATCGGCGTCATCAAGATCCCCCGTGACGACCAGCCGGCGCCCCGGGCGTTCCCGAGCCACCGCACAACCCTTGGCGCCTCCGGTGCGGTCCGGCCCCCGCCTCGCACGGTACTCCACCACCCACTCCTCACCCACGGCCGCGAGACGGATGCGCTCCGGCAGGCGCGGTGGATCGTCCTCGAGGCGCCGGCGCCGCATCTGCTCCTCGGCCGACACACGCGCCGCGGCGCGCTCGATCCAGCCGCTCTTGCTCTGGACCAACTCGGGGATCTGCCGCCGGTCGAACCGTTGAGGCACCACCACCTCCAGGCCGCGCTCAGGCGACATCACGAGCCGGACGCGCCGGGCGCGTTTGCTCACCCGCACGGAGTATTCCGGTGTCATCCGCGACCCGGGCTAGTCGTCCTCGTCTTCTTCCAGGTCCCGACCGGCAGGGAGGTTCGCTCCACTGCTCTCCATGGTGACATCGCGTGCTCCGGTAGCCGCAAAGGCCTCTTGGTCCACCACGCCGGGCTCGAACGGACAGGTCTCGGTGTAGACCATCTCGGCCTGCTGCTTGAGTATCTGCCAGCGAGTGCACACATGCCTCTGCGCCTTGTCCCACAGCATCTCGGCCGCCTGGGGGTGCGCCTTCTTGAGCATGTTGTACCTGTTCTCGGTGGGCACGAAGTCATCCACGGAAAGTGTCGGTTCTTTGGAGTCTATCTGCAGCGGGTTCTTGCCCTGCGCCGCGAGCCTGGGATCGAACCGGTAGCAGATCCAAGAGCCAGATCGCACGGCAAGTTTCTGGTGCTCGTAACCCCTGGCCATGTCGAACCCCATGCTGATGCAGTGGCTGTAGGCGATGATGAGACTCGGGCCGTCGTACGACTCGGCCTCCACGAACGCCCGCACCGTCTGCGAATCGCTGTATCCCATGGCCACTTGAGCCACGTAGATGTTGCCGTAGGTCATCGCGATGGACCCCAGGTCTTTCTTGCCGATAGTCTTGCCCCCGGCCGCGAACAGAGCGACCGACCCCATCGGGGTGGCCTTGGACATCTGACCACCGGTGTTGGAGTACATCTGTGTGTTGAGAACCAGCAGGTTGATATTGCGCTGCGAGGCGAGAACGTGGTCAAGCCCCCCGTAGCCTATGTCGAACGCCCAGCCATCGCCGCCCACACCCCATACGCTCTTCTTCACCAGGTAGTCGGCCACGCCCAGCAGCTGCCCATACCGGTAGTCGACCCCGTTCTTGCTCATGGCGGCCTGGATCTTGCTCTTGAGTTCGGCCACCCGCGACCTCTGGGCCGCGATCTCGGCTTCGTCCTCCTGCCGGGAGGCCAGCAGCGCCGCCGCAAGGTCGTGTCCGATCACATCGCGGAGCGAAACGACCAACTCCCGCGCGAACTCCGTGTGTTTGTCAACTGTGAGCCGCAGACCGTAGCTGAACTCAGCGGCGTCCTCGAACAGAGAGTTGTTCCAGGTCGGCCCTCGGCCGTCGAGATTCACGGCGTAGGGAGTCGTAGGCAGGTTGCCGCCGTAGATGCTCGAGCAACCCGTGGCGTTGCCGATGAGCAGCCGGTCGCCCACCAACTGCGTCAGAAGTTTGAGATAGGGGGTCTCGCCGCAACCGGCGCAGGCGCCGGGGTATTCGAAAAGGGGCTTCAGCAACTGGCTCCCCTTCACGGTGTTCACCCGCACGTCCGAACGGTCGGGGTCGGGGATCTCGGTGAGGAAGAAGCGATAGTTCAGCCGCTCCTGCTCGCGCAGCGGCGGTTGAAAAGCCATGTTGATGGCACGGCGCTCGGGGTCGGCCTTGTCTTTGCCCGGGCATATGTTCACGCACGCGCCACAACCGGTGCAGTCCTCCACTGCCACCTGTACGGTCCATTTCTTGCCCTGGTACTCCTTGCCTTTGGCGTCGATCGACTTGAAGGTGGGCGGCGCGCCCTCCAGGACCTCCGGATCGTAGACCTTCGTCCGGATGCAGGCGTGCGGGCAATGCAGAGCACATTTGCCGCACTGGATGCAGAGTTCCGGCTCCCACACGGGTACCTCGAGGGCGATGTTGCGCTTCTCCCACCGCGTGGTGAAGGTGGGCCAGACGCCATCGTCGGGTATCCGGCTGACCGGCAGCCTGTCGCCCTCGCCGGCCATTATCCAAGCGGTCACGTGCCGCACGAACTCGGAGGCCTCCGCGGGTACCAGCTTCGGCTTGTGCCGCGGGTTGGTCACCTGGCCGGGCACCTCGATCTGATGCAGGTTCGCGACGGCCTGGTCGACCGCGTTGTAGTTCATCTGGACGATCTTCTCGCCCCGCTTGCCGTACGTCTTGTCGATGGCCTTCTTGATAGCGGCGATCGCATCGTCCTCCGGGATGATCTGCGAGAGATAGAAGAAGCAGGTCTGCATGATGGTGTTGATGCGCCCGCCCATGCCGGTCTGCTTGGCCACCTCGTAGGCGTTGATGACGTACACCTTGAGCCCCATCTTGATGATCCAGTCCTGCGTCTCGTACGGCAGCCGGTCCCAGACCTCTTCCGTGGGGAAGGGGGCGTTGATGAGAAACGTGCCCCCGGGGATGGCCGCCGCGAGCGTCTTGTACCGCTCGATAAAGGCCCACACATGGCAGGCGATGAAATCGGCCTTGTTCAACAGATACGCGGAGCGGATAGGCCGGGGGCCAAAACGGAGATGAGATATGGTGAGCACCCCGGACTTCTTGGAGTCGTAGACGAAGTAGCCCTGGACGTAGTTGTCGGTGTCGTCGCCGATGATCTTGATGGAGTTCTTGTTGGCCCCCACCGTACCGTCGCTGCCCAGTCCGTAGAAGAGCGCCCGGTACACGCCCTCATCCTCCGTGGTGAAGGCCGGGTCGTACTCCAGGCTGGTGAAGGTGACGTCGTCGTTGATGCCGATGGTGAAATGATTCTTCGGCTCCGGCTTCTCCAACTCGTCGAACACCGCCTTGACCATGGCGGGAGTGAACTCTTTGCTGGAGAGCCCGTAGCGGCCACCGATGATGTTGACGTCCAGCCCCGTCTCCGAAGACGCGTTGACAACGTCCAGATAGAGAGGCTCGCCTGCCGAGCCCGGCTCCTTTGTGCGATCGAGCACGGCCAGGCTTTTGACCGAAGCGGGAAGCGCCGCCGCAAATCGCTCGACGCTGAAGGGCCGGTAGAGCCGTACCTTGAGCACGCCCACCTTCTGGCCTCTCTCCACAAGGTAGTCCACGGTCTCGTGCACCGTCTCCGCGCCCGAACCCATGAGGACTATGACCCGCTCGGCGTCGGGCGCGCCCTCATAGTCGAACAGGTGATAGCTCCGCCCCGTCAGCCCGGCGAGCCGGTCCATGTACTCCTGGACGATCTCCGGGCAGGCGAGATAGTACTTGTTCACCGTCTCGCGCCCCTGGAAGTAGACATCGGGGTTCTGGCTGGTGCCACGCAAGGTCGGCCGGTCGGGGGTCATGGCCCGCTCGCGGATCGCAAGCACCAGGTCCTCATCTATCATGGCGCGCAGTACGTCGTCTTCCATGAGCTCGAACTTCTGCACCTCGTGCGAAGTGCGGAAACCGTCGCAGAAGTGGATGAAGGGCACGCGGGCTTTGAGAGTCGCCGCGGTGCCCACCAGAGCGAGGTCGTGCGCCTCTTGTACCGAGTTGGAAGCCAGCAGGGCGAAGCCCGTCTGTCGAACGGCCATGACGTCCTGGTGGTCGCCGAAGATGCTGAGGGCCTGGGCGGCGATGGAACGCGCCGTCACGTGCCAGCACGTGGGCGTGAGTTCGCCGGCGATCTTGTACATCGTAGGGATCATGAGGAGCAGCCCCTGGCTGGCCGTGAAGGTCGTGCTGAGCGACCCTGCCTGAAGTGCCCCGTGGACGGCCGCCGCCGCGCCACCCTCCGACTGCATCGTCACAACCATCGGTACCGAGCCCCAGAGATTCGGCTTCCCGACCGCGCTCCAAGCGTCGGCGTGCTCGGCAATGGGACTGGAGGGAGTGATCGGGTATATGGCGATGACTTCGTTCAGTTTGTGGGCAACGTGGGCAATAGCCTCGTTTCCATCCATCACTGCCATGTTCTTTGCCATGGTTGTCCTCTCCGTGGAACGCCCCGGTCGCCCAGGGCCCGTACTAAGCGGGGGGTTTGCGCCGGACTCGATCGATACTGCGGCTCTGATGTCGTTTGTGTGTCCTCATGCGGCAGGTTCCTCACTGAGGCTCCCCGCCAAACACTGGTACAAGATGGCCATCCGCACGGCCAAGCCGGATTCGACCTGGTGCAAGATGAGCGAGCGCTCATCGTCGACCAGGTCGGCGGACAACTCCACCCCCCTATTGACAGGCCCCGGATGCATGACCCTCTGGCCGGGTTTCACCCTGTAGGGCGACAGGCCCCAGACCCGGCTGTACTCGCGGAGTGACGGCACCGGCGGCACTTTCCCTTTGGCGCGTTCGAGTTGCATGCGGAGCAGATAGATCACATCCACCTCGTCGAGGGCCTCCAGATCGTAGTAGACCGGCACATCCCAGTACTCGATGCCGGGAGGCATGAAAGTCGGGGGCCCCACCAAGCGGACATCGATACCCATCTTGCGGAAGCCGAACAGGTCCGAGCGTGCCACCCGGCTCCGCAGGATGTCACCCACGATGGCCACTTTCAGCCCCTGCAACTGCCCATAGGCCCGCCGCAGGCTGTAGAGATCGAGAAGGCATTGAGTGGGATGCTCGCCGGCGCCGTCTCCCGCATTGACCACGGAGGCGCTGGTGTACCGGGTGGCCATGCGCGAGGCCCCCACCTGAGGATGACGCATCACGATGATATCGGGCCGGTAGCTTTCCAGAGTGAGGATCGTGTCCTTGAGACTCTCTCCCTTGGACACACTCGACGACGATCCCTTGATGTTGATCACGTCGGCCGAAAGCCGCTTGCCCGCCAACTCGAACGACGACTGAGTGCGCGTGGACGGCTCCAAGAACACGTTGATGACGGTGCGCCCGCGCAAGCTCGGCACCTTTTTGATGGAACGCGAGGCAACCTCGAGGAAGCCGTCGCTCAGCTTGAAAAGGCTGTCGATGTCGGCTGTAGTGAGATCATCGATGGAGATGAGGTGCATACCATTACCCTTTCGGTCTCACGGGACGCGTTTAAAAGGCTAACGTTCCGTGCGGATTGTATCGCACTCGGGACGGCCGAGGGGTCATCCGCTCCGACTTGCGCTCCTCGCAGCTTCGCGGCGCTCGGGCTGCCGGTTGCTTCGCTCCGGCAGCCCTTCCGGGGCGCAAAACTCCGCGGCTGACCCCTCGGCCGTCTGGTTTTTGGGGGAATGCGCCGGTGTCCTCGCAGCCTGCTTGCCTTCACCTCGCACAGCAAGCGCTCGCGAACGACCTCTTTCGTACTCGTGCCGGGGGGATCAACGTCTCTCAGTCCGCCCTCAGGAAGCGATAGCCCCAGTCTATGCTCTGACGCTCGAGCAGCGAGCCATACCGTCTCTTCCACTCACCTGTCGCTATGTCTTGCCGCAGCCTCGAAAGTCCCTCCTCCACCGCGGCCGGGCCGGCCAGCGCAAACACAGAGATACTTGCCCGCAGCTCGGGGTCAAGGTACATCTCCGGCCGTCTCCAACCTGAAGCCCAGAAGCAGTCTTGAAGATCGTGCGGAACCGACCACGGGATGACGGTGACCCGCTTTCGCGAGTGAGTCTCAAGAAGACCACAGACGTACTCGAGCGGTCGAAGGATACCGAGCCCACGTTCGTGGACCTCCGGGAAGTAGTCGCGCAGCCACGGCGACTCCTCCAGTCTGGGGTCGATAGTGAACCAGACGATGGGACCCGACGGACAGACGCGGGCCATCTCTGTGATAGCGGTCTCGAGACACGAGAAGTGATGTGATGCAAGCATGCAGAAGACACCGTCCACGCACCGATCATCAAGTGGGAGAGCCTCCGCCACACCGTCAAGCCAATGGACCGATGGGTGAGACTCCCCTTGAGCACGCATGACGGGTGAGGGCTCCACGGCTTTGACCAAGAACCCTAGGTCGGCCATCGCGCGGCTGTAGTTGCCCGTGCCGGCACCTATGTCCGCAAGCACCGCGGGCGGCTTCAGGGCCAGTGAGTCCGCCAGGGAGCCGGCAAGTCGCGGGTCGGCGCGTCGGTGCCTACCGTAACCCAACCCGATCTGATCGTAGACTGCCCTCACCACTACCTCCTGATAGGTTAGCCGGGCCGTCGGCAGCTCGAGCGCCCACCGCCAGCCCTGCTTCACCCACTATACCGCCGCCCCGTTTGCGATCGTAGCGCCGGCGAGTCAGCGCAGACGGCAGGAGCGAGGAGCGGCGTCGAGCGCGGGTGCTCACAGACGACCCTACCGTGCGCAAGCACGAGGCCGCGGTGTCTGAGCGAGGGGTCGCGCCCCGGCGGCGTGCCTGCCAAGCGAGCCTCTGCCGCGTGAAACGAGGCCCGCGGTCCGCGGCGTACCCGCTGTGCGGAGCGTGCCGGCGAGTGAGCGCAGACGGCAGGAGCGAGCGGGCAGGTACGCCGCCGGGGCGCCACTCACTGTGACTGATCGGAGCGACCTCGTGCAGCCCCTACTCCTCGATGACCACCTGGTCCACCCCATCGACCTCGGCTAGGTGCACCTCCACCCGCTCGCTGCGGCTGGTCGGCACGTTCTTGCCGACGAAATCGGGCCGGATGGGCAGATCGCGGTGGCCGCGGTCGACAAGCACCGCTAGTCGCACCGCCAAGGGGCGTCCGTAGTCGAACAACGCGTCGATGGCAGCCCGGATAGTGCGACCCGTGTACAAGACGTCGTCAACCAACACCACGGTCTTACCGTTGATGTCGAAGGGCAGGTCGGTCTCCCGGACCTTCGGCTGCCCGTACTCCTTCCCCAGGCGTATGTCGAGATCGTCCCTATAGAACGTGATATCTATGGCGCCCGTGGGCGGGCTGACGTCGTAAAAGGCCGTGAACAACTTGGCCAAACGAGCGGCCAGGTCGACCCCGCCGGACTGGATACCCACAAGCACCAATCCCTCGAGATCGGGAGCCTGTTCGGCTATCTCGTGGGTCATCCGCGTGAGCGTGCGACCGATCTGGTCTTCGTCCAGCAGGACCTTCGACTTGCGACTCTGGTCGGTACTGTTGTCCGCCACGCCGCCCACCAGCCTTTCATCAGCGTTTCTCAGGCTATCTGAGCCCTCTCCGACCCTATCGGCCCTACCCTTCTCAGCCTACCAGTTCGAGAGCACTCTCAACCACTTTCTCGACCGTCAGCCCGAACTTCTCATAGAGCACGCCCGCCGGAGCCGACGCACCGAAGTGGTCTATGCCTATGACCGTCCCACCACTCCCAACGTAGCGCTCCCAGCCGAACGTCGCCGCGGCCTCGATGACCACCCTCGTCTCGATATGCGCCGGCAGGACCTCCTCACGATATGCGGCGCTCTGCGCCTCGAACAGCTCCCAACTGGGCATGGCCACGACTCTCGCGGACACTCCGCCGGCGGCCAACGCCTCGGCGGCTTCCAGCGCGATGTGCACCTCAGACCCGGTCGCGATGAGGATGACACGGGGATCTCCAACAGGCGGGTCTTTGAGCACATAGGCGCCTCTCAGCAGACCTTCGGCGGGCGCCACGACAGAACGGTCCAACACCGGCAAAGCCTGTCTGCTGAGTACCAGGGCGGTCGGCCCGGTCCGTCTCTCCAGAGCCGCCTGCCAAGCCACCGCCGTCTCGTTCGCGTCGCTGGGCCGTATCACCATCAGGTTAGGCATGGCCCGCAAGGACGCAAGGTGCTCGATGGGTTGATGCGTGGGCCCGTCCTCCCCCAGCGCGACACTGTCGTGGGTGAGCACGAAGACCACCGGGAGCTTTGACAACGCGGCGAGCCTGATGGACGGCCTCA
The DNA here is from genome assembly GCA_036795215.1 of Actinomycetota bacterium. Taxonomy (GTDB): domain Bacteria; phylum Actinomycetota; class Thermoleophilia; order RBG-16-64-13; family RBG-16-64-13; genus RBG-16-64-13. Next base: position 65,061 of record DAIRFC010000001.1, on the reverse strand, counting down.
TGTAGTCGGTGAAGATGAAGAACGTGCCCGCGAAGGGGCACAGCCCGCCGTGGTAGGCCATACCGTTGACGACCCCTCCCATGGCGTGCTCACGGACACCGAAGCGCAGGTTGCGGCCCGCCGGCTGATCGGCCTGGAAGTCACCGAGTCCTTCCAAGTAAGTGTTGTTCGAGGGCGCCAGGTCGGCGGATCCCCCCACAAGGGTGGGCACGACAGCGGCCAGGGCGTTCAGCACCTTGCCCGACGCAGCCCGGGTGGCCATCTTCTGACCTGCCTGGAACTCGGGCAGGCTTTTCTCCCATCCGTCCGGCAGCCGCCCGGCCATCGCTTGGTCCCATTGCCGGGCAAGCTCCGGATGCGCCTCCCGATACCCGGCCAGCATCTCCTCCCAACCGGTCCGGGCCGCGGCTCCGCCGGCGGCCACCCCCTGGTACTGCTGCACGACCCGCTCCGGCACGGCGAAGAACAGGTCGGGCGGCCACCCCAAGGCCTCCTTGGTGAGCCTGACCTCCTCCTCGCCCAGGGCGGCTCCGTGGCTCTCGGCAGTCCCTGCCTTGTTGGGGCTGCCATAGCCGATGACCGTACGGACCTTGATGAAGGAGGGCCTCATGGTGTCCGCGCGCGCGGCGGCGATCGCCGCGTCGATGGCGCCGAGGTCGTTGCCGTCGTCCACGGCCAGCACCTGCCAGCCATAGGCCTCGAACCGCTTGCCCACGTCTTCGGTGAAGGCCAGGTCTGTAGAGCCTTCGATGCTGATGAGATTGTCGTCATACAGGACGACCAGCTTGCCCAATCCCAGGTGCCCGGCAAGAGAAGCCGCCTCCGAGGCCACGCCTTCCATGAGATCGCCGTCCCCCACCTCCACATACGTGAAGTGATCGACCAGGGGATACTCCGGCCGGTTGAAGGTGGCAGCCAGAAAGGCCTCGGCGATAGCCATACCCACCGCGTTGGAAAGACCTGCCCCCAGCGGCCCGGTGGTCGTCTCGACCCCCGGCGTGAGTCCACGCTCGGGGTGCCCGGGAGTCCGGCTCCCCCACTGGCGGAACGCCTTCAGCTCATCTATGGCCAACCCGAAACCCGCCAGATGCAGGAGTGCGTAGAGCAGCATCGACCCATGGCCCCCGCTGAGCACGAAACGGTCGCGGTCGGGCCACTCAGGATGAGCCGGATCGAACTTGAGATACCGCGTCCAAAGGACATGGGCCATCGGCGCGGCTCCCAACGGCATGCCGGGATGACCGGAGTTCGCCTTCTGCACGGCGTCGATAGCCAGCGTGCGGATGGTATCGATAGACAGCCGGTCGATGTCGCGGCTCTCGGCGAGATCCTTTGGGAACGTATCAGCCATCTGCCCGCCTCCTCGGAGTGGTCGCGCTTTGGATCATGGAAGTATCGGCCAGCCCTCCTGCCGGGCGACTCTCAGAAGTGCGCTGTGCGCGTTCACCGCCACCGGATGCCCCACCGACTTCAGCAGGGCAAGGTCGGACCCATGGTCGGCGTAGGCCCAGCAATCCGCTGCGTCGGCGCCACGGCGTTGCATGCAGGCGGCCGCCACCCTCACTTTCTCCGCGGCGTGAGGGCTTGGACCGGTAAGGCGGCCGGAATACCGCCCGTCGACCACCTCGCACGGAGTCCCCACGAAGTCGTCCACCCCAAGACGCCTGCAGAGCGCCCCGACCACAGGATCGAGGGCCGCCGAGATCACCATCACGTGATCACCTGCGTCTTGGTGCTCGGCCAACGCGGCTGTCGCGGCAGCGTGGAATCGCGGTACCAGGACCTCGTCGGTGAAGCGGGCCATGAGGCCGTCGACCTCACTCTCGGCAAGGCCGGCGAAGACACCGGCGCCCTTCTCACGCGACGATTCGGTCACCTTGATAAGACCGGCCTTGTACCCCAGGAACCACAGGGCCGTCCCCAAGACGAAGGCACGGCTCACCACGCCCACTTCGCGGAGGAATCTCACCAGGAGAACGGTCGTCTGGCCGACCACCAGAGTCCCATCCAGATCGAAGAAGGCTACAGACACGTCACCTGCGCCTATGGGTTTGTCGATGGATGCTCTCACGGTGTCTGAAGTCTAACATCCAGAAACCCCGCACTCTTGGCGCAGCCGCTCCAACGCCCCGGCCAGGTCGGCCGGCAACGGCGCCACCGTTTCAAGAGCCTCCCCGGTCACGGGATGCTCGAACGAAAGCCGGTGACTGTGTAGGAACTGCCGCCCGATGCCCAGGGCATCGCGCCGCGCATAGGTGGGATCGCCGACCACCGGATGCCCGATGGACAGGAAGTGGACCCTGATCTGATGGGTGCGTCCGGTCTCCAGACGCGCTTCCACCAGCGTGAAATCGCCCAGTCGCTCCACGACGCGAAAGTGCGTGCGGGCCTCGCGGGCGCCCACGCCCCCGATGGCCATGGAAGTTCGCCGCACGGGATCGCGCCCCACCGAAGCCTCGATGGTGCCGCTCAGACCTGCGAAGTTGCCATGAACCAACGCGAGGTAACGCCGGTCGACAGCCCGCCTTCTCATCATGGCCACCAGCCGGCGGTGGACCTCCACCGACTTGGCCACCACCAGGAGGCCCGACGTGTCCTTGTCGAGCCGGTGCACCACACCCGGCCGGAAGCTCTCCCCACCGGCCAGACCATGCCCAAGCAAAGCATGCACGAGCGTGCCCGAATCGTGTCCCCGCGAAGGATGCACCGGCATACCGGCCGGTTTGTCTACCACGAGTAGCCACTCGTCTTCGTAGACCACCGGGATAGACACGTCCTCGGGCGCCAACTCGGGCGCCGACTCCTCGGGCAGCGCGACTTCGACTTCCTGACCGGCCAAGAGTAAGTAGCTCTTGGCCCGTGCGACCCCGTCCACGGTCACGGCCCCCGACCGGACTAGAGCGGCCCCTTGCGAGCGGGAACCCAACTCCGGGAGCCGCCCCAAGAAGGCATCCAACCTGCTCCCATCCTCTTCGGGGGCCACTGTGAACTTATACCTTGTCACCACGTGCGGCCCCTCCGGCCTCAGGCCGTATCCCGGCGGCCGGCTCTCCACGCCCGGACCGCCTCCACAAGCAGGCCGAGCACGATCATGGCGATACCGACATCGATGAACACGTCGGCCATGTTGAAGTTCGGCCAATGGGGGAACTTCATGAAGTCGGTCACGAGTCCGTCGCCACCGAACCTCTGCACCATGTTGCCTATGCTCCCCCCTATCACCATCCCGCCGGCTATGCCGCCAAGGAGGAGGCGCCGCTCCATAGCGACGTACGCCAGCACCACGATGATGGCAACGACATTCGCGACTACTATCAGCGTCCTGTTTCCGCCCAGAAGTCCGAACGCCACCCCGTCATTGGCCGTTCGCTGCAGATAGAAGAAGGGTAGGATCTTGTCCAACTCACCCAGCACCAAGCGCTCTTCGGCAAGATGTTTGGTCCACAGATCGATTGCGATGGCGATACCGGCCACCACGCCGAGAAGCGACCATTTCACAGCGAAACGCCGGTCGACGAATGAGAACCAGGACCGTATCTTCATAGGACGGCGATCACGTGTCAGCGGCTCCGCTCCGCGCGGCGCTTGCACTCCACGCAAAGGGTCGCCGATGGCGATGTGGCCAGACGGCCTTCACCGATGAGTCCACCACAGACGTCGCAGCGGCCGTAGCTGCCGTTCTCCAGCTTGTGGAGCGCGCGATCCACCTGTGTGAGTGCAGCCCGCGTGTTTTCGAACATAGTGAGATCGATCTCCCGCTCCAGAGTCGCAGTGGCCGTCTCGGCCAGGTGCTGATCGTATGGGCTCTCTTCGGAAGATTCCTCCAAAGATTCCGACAGATCCCGGTCCAGCCCCTCCAATTCACGAGCCAGCCGTTCCCGTTCATCAAGAAGCCGCCGCTTCACAGCCTCGCAGTCCACTGACCCGCTCCCACGCTAGCGCCGGTCTGCCTCCAGCAACCGGGCCAGCTTGCTCCGCAGTTGCGCCTCACTTATCCCCGCGAAGGCTACCACCTTATCCCGGCTGGCGTGGCCGGCTTCGATGCGGACATCTTCCCGACGGAGCCCCAGCCATGCGGCCAGGACCTCTGTGAGAGCTTGATTGGCCCGGTTGTCTTCCGGCGGGGCGCTCACCGCCACCTTGAGCCGGTCGCCGTACAACCCGCGCAGCACCGTGCGACGCGCCGAGGGACTTACCCGGACGCCCACCAACAGTGCATCGGTACCGACGCGTATGGCCGGCCCTATCTCGGCCTGGCCGGGCGACTGGTCATCACCACTCAAAGTCGCGCGTCTTGTCTTTCTTGATGCCATCCTCGCCTGGGAACGTGTCGTCCACATCGTCCACGCGGCGCCCGAAGAAGAAGCCGTGCAGGAGGTCGGTCTCTTTAGTTGTGTCTCCGCCGGGCGCCTCGATCCCAAGGTCACTTTCGACGGTAGCCCCGTCCAGCGCCACCTCGACCTCAGCGGTGGGGATCTCGTCTGTGGCAGTGTCCTCATCGAGCCCCTCGACGGGCCACCGTTCTTCGAACGCGCTCTGTCGAGGCGCTGCCGGGCCTGAGGACAACGGGCCTGCGGCCGCGGCGCCCGCTGCTGCTGCGCCCGCTGCTGCTGCGCCTGGGGAAGGCGGAGGCACGGGCCTGAAAATCGGTTGCTCAGCGGCCGCAGAGGGCGGCTCGGGAGCGGGCGCAGGCGGCGGGACGAAAGCCGACACCGGCGGCTCGGGAGCCGGCGCAGGCGTCTCGGCCTCCGGAGCCTCGAATCCCGGCGCCTTGGCCTCCGGAGCCTCGAACTCCGAGGGAGCCCCACACTCAGCCGCGAGCGCCACGACGGGCTCCGCATCCGGTTCGACCTGTGCCTCAGCGGCATCATGAGACGCCGGCTCCGCCGCGGTCACCGCTAGGGGAGCCTCGTTCACCAGCCTCAGATAACCCTCCAACAGAGCCCGGAACTTGATGCGGAAGTCCTCTTCCAAGAGCTTGAGTTGAACAAGGGCCTGCTGAGTCTTTTGGGTCTCACCGTAAGACGCGCTCACTACCCCTCTGGCCTTGAGCTCCGCATCCCTGAGGATCAGCTCGCTCTCTTTGCGAGCATTACTCCTGAGCTCCTCGGCCTGGATCTGAGCCGAGACGAGAGTCTTCTCCAGTGCGTCCTTCAACTGAGCATGACCGGCGATCTGTTCGTCGAGCCGTTGGAGGCGGTCCTGCAACTCCATGTTCTCCTGGAAGATGCGCTCGAACTCGTCGGCCACCTGGTCGAGGAAGATGTCGACCTCCTCGTCGGAGTAGCCGCGCATGGAACGCTTGAATTCCTTACGACGGATATCGAGAGGGGTGATCTTCACTTCTCGCTCCCTTCATACGGGTTTGGCCCGCTCCTATGAGTGTCCATGAACGTCATCTCCCACTATTCAGTCACGGTGACCCCGCCTGCGGCGCGCGTGGCCGGTTCCTTGCCGGCCGCGCGCAGGACCGCCTTGATGAAAACCCCACGCACCGCCCGCTCTTCAAGAGCCGCCAAGCCCGAGATGGTCGTACCTCCCGGCGACGCGACCTGATCTTTGAGATCGGCAGGAGACCCCGGATGGTCTGCCAGTAGAACCGCGGTGGCAAGCGCCGTCTGGCGCACCAAGGCCTCCGCCGTGCTGCGCGTCAGACCTGCCTGCACAGCCCCTTCTTCCATGCCTTTCATCGCGAGAAGGACAGAGTCGGCCGCAGCATCGACGACCGCTGCAGCCATGCCCAGCATCTCCTCGGCCACGACTTCAACAGACCCTGCGATCTCGAGCAGTTCTACGACCGCTGCCGGGACATCCGTCGCCCGGCCCTGCTCTGGGCAGACCACGATGACGCCCCCGCCTTTTTCACTCCCGGCACGAGCGACGGCCCTGAAGAGGACCGGTCCGGGACCCACCATCTGGCGTAGCTCGGTGAGGCTCAGGCCCGGTACCACCGTGACCACCGAGATATCCTCACCCGTGAGAAACGGCTGCAGAGATCCAACGGCTTCAGTGCACTCGTCTGGAGTCGTGTCGATGATGTAGGTGCCGGCCCGTTCGGCTGTAGCGACCGACGGATCGTCAAGGAGCGCGCAGGCTATCCTCCCCCGGCCTACGATGCCGACCGCGCGTCTCATACGATCGCCTCAAGGCAGGTCTGCAGTCCGCTAGAACTGATTGAAGAAGCCTTTCTCCAACATGCGTTGGCGCTCCTCGGCGGATACCTCCACGTTCTTCGGGGTCAGCAAGAAGACCTTGTCGGCCACCCGCTGCATGCCGCCATCCAACGCGTAGGTGAGGCCGCTTGCGAAATCGATGAGCCGCTTGGCCAGTTCGGTCTCGCTGGACTGGAGATTGAGGATAACGGGGATGTCGCCCTTGAACTTGTCGGCGATCACCTGAGCGTCGTTGAAGTTCTTGGGCATAACGAGGTGCACCCGCACCTGGGGTTGCTCGACCAGGGTCGGCAGAGGCCTGACGGTCCCGCCACCACCACGAGCCGCGCCGGAGGGCTGGCGCTGGTCGCGGTATGGGTCGTCGGCGAAGATATCGTCGAAGTCGCTCGATTGCCGCCTGCGGTTGTTGCGGTCTACCTTCTTCACCGTCGAGCGCCCTCGATCTCTGTAGACGGGTTCGACATCAGGGCGAGTACTCAGAGTCTCATCTTCGTAGTAGTCTTCGTCGTCCTCGTCGGCGAGGCCGAAGTACACGAGCGTCTTGTGCCACATACCAGCCATATCACTACCCTCCTTGTCCGCTCGAGAACAGCGCGCTCCCCACCCTCACTATGGTCGCGCCTTCTTCTACGGCCACCTCAAAGTCGTTGCTCATCCCCATTGACAGTTCGGTGATTCCGTAGCGGCCGGTGAATGCTGTGGCCAGTCGGTCACGAAGCTCCCGCAGACCCCGGAAGTGCGGCCTTGCCGCCTCCGGATCGTCCACCAGAGGAGCCATGGTCATAAGTCCCACAAACACGATCCTCCGATAGGCCGCAGCCCGCTCCAGAAAAGCCTCCGCAGCCTCGGGCAGGATACCATACTTGCTTTCTTCCCCGGCTACGTTGACCTCCAACAGCACCTTCACCTCCGACTCCGTCCTCCTGTCCAACTCCTCGACCAACGATATGGAATCCACGGAGTGGATCAGGCTGACATACGGCAAGACCTGCCGAACCTTCCGGCTCTGCAGGTGCCCGATGAAGTGGAACTCAAAAACCTCGTTCCACTTCCGCCATTTCTTCTCCAACTCATCTGCCCTGTTCTCCCCCACCAGATGGATTCCTGCCTCGTGCAGTACGCCCATCTCGTCGGCCGAGAGATACTTTGAGGCCACGAGCACCCGCGGCGGCGATGTGCGGCCGCTGCGCGCGAGGGCCTGAGCGACGCGGTCGCCGACCACTTCGAAGTTGGCTCGTACTTGTCCGTGCGTGACGTTCATCCAGACGATACCCAACCCAGACATCCATGACGGCCGGTCACCGGGCCCTCCGCCCGGTACGAGAAGAAGAGGTCGGTATTGCACGAGGTGCAGATACGGGGATTCACGACTTGGCTGGGATGGATATTCAACTCCTCGACCGCCTTCGCAGCCGCAGCCCACAGATCCACCCGGGGTCGTGCCCCATCGGGTGCACCGGCAACCACGTCGGGGCCAAAACGTCCGGCGAACGCAGAGGCCACCTCGTCGTCTACTGCGAAGCAGCATGGACCGATACTCGGTCCGATGACCGCCGTGCCCGGCATGCCCATGAGCGACCGTCCCGCCTGCTGTATGACTCCTCCCAGCAGGCCGCGCCACCCCGCGTGCACCACGGCCATGTCCATCTCCCCACAGAGCACCACCGGCACGCAGTCCGCGAACAACAGCAGGGCAGCCAGCTCCTTGTCGATCTCGCAATGCACGGTGAGTCCATCGCAGGGACTCCCGTGGTCTTCTTGGACATACTCAGCCGCCCCGACGACCCGCAGTCCATGCGCCTGCGCAGGACTGACGAGGCGCCGTCCTATCAGGCCGGCGATCCTGGCCCGGTTCCGCTCTACGGCAGCCGGATCGTCCTCGGAGTACGGCGACAGGTTGAGCGACTCGAAGACTCCGCTACTGACCCCGCCGATACGGGTGGTGAAGAGCGCCCTAAACGGCCGGGGTAGACTGATCTCGAGGCAAGGGATGCCGTCGAACTCCTGGGCAGAGATACGCGACCGTGCCCCGGGATCGATGCGCGCGGCGAGCACCGTTTGGAGGTCTCCGCGGTCTTCGCTCCCACTCATGCGGATGGCCGGTACGCCCGGCTGCTACTGCTTGTCGCGCAGGAACGGCGGGATGTCGAGGATGTCGTCATCCATCTCGAAGGTGTTGGGCGTCTGTGGGAGCAGGTCTCCCACCTCAGCGGGCTGCCGCGGCGTGCCCTGCTCGGCCGGACTCTCCGCCGCTCCCGCGATGGGCACCTCGCCGGTTCTCTCCATGGACCTCTCAAGGGCCGCCCTTCTGCGGTGAAGGTCGTCGAAGCCGGTCGCTATGACCGTGACCCTCATCTGATCGCCCAGCGACTCGTCGAGGACCGCGCCGAAGATGACGTTGGCCTCGATGTCGGCGGCATTGGCGATGACCTCAGCCGCTTCGTTCACCTCGAACAACCCCATGTCCGCGCCACCGCTGACATTGAGCAAGATACCCGTTGCTCCCTCGATGGACGACTCCAGCAGAGGCGATGTGATGGCCAGCTTGGCCGCTTCGACACCGCGGTTCTCGCCACTCGCCACCCCGATGCCCATCAACGCCGAACCGGTGTCCTGCATGATGGTGCGGACATCGGCGAAATCGAGGTTGATGAGACCCGGCACCGTGATGAGATCGGTGATGCCCTGGACTCCCTGGCGCAGCACGTCGTCGGCTACCTTGAACGCCTCGATGATGGACGTCTTCTTTTCAACGACCTGTAACAGCCGGTCGTTGGGGATGATGATGAGTGTATCCACTTTTTTGGAGAGCGCTTCGATGCCCGCCTCGGCTTGACTGGCGCGCTTCCTGCCCTCGAACGTGAAGGGCTTGGTGACCACTCCGACCGTCAGCGCCCCGATCTCGCGGGCCAGCTCGGCGATCACCGGTGCACCGCCGGTACCCGTGCCGCCACCCTTGCCGGCGGTGACGAACACCATGTCCGCGCCCTTGAGCGCCTCGCGGATCTCGTCGCGGCTCTCTTCGGCCGCCTCTCGCCCGACCTCCGGGTTGGCCCCGGCTCCCAACCCCCTCGTGACTTTGGCTCCGATGTGCAACTTCACATCGGCGTCGCACATCAGGAGCGCCTGGGCATCGGTGTTGACAGCGATGAACTCCACCCCTCTGAGCCCGGCGTCGACCATGCGGTTCACGGCATTGGTGCCGCCACCGCCGACCCCCACGACCTTGATCACCGCAAGGTAGCCGGATCCCGTGTCGCTCATGGTACTCGAACCTCCAGAATCATCGAATCACAGGACTCCAACTTGAGCCTTTGCGAGAAGCCCTCAGTCTTTACTTCACTCCGAGAGCAGTACGTCTCATTCCCGCGATATCCTCCTAAAAGGCACAATAGCACTTTCATTTGGCCTTGACAGCCACCCTCTCCGGGACGCTCACGTCCACATATTCGATCTGCTCCTCAGACCTCAAGTGTTGCTTCATCATGGTCGCGGCAACCCTCAACTTGTCATCGAGCCGGATGGGTTCACCCAGACGCAGCTCGGCGCCGCCCTCCAGACTAAGCGTCAGCCCACCCGAGGAAGCGAGGTCGATCTGGCTGACCTTCGGCAGACCTTCCGAAAGTTCCTCGACTCCAAGGAGATCTATCAACAACAGAGCTCCCGTGACCGTGCTCAAGACCGAATCTCCGGCGACCGCGGCAATGGATGTAGGCGAGACGATGAGGGGGAGATTGATTCCCCTTGGAGCCTTCGCCTTCTCGAGGACCCTACCGTCGTCGGCGATAAGCCACGTCACATCGCCGGCGCCCTTGAGCCGCGCTACGGGCTCATACTCCTCAAGCCGCACCGTAAGCGTGTTGGGAAACTCGCGGTACACCTTCGCACAGCGGACATAGGGCAAAGCGAGGAGGGCCTGCTCGATCTCTTGGGTGGAGAGCTTGAGGAGATTCTCTCCCACCGCAACCGACGTGACCTCGGCTACATCTTCTTTGCTGACACTCTGCGTAGCGGTCGCCGTGATCTCCCTCACCGCAAAGACGTCTGAAGACCGCAACCACAGGAAGGCGCCCAGAGCAGCGAGAACCAGAAGGGCCACCAGCACGAGACTACTTCGCCGCCGGCCCTTCTGCCGGGTCACAGAACGGCGCCGGTCTCGGATGCGGTTATCCATCGGCCTCTGAAGGCCTTCCAAGATGAGTGGCCGGCGACTCCCAGGGGAAGTCCGCACCGAGGAGCTTCACCTCAGGCTCGAGCAGCACTCCGCTCGTACGCAGGACCTCTGCGCGCATAAGATTCATGAGGACAAGCACATCCGCAGTCGTCGCCTCTCCCAGGTTCACCACGAAGTTGGCATGTACCCTGGATATTTCGGCGCCGCCCTGCCGCACTCCTTTGAGCCCGGCGGCCTCGATGAGCCTCCCGGCCGCCCCGCCCGAGGGGTTTTTGAACGTGCTGCCGAAAGTGCGGACCCCTTGGGGCTGTACCGCGCGACGTTTGCGCAGGATCTCTCTCTGCCTTTCGGTGATGACGGCCGGATCGCCCGGCACGAGCTTGAAGCGGATCGCGGTGACGATCACCTGCCCGGGCAGGCGGCAGGACCGGTAGCCCCAGTGGATGTCCTGGGTGGAGCGCCAGCCGGCCCCCGATGCCGTGACCATCTCGACCGCCTCCACGATATCGGCCATGCAGCATCCATACGCACCCGCGTTCATGGCGATCCCGCCACCCACCGACCCCGGTATGCCGCAGGCGAATTCGAGTCCCGAAAGCCCAGCCTCGGCCGCAAGCGTAGCCAAACGCGCCAACGACAGCCCCGCGCCCACCACGATGGACACCGGCTCCGATCCTGAGGCCGGGACCGGCGGCACACCCTGCACGTACGAGAAGCTGTCGTCCAACTTGATGACCACTCCCGGGTAACCGTCGTCGGCCACCAGGAAGTTGGAGCCGGCCCCGAGGGTCACCCAGGAAGCCCCATGAGCTTCGACAGCACTCAGAGTGGCCACGAGGCTTTCGGCATCGATGACAGTCGCAAGAAGGTCCGCCTTACCTCCCGTGCCGATGGTGGTGAAGGGCGCCAAGGGCGCATCCACCCACACGCGCACGCCCTCAAGGGCGCGCAACTCCTGGATGAGGGAGGTGAGAGAAGACATCGTCGTACCCGAGTCAGACAGAGGCCAGAAAACGCTCGCCCACCCGGTGGATGTCGCCTGCCCCCAGTGTGAGCACCAAGTCCCCCGGCGCGGTCACGTGGCGCAGGTAATCGACCACGGAGTTGAGACGCGGCAGATAGGCCACCGGCGTGCGCTTCGCCATGGCAAGCATGCTGTCTACTATCAGCTTTCCGCTCACCCCGGGCCAGGGCTCTTCGCGAGCTCCGTAGACGTCGGTGACCACAGCCACGTCGGCCTCGAGGAGCGCTTC
>DAIRFC010000001.1:23979-53361 GCA_036795215.1 Actinomycetota bacterium | reverse complement strand
AGGCCCAGTTCGGTCAGCGTGGCGAAGCAGGCAAGCGCGTTCAGCACGTTATGCCTCCCGGGCACCTGCAGAGTCACCGAAGCGAGCCGACGGTCTTGGCTCCAGACCTCGAAGGAGCTACCAGGGTGGCCCAAGACCAGCTCGCGCACTCCGTAGTCGGCCGGGGCGTCGATCGCGTACGAAGACGTGCGACAACGGGCCGACGCGGCTAGGCCCGACACCCGAGGGTCTTCGGCACAATGGACCAGGAGCCCATCATCGGGTAGGCAGTCCACGAAGGCCCGGAAGACCTTCTCCACGTCTTCTATATGCAGGTAGTGACTGTGATGGTCGAGTTCCATGTTGGTGAGAACCGCTACCTCGGGCCTCAGGAGCAGGAGTGAGCCATCGGACTCGTCGGCCTCACACACCACGAAGTCACCGGCGCCGTGTCTGGCGTTGGAGCCAAGGTCGTTGAGTTCGCCGCCAACGAGGAACGTGGGGTCGGCGCCGCTGTCGACCAGCGCGCGGCTGATCATGGAGGTAGTGGTGGTCTTGCCGTGGGTGCCGCATACCGCGATGCCCCGGCCCGACTGCATGAGCCAGGCCAGAGCCTGCGCCCTCTTCACCACCAGGATCCCCCGGCGATGGGCCTCGCGGAGCTCCACGTTGTGCGCCGGGATGGCCGAGGAGATGACGACCACGTCGGGCTGGTCGAGATTGGCGGCCCTGTGCCCTATCTTCACCGGAACGCCGGCCATCTCGACCAGTGCCGTGTACCGGGAGGCCTTGAGATCGGACCCCGTGACCTCGTAACCCCTACTGCGGAGGACCATGGCGATGCCGCTCATGCCGGCTCCGCCGATCCCGATGAAGTGGATGCTTTGCAGCCCTTCAGGCGCTGCGATGGTGGTGGTGTCGATGGCTGATCCAGTCATGATGGTCTGCTGGCGCGCGCTCTGCGAGCGGCGACCAATTCTACTACGACATCGGCGATGCGGTCGGTCGCGTCCGGTCGAGCCAATCCCAGCGCCGCCTTCCGCATACTGTCGTTCGTCTCCGCATCGAGGAGTCGGGCGACGGACTCCGCCAACTTACCCGCGTCGAGTTCCGAGTCGGCCACCAGCAACGCCGCTCCGGCATCCCTGACGGTGCGGGCATTGACGGTCTGATGATCGCCGGTAGCCAAGGGGTACGGTACCAGCAGAGACGGGAGCCCTCTCGCCAGTATCTCGGCCACCGATCCTCCCGCCCGGGACACCACCGCATCCGCCGCCGCCAACGCCAGGGGGAAATCGTCCAGAAAGGCGAACGCCTGATAGGACGGGTTCGCCCCCGGCCGCTCGAGCGCAGCCGCCACCTCGACGTACTCTCGCTCGCCGGTCACGTGGAGTATCTGAAACGGGGTCTGGATACCCGCGAAGGCGCCCACCGTCGCCTGATTGAGCGTGTGCGCCCCCAGGCTGCCACCAAAGACCAGCAGCACCTGCCGGTCTTTGTCCAACTCGAAGCGGGCCAACCCCGCATCCCGAGTGGCGGAGAGCAACGCAGGACGCAGCGGGCGGCCCGTGTACACGTACTTGGGGCCGGTCCGCCCCGCATCGGGAAAAGATAGACACACTCTGTCGACCAGACGGCTGAGTATGTTGTTGGTCCACCCCATGTGCGAATCCATCTCTACAGCCACCGTGGGGATGCCGCGCACGGCCGCCTCGGCCACCACCGGTCCGGAGGCGTAGGCTCCCACACCCACCACGCAATCCGGACGGACCTCGCGGAGCACCCTCCAGGCGTCTACCCCCGCCACGGGGATCGACGCGAGAGTCTGCAGAGTAGAGAGCCCGAGCTTACGGGTGAATCCACGGATGCGGACGGCCGAGAACGGGTATCCGGCCCGCGGGACCAAGTCTTTCTCCATGCCCCGCCCTGTGCCACAGAAGGCTACCTGGCAGCCCCGGCTCGAAAGGACGTCAGCTAACGCCAGGGCGGGCACCACGTGGCCCGCCGTTCCGCCGCCGGCGATCAATACGCGTGACATTGTCGTACTTGGCATTGTCGTACCTCACTGCCCGAGCAGGCGCCGGCCCGATCGTGGCTCGCCTTGCGACGGCCAGGATCAGACCGACCGCCATCAACATCGCAAGCAGGCTACTGCGGCCGTAGCTGATGAAGGGCAGAGGCACCCCTGTCAGCGGAAGCGCCCCGATGACCCCGCCGATGTTGACGACCGCCTGCAGCGTGACGAGCATACCGCACCCGGCGATGAGGTACTTGCCCATGGGATCGGTGCACTGCCTGGCGAGCCGCCAACACGACATCGCGAAAACGCCGAACAGCAGGAGCACCAACCCGGCGCCCAGGAGCCCGAACTCCTCACCGAGGATGCTGTAGATCATGTCGGTGTGTGCTTTGGGAAGGTACTGATACTTCTGAACGCTCTCTCCCGGGCCGACACCGAACCAACCCCCGCGACCCAGAGCCATCAGCGACTGCCAGAGCTGGTAACTCGAGCCTTGAGGATCGGCCGACGGATCGATGAAAGAGAAGATGCGGCTCATCCGCTCGGCGTTCGAGAATATGAGCCCGGCCGCGGCCGCGGTCATCGTCCCGGCCACGAGCAACCACTGCCCGCCCTTCATGCCGGCGAGCCAGAGCAGGCCGAGTACGAGCCCGGCCATGATGACAGCCGTGCCAAGATCTCCCTCGAGCACCACCAGGCCGCATGCCCCCAGGCCTATCAGTCCGAAGGGCAGCATGTACGACGCAAAATCGCCGGGATGGACCTTGCGCATGGAGAGTAGATGCGCTCCGGCCATGATCACGGCCAGCTTGGCAAACTCGGAGGGCTGAAAATTGAGAGGGCCCAGCACGAACCAGCTGGCCGAGCCGCCCTCGCTGGCTCCGAACTGAGGGACGTGAACAAGCACTAGAAAGAGCGCGATCAGACCCAGAAAGAACATGGAGAAGGCCCGCAACCTGCGGTAGTCCAGCCTGGAGATTCCGACCAGCAGGAGAAGACCGATAGCAGCCGCTATGGCCTGCGGACGGAAGTACTCATACCTGTCACCACCCGTGAGCCCTTCCGCGACCGACACCGAGAGCACCGTGCACAGACCGCCGGCCAGGAGCAACAACATCGACAACCACACCAGACGATAGGCGGCGGGAGCAGCCTGCTTCAGGGTGACGCCGGTGCTGCCATCCCACTCCCAGGAAGGGGCCGCCACCCGCCGCGGCCGAATGCCGGCTCCCCGGACGGCCGTGTGGCTCATGACGCCCTCGCAGCCACGAGATCGACCAAGGCGCGGAAATGCTCTCCGCGTTCTTCGAAGCTCGAATACTGGTCGAAGCTGGCGCAGGCGGGAGCGAGCAGGACGACGTCACCGGGAACGGCGGCCCTTGCGGCGGCCTCCACCGCGGTCTGCAGATCGCCGTGCACCTGAGGCTCAGGGACCCCCGCGACCCCCTCCCGCTCACGGACCTCCGCGAACGCCTCTTGGATAAGAGGTGTGGCTTCGCCGATGAGATAGACCGCCTTGCATCCACGGGCACAGGCGCGTGCGACAGGACGGTAGTCGGAAGCCTTGTCGCGTCCTCCCAGGATCAGATGCGTTCTTTCAGAGTACGCGTTCAAGGCGGTGAGGGTGGCCTCCACGTTGGTTGCTTTGCTGTCGTTGACATACGTCACGCCCCGCACCATTCCTGCCTTCTCGAGCCGGTGAGGCACCCCGGTGAACGTCCGCAGCCCGGCCGCGACGGCGCCCGGATCGAGACCTCGGGCCAACGCGGCCGTGCCCGCCGCGAGACAGTTCTCGAGGTTGTGTATCCCGGGCAGTTGGATCTCGCGCACGGGAAGCACCCGCTCTTCGCGCAGATACATCCAGCCCGACTCCACCCAAGACACCGGCCGCGCGGACACCGTGACACCATGACCGGCACCCGGCCCAACACCTGGCTCGGCGCCCGCAGGCACCGCGACGGCTCCCGAGCCCCCCGTGGAGAAGAAATCCACGCGGGGACCACCCGGGCGGGAGGCCAATGCGACCCCCAGAGCGGCCACGGCGCCGTCGGCCAGGTTGAGGACGGCCACGTCCTCTTCGCCCTGATTGCGGAAGAGATTGGCCTTGCAGGCCAGATACCGTTCCATGGTCCCGTGGCGATCGAGGTGGTCGGGGGTGAGGTTGAGAAAGATGCCGGTTGCCGGCCGGAACGCGTGCACGTCCTCCAGCTGGAAGCTCGAAACTTCCACCACGAGTTCCTCATCGGGCGCGATCTCTCCCACGACCGAGGTCACAGCCACCCCTATGTTGCCGAGCACCCGGACACGCCGGCCCGCAGTGGCGAGAAGATGGCCCAAGAGAGCCGTGGTAGTGGTCTTGCCATTGGTGCCGGTGATGGCGTTGAAGGGGTTGGGGAACAGGGCGTAGGCCAGCTCGAGCTCGCTCCACACCGGCACTCCCTGCTCGCGGGCCTGTTGCACAGGCGCCGCCTCGCCGGGGACTCCCGGGCTCTTGATCACCAAGTCCGGCCTGGGCCAGTCGGTCGTCAGCGTCTCTTCGGGCACGAACCTGACACCGGCGCTCTCAGCATCTGCAAGACCGGGGAGTGATTCGGGACCCCGGCGATCGCTCAACAACACCTCCAACCCCAGCCCCGCGACGGCCATTGCCGCACTCACACCCGACCGGCTGGCCCCCAAGACGAGGATGCGCCGTACTGCACCCGGCAGCCCAGTCCCCGCGGCCATCCCTTCGCCCGATATATCTCTCTCCGAAGCCAAGGTGCGTCTCAGAGGCGGGTGTTGCTGAGGTAATAGAGTGCGAAACCGGCCGCAGCCAGAATGGCCGACACTATCCAGAAGCGGACGATGATCTTCGTCTCCGACCAGCCCTTGAGCTCGAAATGATGATGGATAGGCGCCATGAGGAAGACGCGGCGGTGGAACAGACGGAAGCTGAGCACTTGAATGGTCACGCTCAACGCCTCGATGACAAACAGCCCCCCGATAAGGAGGCAGAGCAGCTCCATGTTGGTCGCGACCGCCATGCCGGCCAGGCCGGCGCCAAGAGCAAGCGACCCCGTATCTCCCATGAAGACGGTCGCCGGGTGCGTGTTGTACCAAAGAAAGCCTACCGACGCGCCCGTCATGCAGGCGCCCAATATGGCGAGATCGAGCTCACCCTGGAGAAAGGCGATCCCGGCGAACGCGAACAGTGCTATGCCTCCCGTACCGGCGGCCAGTCCGTCCAATCCGTCGGTGAGATTGAGTGCGTGCGAGAACCCCGCGATCAGCAGGAAGGCGAACGGATAGTAGAACCAGCTGATGTCCAAGCCCTCGCGTACGAACGGCACGCTCAGGCGCGTATCCACCCCCCCATACTCCAGAGCGAGCCACACCGCGACCCCCACCAGCGGGACCTGGGCCAGCAGTTTGACCTTGCCACTGAGGCCGAGTGAGCGCTGCCGTCGTTGGCTGATGAGATCATCGGCGAACCCGATCAAACCGGAGCCGAGGGCCAGAATGACCACCACCAGACTGGGCACGGTCTTGGTGGCGAAGATGAAATACGGGACGAGCGCCGCGACGAGGATCAACACACCACCCATGGTCGGAGTGCCCTGCTTGGTGCTATGGCTCTCCGGGCCGCTCTCCCGGATGTTCTGGCCGATGCCACGCCGACCAAGCCACCGAATGAAGCGGGGGCCCGCTACCATGCCGATGACCAAGGCCACGAGCGTCGCCGAAAGCAGTCTCAGCACTACCGAATCTCCTTCGCCTCATCCTCAGTACAGGCGGCGGTGCCTCGCGAACTCCAGCGCCCGGCCTCCGCCTCCTCCACGACCCACTGCACCATCTTCTCGAGGTGCATGCCACGCGATCCCTTGAAAAGCACGACGTCTCCCTCGCGCAGACCGGCCGCGATAGTAGATGTTTCCTCAGACGACCCCACATGTCCTCTAGCCCATTCGCCTTCGCAGCCGGTTTTTGCCTCCCAGGCCGCCTGAAAACCCTGGGCCGTGGCCCGAGCGAGCGGCCCCACCCCCCACAACGACTTCACGCCCACGGCAGCTGCATATGCGCCCGCTTCCTCGTGGTACGCCTCAGCCTCCGGGCCCAGTTCGAGCATGTCTCCGAGCACCGCGACAGGCCGCCCGCCCCTTGCGCCGGCCGCCCGCATGAGATGGTCCAGAGCCGCCCGCACCGCGGCCGGGTTCGCGTTGTAGGTGTCGTCGATGAGCCACAATCCACCACAGTGCAACATCTCGCCCCGGCCGGCGCTCAAACGAGCCCCCGCGATACCCTTGGCGCACTCCTCCACGGGCAGACCCGCCGCGTAGCACGCAGCCGCGGCGGCCACAGCGTTAGCCACGGCGTGCTCGGGCATGGCGGGAGTCTCAATCTCGACTTCACCCCCAGGCCAGCAAAGGTGAAGTGCGCATCCAGTCTCACCTCCGCGGACGTCCAACGTACCCGTCACATCCGCGACGACCGGCCCCGATCCACCGCCCCATGTCACCAGCCGGCGAGCTGAGTCCCTTGCGTATGGCTGCAACACGGAGCAATCGGCAGGGATCACCCCCGTGCCGTCCGGCCGCAGCCCCCGCACAAGCTCAGCCTTTGCTTGAGCAATAGCTTCCAGGGTGCCCAAAAGCTCAAGATGTACTGGATGGATGTTGGTGATCACCCCCACGTCAGGCAGAGCCACTTCCGCCAGCGCCGCGATCTGTCCCCGTCCCCGCATGCCCATCTCGACCACCACAGCCTCGGTCGTAGGCTCTATGGAAAGCAGCGTGAGAGGCACTCCCACCTCGTTGTTCTGGTTGGCAGAGGTAGCCACCACTCGGCGTACACGCCCCACCATAGCTGCCAGCAGGTCCTTGGTGCTGGTCTTGCCTGCGCTGCCCGTGACGGCGAACACAGTAGCGCGCGATCTCAACCGCACCGATCTGGCAAGCGCCCACAGAGCATCCAGGGTATCGTCCACTTCGTACAGTGGACCTCCCTCGGCCACCGTGCCTCTCAGCACGACGGCCCCCGACGCCCCGGCCCGCAGAGCCTGGTCTACGAATACATGACCATCGAAGCGTTCCCCACACAATGCGACGAAGAGGTCACCCTCGCGGATCGTGCGGCTATCGATGCTGATACCGCACACGTCGCCGGCCAGCGGCGCCAGGCCGAGCGCCCGCCCCGCCTCTTCCGCCGTGAGGGGGATCATCCCTCTCTGCCTCTCAGTGCGGCCAGGGCCTCGCGGGCCACGACTCTGTCGTCGAAAGGCAGCGTCTCGTGCGCAAACTCCTGACCCGATTCGTGGCCCTTGCCCAGGATCATCACCACATCTCCGCTCCGCGCTTCAGTCACCGCCATGCCGATGGCTGCGCGCCGGTCGGGCTCCACTCTCGCTGCACCAGGTGACTCGAGCCCGGCCATGATGTCGGCGATGATGGCAAGGGGGTCTTCGCTGCGAGGGTTGTCAGATGTGACTATCACCAGGTCGGCGGCCACCTCGGCCTCCCGGCCCATGAGCGGCCGCTTGCCCCGATCCCGGTCCCCGCCGCAGCCGACCACCGCTATCAGTCTGCCCTGGGTGATACCACGAGCCGTCTGCAGTACGTTGCGCACCGAATCGGGAGTGTGTGCGTAGTCGACGAGTACGGTGAAGTCCTGACCGGCATCCACCCCTTCCATGCGCCCCGGGACACCCCGGAACTCCTTCGCGGCCGCCACCATCGCTTCCAGGTCGAGTCCCAGACCGAGGCCGATGCCCAACGCAGTGAGTGTGTTGGCCACGTTGAAGGCGCCCACGAGAGGGGTCTCCACGTCGAGCCGCACCTCTGCTCCGTCACCTGCGCCGGCAGGCGATCCATTCAGGCGCTCGAGCGCACGCCCGCGAAGCACCAGCGTACCCCGCGTCCGGCCTCGGTCGAATCTGTAGTCGCTCCACTCCATGTCGGCCGGACCCCAGTCGGGGGCGGGCTTCGACGCCGAGAGGCTGATGACGCGCCGCGAAGGGCACCGGGCGGCCAACTCGCGGCCGTACGGGTCTGCGACGTTGATCACGGCCACAGGCTCGCCGGCCGAGAACTCCTCGTCCAGAAAGAGCCGGCATTTGGCCGCGAAGTACTCTTCGAGGGTCTTGTGATAATCGAGGTGGTCCTGCGACAGGTTGGTGAAGGCCACCGCCCGGAAATCGATGCCCGCCGCCCGGCCCAAGTCGAGCGCGTGCGAAGACACCTCCATGACCAGCGCCTGATCTCCCTCGCGCACCATCTGCGCCAGGTCGCGCTGGATGTCGAGCGCCTCAGGGGTCGTGCGTCCCGCGGGCAACACCCGGCCTCCTACCCTGCGCTCCACAGTGCCCATCAACCCCGACTGCAGCCCCGCGCTTTCCAGCAGGTGGGCCATCAGGAAAGCTGACGTCGTCTTGCCGTTGGTGCCGGTTATGCCTACGGTCATCAGTTGCCTGCTGGGGTGGCCGTAGAAAGTCGCAGCCACCGGCCCCATGACCGCCCGGACCGACGGCACCACCGCCTGTGCCACCGGTAAGTCGAGAAGGCGCTCCACGCAGAGAGCGACGGCGCCTCTATCCACCGCATCGGAAGCGAATTCGTGCCCGTCACGCGAGAAGCCCGGGACGCAGAAGAAGAGACTCCCGGGACCGGCCTGGTCGCTGCGATAACAGACTGCATGTACGTCAACGTCGGCCGCGCCCGCCAGGCGCCAGCCTTCGACACCGGCAAAGAGGTCACTGAGTCTCACGGAGTGGGATTCTATCATCGCCTGGACCCCCGAACCCGCCCTGAACTGCGCCCGGCAGACTCAGTCGGCCACGGTCGGCGCGACGCCCAGACGCCTCAATGCAAAACCGGCGATCTTGGCGAAGGCGGGAGCGGCCACGGCCGAGCCGTACTGCTGCGTGGACGGTTCGTCCACCGTGACCAGGATGACCAACCGGGGGGCGTCGGCCGGCACCATGCCGACAAAGGAGGCGACGACCTTGTCGTCGTAGTACCCGCCCTCTTCCTTGACCTTCTGGGCGGTACCGGTCTTGCCGGCCACCGAGTATCCCCGGACGGCCGCGAGTTTGCCTGTGCCGTCCTCAACGGTGACGGTCAGCATGTCCCGCAACTGGGCGGCCACGGTCTTGCTGACGACCTGCCTGGTGGTCGGCGTACCCCGGTCTCTGACCAGATGGGGCTGCACCATCACGCCGTCGTTCGCGATGGCCGCATAGGCGGCGGCCAACTGAAGCGGCGAGACCGCGATGCCCTGTCCCATGGGCACGTTGGCGATCGTGGTTCCCGACCAATCCTTCGGAGGCAACATCTGGCCCGGAGCCTCGCTGGGAAAGTCTATGCCGAGCTTGTTGGTGAATCCGAACTTGAGGATCATGTCCACCAGCTTGTTCTTTCCCACCTGCATCCCCAGAGTCACGGCCCCCACGTTTGACGACTTGGACAGGATCTGGGTCACCGTGTACTCGCGAACGGCCGGTGTGGTCTCGTCGTGGGCTTCGTGCACCACTCTGTCGTACACCGTGATGGTCTTGCCGAGTCTGAACACCGTGTCAGGTGTGACCAGACCCTCTTCCAGAGCCGCCGCCACAGCCACCATCTTGAACGTCGATCCCGGTTCGTATTGGTCGGTGACCACCATGTTGCGACGGTCGCTCTCCATGAGAGACGCCGAGGAGTAGCGATTGGTGTCGAAGATAGGAGTATTGGCCATCGCTAGGACCTCCCCCGTCCCCGGGTCGATGACCACCGCGCACGCCTTTTTCGCTCCGAACTCCTCTACCGCCTCAGCCAGCACCCTCTCGGTCTCGTACTGGATCTCGGCATCTATGGTGAGATGGATGGGTGTGCCCGGTACGGCCTCCTTCACAGACACAGTGGAGAGCCGGTTGCCGTCTTGGTCTTTCACCACGCGTGACTCTCCCGGTAGCCCCGAGAGTGCCTCGTCGTATGCAAGTTCCAGCCCGGCCAAGCCCTCGTAGTGATCGCCGCCCACAAAGCCGAGCAACTGCGGCGCCAGAGCACCCTTGGGATAAACGCGCTTGGATTCCGAACACACGCCGATACCGTTCAGCTCGAGCGCCGCGACTTTCTCGCCGGTCGCTTCGTCGATGCGGCGCGCCAGATATCTGAAGACTGTGTCGCCGTTCAGCTTCTCCACCAATTCACCCTCAGCGATGCCGAGCACTGGAGCCAGCAGCGCAGCCGCCTCGATGGGGTCTTCTACCTGGCTTGGATTGGCATACACGGTCGCCATGGGGCGCGAGATCGCCAGTATCTCTCCGTTGCGGTCGTAGATGACACCGCGCGGGGCCTCCAACGTGATGGTACGTACCGACTGGCCTTCCACCTTGTCCTGCAGAGCGGGAGCCGCGATGACCTGCACATAGAAGGTCCGGCCCATGAAGGCCACCAGGAACAGCACGGCGAGCCCCATGAACAGAGCAAGGCGCTTGTTCATCCGGCTCATGGTCACCGTCCGGCGACCGTCGTATCACCCTCCGTGACTGCCGTCCCCCCCGCCAACTCCACATGCTGGATCGATTGAGCGGGACCGAGACCGAGCCGCATCGCCTGCTCGGCGACCCTCTGTGGCGAAGACAGCGCCGAGATCTGGGCGGAGAGCGCCGCCGTGTCGGCGGTGAGCGCCGTCTGCTCCATCTCCAACCGGCCCACCTCGGTCTCCAAGCCTGTGGCAGCAGAGTTGACAAGCACAGGAGCCACCACTGCAGCTCCCAAGAGGATCCCGGCGAACATCAGGGTGAGTATCACCATGCCCCAGTGCGGACTCCGCTTGGCGGCCACCTTCAGCTGGGGCGGTGTGGGCCGGACCTCCACCTGCTGTTCGCGCACGGGTTCGGGTACGCGCGCCGTAGCTTCACGACTGTAGTAACGGCGCGAGTGCATCTGCGCCTCGACCCGCGCGGCGCTGCGCCGGGCGGCCGGCGTGGGTGTGAGATCGTGCTCCCACGCGTCCATCCAGGCCCTACGTGTCGGCGTAGGCATCAGAGCCTCCTCAGGGCACGCAGCTTCGCCGAACTAGAGCGCGGGTTGTTCTGCAGCTCACGCGGCCCGGGCGTCACGGGCTTCGAGGCCAGCACTTCACCGGTAGGCTTGCCGCCGCACACGCACACGGGGAACCCCGGCGGACACGTGCATCCCTTGGCTTTGCCCGCGAAGAACTCCTTGACGATCCGGTCTTCGAGGGAGTGGAAGCTTATTACCGCGAGCACCCCGCCGGGCTCCAACAGCGAGAACGCCTCGGGGAGCCCGCGCCGTAGGCTGCGGAGTTCGTCGTTGACCTCGATACGGAGCGCCTGGAATATGCGACGGGCGGGATTGCCGGCTCCGAAGCGCGCCGGCGTGGGAATGGACGTCTTGATCGTATCCACGAGTTCGGTCGTGCGACTGTAGGGCGCCCTGCCCCGCCGGTGCACGATGGCCCGCGCGATCCGTCGCGAGTAGCGCTCTTCTCCGTACCGGCCGAAGAGCTCCGTAAGGGCCTGTTCGGGCCAGCTGTTCACGATGTCCGCGGCGGTGATGGGCAAAGACGGATCCATCCGCATATCGAGCGGGGCGTCGTAGCTGTATGAGAACCCCCGCTCGGGAGTATCTATCTGCATACTGCTGACGCCGAGGTCCATGTAGATGTGAGTGGCCTTGAATCCGCTATCCGACAGCTCGACCAGCGTATCGGCGAAGTTGCCCAGGTAGAAGCGGGAGCGGCAACGCAGCTCGTGCCTCAAGTCGACGTAATAGTCTTCCGCTATCGGGTCCTGGTCGCACGCCACCAACACCCCTTGCGGCCCAAGGTCTGCCGCGATGACGCCGGCATGACCGCCGCCGCCAAAGGTGCAGTCGACGACCCGGCTGTCTACGCGCACGTCGAGGATGTCGAACAGTTCTTCAGTCAGCACCGGTACATGAGCCATGGCCATCTCCGTGACGAACGAGGCTGCCGCTCTACCCATTCTTGCTCCGCCTTTCAGCCTTGCGCGCTTCGTATGTGCCCGGATTCCAGATCTCCAGATGGGTCCTCACACCCATGATCCTCGCCTTGCCGGAGAGTCCGAGATCCTTCACCAGTTGGGCCGGCAGCAGGAGGCGCCCCTGCCGGTCAGGCTCGACGAAGTATCTGTTCTCGTAGATCTCCCTCAAACGCCACTCGGCGTCCGTATCCTCAAAGGTGTTGAGAGGTTCGATGTTCTTCGCGTCGTATTCTCTCCATGCGTCCGGGTGAAAGACGGAGATGCAGGGCTCCCTCTCCGGGAACCAGACAAGGTCGGCACCGTGCTGGAAGTACTCGCGATAGCGCGCAGGCAGAGTTACCCGCCCCTTGGGATCGATAGTGTGCTCGTCGACTCCTGATAGCAATGGATGTTGCATATTGCGAGTCTACACCACTTCGCCCCACTTCGCAACACTTTGATTTACTTCTGACCCACACTACCACAAATCTACCCCTCAGCAGACGTTTCCTTGTGTTCCGAGGCCGGTTTCGGCAGCTCTGTCGACCTCAGTCGCTCAGCCGCGCCGACCGTTAGCGCTGTGCATAATAGTATGCATGAATTAGGCAATGCAGGATTTCTTGCAAAGATTGACGCCATCGGTGCGCCGGGGACTGCCTGACAAACCGTCCCACTTTGCCCCACCGATGCCTCATGTGATGCGGGCTTCACACCCGCTGGAGGTAAGACTACAGCCGCTTCAGCGGCGCGTATTCGAGAAGAAGTCGCTTCTGCTCACCCAGTTCGGCAAAGAACACCCGCACGATCGCCCCAGGCTCGACCCCCAGGACGACCCCCTCGCCGAACTTGGCATGCATCACTTTGTCGCCGGGGGCGAACCCGGCGGCCATCGTCGCGGCCTCCGACGCGCCTACCCCGCGCGGCCGCGCGGGCCGGGATCCGGCATCGGTCTTAGACGTGTGGGCCGGCCGGCTCATGCGGGCGACCTGGGAGGACACCGAGGTCTCCCGGTACCGCACCAACTCGTTGGGTATCTCACTCAAGAAACGGCTGGGCAGCTTGAAGCCACCGCCTCCGTGCAGCGTGCGCGAACGGGCGTGGGACAGATAGACGCGGTCGCGTGCCCGCGTGATCCCCACATAGCACAGGCGCCGCTCCTCCTCCAGCCGCTGTTCGTCCAAAGAGCGCGAGTGAGGGAACAGCCCCTCCTCCATGCCGGTGATGAACACCACAGGGAATTCCAGACCCTTCGCATTATGCAGGGTCATGAGGGTCACTACCTCCTGCCCCTCCTCCAGGCTGTCGACGTCCGCGTAAAGGCTGATCTCCTGCAGGAAGTCGCTCAGGGAGCCTTCGGGGTTCAGGCGGTCGAACTCCTCCGCGACTCCCACGAACTCCTCCAGATTCTCCACCCGGCCTTCGGCCTCGAGTGTCCGCTCAGCTTTGAGGGCGGCGACGAGACCGCTCTCGTCCAGCACCCGCCGGACCAGGCGCGCCACCTTGGTGTCAGTCCCGGCCGCCGCGCCCCACTGGGCGAAGAGTTCGCCGAGTTGCACGCACGACTGCGCCGCCCCCCCGGTGAAGCCCGCTATGTCGGACGCGGAGAGCAGGGCTTCCCGCAGGCAGGTCTCGCTCTCCCCGGCGTAGTTCTGAAGCCGCCCTATGGCGACGTCGCCGAGACCGCGCCGCGGGGTGTTGATGACCCTCAGCAGCGAGAGGTCGTCGGTGCTGTTGACGGCCACCCGGAGGTAGGCAAGCAGGTCTTTGATCTCGGCTCGCTGGTAGAACTTGGTGCCGCCGACCACCCGGTACGCGACGCCCTGGCGCACCAACATATCTTCGAGCACCCGCGACTGCGCGTTGACCCGGTAGAAGACGGCCACGTCCGAGGCCCGGCGTTCACGGAGAGTCTTCACTATCTCTTCGCACACCAGCCGCGCCTCTTCGTGCTCGTCGCGGCACTCCATCACCACCACGGGCTCGCCCACGCCACGGTCGCTCCACAGGTGCTTGGGCTTCCGGCCCCGGTTGTGAGACACCAGCGCGTTCGCCGCATCCAGGATGGTCGTAGACGAGCGATAGTTCTGCTCGAGCTTCACGACCTTGGTGTCGGGGAAGTCGTCCTCAAAACTGAGGATGTTGCGGATATCGGCGCCACGCCATGAATAGACCGACTGATCGTCGTCGCCCACCACCGTCACCTGCCGGTGCTCCTCCGTCAGGAGCCTCACGAGGAGATACTGAGCCTTGTTGGTGTCTTGATACTCATCTACCAGGACGTGCCTGAACTGGTTGCGGTAGAACTCCAATCGCTCCGGAAAGAGCTGAAGGATATCCACCACGCGCATGATGAGGTCGTCGAAGTCGAGGGCGTTCTGCTCCAGGAGACGGGCCTGGTAGCGCCGGTAGACCTGCGCGGCCACATCCGCGTACCCAGATACCCCACCGTCATCCCATGCACCGACCGCATCCGGATCGCCCCGTCCGAAGTCGTCCACATCGATGAGCTTGTTCTTGGCGTCGGAGATGAGGTTCTGCAATCCCTTGGGCGGGAAGCGCTTGATATCCAGACGTAGGTCTTCCAGACAGTGCTTGATGAGCCTCGTAGAGTCGTCTTCGTCGTAGATGGTGAAGCTGGGACGGTACCCCAACAGAGGAGCATCCTGGCGCAGTATGCGCGCGCAGGCCGAATGGAACGTGCAGACCCACATCCACCCCGAGAGAGGCCCCAGGAGCCCGGCTACTCGCTCCTTCATCTCCCCCGCCGCCTTGTTGGTGAAAGTGATAGCGAGAGTCTGGTGCGGTCTGGCCTGACCGCTCTCGATGAGATAGGCAAGGCGGTAGGTGAGCACCCTGGTCTTGCCCGAGCCCGCCCCGGCAAGCACCAGCAAAGGCCCTCCGGTGTGAAACACCGCCTCGCGCTGACGTTCGTTCAGCTCCCCGGCCAAACGGGAGCCCCCGGGCTCAACGCCCCGGGTCGTCATCAGTCCTTACCAAGCCACAAGCCGGATCGGCAGTGAGATCCGACCGCTCCGTGCGTTCGCCGGCGACCGGACCCGAGGCCGCGAGCTCTCCGGGCTGCGCGACCGTATCGCGCAACTCCTTCAGTTCGTTCTCCAATTGCACGACCCGTCTTACCAGACACTTCATAGCCTCGGCGACAGGGTCGGGCAGGTGCGTGTAGTCGATGTCGGGGATCCCGACCTTCATACCCCGGCTGATGACCGGCCTGCCGGGGTTGCCTACCACCGTGGAGTTGGGTGGGACATCGTGTATGACCACGCTGCCCGATCCGATCCTGGCGTTATCGCCCACCTTGATAGACCCAAGCAGGAAGGCGCCCGCTCCTATCACCACGTTGTCGCCAACGGTGGGATGGCGCTTCCCCGACTCCTTGCCGGTGCCTCCCAGAGTGACGCCCTGGTAGACGGTGACATTCTCGCCCACCTCCGATGTCTCGCCTATGACGACGCCGGCGCCGTGGTCGATGAAGAAGCCCTCTCCGAGGGTCGCCCCGGGATGGATCTCGATGCCGGTCACAAAACGGCCGAATTGCGAAACCAGCCTGGGCAACAAGGGCACCTGACGTCTCCACAGAGTGTGCGCGAGCCGATGCAGCCAGAGAGCGTGGAGCCCTGGGTAGCACGTGACGATCTCGAGATCGCTGCGCGCCGCCGGGTCTCTCTCTCTGATGGCCTGCATGTCGCGGGCCATAGTAGCGGCCAGGGTCTTACCCGTCGTGGCAAGCCGAGACAGCCTCTGGGCTGCCGTCGGTTCGGTCATAACTACTCCTCCGGCGTGGCCCCGGTCCCCAGTACCTCGTTCAGGCTGCCACTCCTGAAGCCGCCCAGGTCCAGAGTCACGTATACGTATCCTAGATCGCGCAGGTGACTAACGATACCACGCCGGATGGACCCTTCCGCCGCCCTGGCGATGTCGTCGCCGCTCACTTCGACGCGTGCGAGGTCGCCGTGGTGGCGCACGCGGACGTCGCTGAAGCCGAGTGTCTTCAGATAGCGCTCACCTTCGGCCACCGCTCTGAGCTTGGCCGGGGTGATCTCCTCACCGTACGGGAACCTCGACGCCAGACAGGGCGACGCAGGAAGGTCCCAGTTGGAGAGACCCAACCGTTTGCCCAAGGCACGCACCTCCTGCTTGCTGAGCCCCGCTTCGGCCAGAGGACTGCGCACCCCGCGCGCGGCCGCCGCCCTGACGCCGGGCCGGTAGTCGGCGCCGTCGTCATGGTTGACCCCGTCGATCACGGTCTTCAGACCCTCGGCCCGGGCCATATCGACAAGCCGCCCGTACATGGTCCCCCGACAGAGAAAACAACGCTCGGGCGGATTCGTGGCGAAGCCGGGGATGGCAAGCTCCTTCGTATGGATGACCAGGTGGCGCGCCCCCAGCCGCGCGGCCGCTTCGCGGGCCGCGGCCAGCTCCTCCTGGGTGTGCACATCACCGTGGGCCGTCACCGCCAGCACGCGGCCGGGCCCCAGCTCGTCGAGGGCCAGCTTGAGAAGAACGGTGGAATCGACCCCTCCCGAGAAGGCCACAAGAACGGGGGCCAGCTCGCTCAACAGAGTCCGTACTAACGCCTCTTTTTCCATCCCGGCGCCTCCGGAGCTATGCCGTCCGCCCGCCACCGCAACTGGGACACTCGGGGTCGGGAGGTACGTTCAGCCGATCGAACGTGAGATCCCAGACGTCCACAACGAGCAGTGACCTGCTGCAAGCGGAGGGATCCACCACCAGCTTGATGGCCTCTGTGGCCTGGATACTTCCGATGACGGCCACCACCGTGTTGAGGACGCCGGCCACGTCGGCGGTGGGAGACTGTTCGCGTGTGGGTATCTCGTGCACCAAGCAACGCAGGCATGGCCCCTCACCCGGCACGACGGTGAGAGACATGCCGCTCGTGCCGATGACCCCTCCATACACCCAGGGCATCCCCCGTGCGACGGCGTAGTCGTTGATGAAGAACCGGGTCTCGAAGTTGTCGGTGCCATCGACGATGAGATGGAGGTCGTCGGCGAACGCCGGCAGGCCGTCGCCGTCGATCCTCGCGACCACCGCCTCCACACTCACCTCGCTGTTGACTCTGCGAAGGTGGGCCGCCGCGGCCTCCGCTTTGGGGACGCGCCGCGCGACGTCCTCCTCGTTGTACAACAGTTGGCGGTGCAGGTTGTGCAGTTCGGCGTGATCGCCGTCGACGACACGCACCAGGCCGACCCCGGCCCGCACCAGATGTATTGAGATCATGGAACCCAAGGCTCCGCAACCCACCACCCCTATCCTGGCGGCGGCGAGCTTCTCTTGGCCTTCTCTTCCGATCTGCGGAAGCAGCATCTGCCGGCTGTAGCGCTCATAGCGGTCGAAGGGGCCCATGACCCTCCTATCCGGACGGAGCCGTACTGACGGACGGAGCCATACTGACGGACGCAGCCGGGACGTAGTCCGCCCCCAGCACCACGACCACATAGCCGTCGTCGAGCATGTCGTCTTCGGTGATGCTCCCCACACCCAACAGCGCCTGCACCCTGGCCCCCGCTTGCGTGGCGTCGAGCGCGACGACGATGCGTGTCTTGGTCACATTGGGAAAGTCCTCGGAATTCCCCGCGGCTATCAACGTGTAGCCCAAGAGCTCCAGTTCCGCCGTCGCCTGCTCCACCGCCCCCACCATACCCGCGCCGTTCTGGATCTCCACGGTTATCGTATCGCCCCCGGTGGCACCCGCCAGAAGCACTCTGGCCCGATGGATCTCCGGCTCCAGGTACTCAAAACCCTCCCCGGCCACGACGCGTCCGGCCAGCGCGGCCGCAGTCCACCCCCCAGCGCCCGCCGAAGCCGCCACCGCCCTCATATCCACGCTCACAGCGGCGGCGTCATCCCCCAGCTCGAGCTGCTCCCAGACATTGCGGCTCTCGGTGCCGCCCGCCTCGAGGAGCGCCAGCATCGCCCGGGCGACCTGCCCCGCGACGCTGTCGGAAGAGACGAGCGACGCAGCCGGTAGGTCTGTGACCCCGTTGGAGACCATCGCAGCTCGCAGCCCCGTCCAGGGCACAGTCGCCTTCGCATCGATGTCCACTCCGAGCTCTTGCTCCAACGCCTGCTCGAGGAGCGCGCCCTCTTCATCGGCGGCCATCTCGGAGAGGGTCCGGAAGGCCTCGGACGTCTTGAGCAACGTGATGCCGGGTAGAGCCAATACCAGTCCGCCGTCATCGCGAGGTTGCACTACGACAAAGACGGGCGTGGACCCACCTTCTTCGATCACCAACAGATCGGCGCCGCCCGTGGGAGCGAGAGGGACCGTCGTCGACGTGACCACCACAGCACTCTCCTCGCTGGGGCCGCCCAGCAAGACCAGCAGGACGACCACCACCGCTATGAGCGCCACCGCAGGTCCTGCCACCAACCAGAGCTTAGTCCGCGCCTTCCGGCGGCGGGCCGCTCCGCGCACGGTACGTCTCTCGCTACGGGCATCGTATCCCAGCGCCGCCCGGCGTCTGGTCGTCTGTGAGTTGCTGTGCTCGGTCTTCTTTCCGCTCACCCACACCTCACGTTCGAGCCCTCCGGCGAGGGGGGCCGCCGGCCGGCATAGAGCCCACTCTTTTCGATGAGCTGGACCACCGGGTCGGGCACCAGATAGCGCACCGAGCGGCCCGCGGCCAGACGCTCCCTGATCATGCTGGACGAGATCGCCAACGCCGGGACCTCCATGGTCTTCACACGAGCCTCGGGCACGAGTCCCGTCGTGGATGTCCTCAGTTCCTCCAGAAGCCCGGAAAGCCGGGAGAGGTCGTAACCGGGGCGTGTCGCGGCCACGAAGGCCGAGAGCTCCAAGACCCGGGCGGGATTCTTCCACTTGAGGATCTCGAGCACCGCGTCGGCGCCCGTGATGAAGAACATCTCAGTTCGCGGCGGAACGATCGCCGACAGATGTTCCAGCGTGTCGACCGTGTAGCTGGCCCCGGGTTGGTCGATCTCGAATCGTGAGACCGAGAACCGGGGGTTGCCCGCGGTGGCGGAGCACACCAAGACGTACCTGAAGTCACCGGGCGCCGGGCATCTGTCCTTGTGAGGAGGATCCCCTGAAGGCATGAACACCACTTGGTCGAGCCCGAACTGGTCGAGAGCTTCCTGCGCGGTGACCAAGTGTGCGATGTGGACGGGGTCGAACACCCCGCCCATGATGCCCAGTCTCAGACCGGGACGGTCGCCCAACCCTGGGATGAGGCCGTCTCGAAGCATGGTCGCTCTCTGATCCTCCGGCCGGGATTCCACTGGTCTAGCGGACGTGACCACTACCGGTGACGATGTACTTCAGGGCGGTCATCTCCTTGAGTGCGAGCGGACCCCTGGCGTGCAGTTTCTGCGTGGAGATGCCTATCTCGGCGCCCAGACCGAAGACCCCACCGTCGGTGAAACGGGTCGACGCGTTCACGTACACGACGGCGGCATCCACGCCCCTCTTGAACCTGCGGCTCGCCTCAAGGTCCTGCGTCAGTATGGCCTCCGAGTGCCCGGTCCCATACTGACCGATGTGCTCGACTGCCTCGTCCAACGTGTCCACCACCTTGATGGCCATCTCCAAGGCGAGGAACTCCGTAGCGTAATGCCTCTCCGTCGCCCTCGTGAGCTTGACGTCGGTATCGCCCATGAGTTCCTTGGTGCGGGCGTCGACATACAACTTCACCTTGCGCTCGGTGAGAGCCTGTACGACGAGCGGGATGAACTCAGCGGCGACGGCCTCGTGCACCAACAGCGTCTCGGCGGCGTTGCAGACCCCGGGGCGTTGGCACTTCGCGTTGATGGTGATCGCAACGGCCTGCTTGAGGTCGGCGGTCTGGTCCACATAGATGTGGCAGTTCCCTCCCGCCGCGTAGATGACCGGGATCTTCGAGTTCTCCAGCAGAAATTCCTTGAGCGCTTCGCCTCCCCGCGGGATCACCAGATCGATCTGATCGCGGTACTGCAGGAGCTCCACCAGCACCTGCCGGTCTTTCTGGTCGACGAACTGGATGCAATCCCCCGGCAGACCGGCTTCGATGGCGGCGCCTGAGATGACCTCGGCGAGGATCCGGTTGGACCGGTAGGCGTCGCTCCCTCCCCGCAGGATGACTGCGTTGCCCGTCTTCAGGCACAGGGCCGCGGCGTCGACCGTGACGTTGGGCCGCGCCTCGTAGACCACCAGGATGACGCCGAAAGGTACGCGGACCTTCTCGATCTCGAGACCCTCCGGCGTACGCCACCCCTCGACCACCTCCCCCACCGGGTCGGCCAGGGCGGCGACGTCTTTCAGGCTC
Source organism: Actinomycetota bacterium (assembly GCA_036795215.1). GTDB lineage: Bacteria > Actinomycetota > Thermoleophilia > RBG-16-64-13 > RBG-16-64-13 > RBG-16-64-13. Next base: position 33,095 of record DAIRFC010000001.1, on the reverse strand, counting down.
GCCGCGATGCCGCGGAGACGGCTTTCATCTAACAACAAGCGGTCTATCAGGGCGGGTGAGAGACCGCTCTTGCGCCCGTCGGCGACGTCGTGGGCGTTCTCCTCGAGGATCTCGGAGCTACGTCTCCCGATGGCCTCGGCCATGGCAAGCAGCGCCCGGTTCTTCTGGGCTGCGTTGACTGCGGCCAGGACGTGTGAGGTCTTCTTCGCGTTCGCCGCCAGGTTCTTGGTCTTCAACTCGCCTCCATATCCGCTAGCAGACCGCGACCATGTAGTCTCTGTGTATGGCCTCCGGCGATGCCTGCGGTAGCACTTCCGCCACCTGGCCGCTATGAAGGCCTTTCACCCGGTCTAGGTCGTCCTTAGAATAGCTGACCATGCCCTTGGCCAGTTGTACCCCGTCTTCGCCGACGACCATGACCGCGTCGCCCGCGACGAAATCGCCCTCTACGCCGATCACCCCGACGGGCAGAAGACTGCCCTTGTCCTTGAGAGCCCTCACAGCGCCGGCGTCCACCATGACACTACCCCGGACCGGCTTACCGTAAAGCAGCCAAAGCTTGTAGTCGGGCAATCCCAGAGGCCGGGCGGCGAAGCGCGTTCCCACCGCGGCTCCCTGCAGACAGTCTCGCAGCACGCCCGGGCGGGTCCCGCGGGCGATGACGGTCTCGACCCCCCCACTCGTTGCGATGCGGGCGCTGTTGATCTTGCTGCCCATGCCCCCGGAGCCCAAAGGTCCTATGGCGCCTATGCGCACGCATTCGAGCTCGCTCGGGTCGTCCACCCGGGTGATGAGCTCGGCGGCCCCATCTTCGCGAGGGTCGGCCGTGTAGAGGCCCTCGGTGTCGGTCAGTAGAACCATGAGATCGGCCTTGACCAGCAGCGCGACCTGGGCGGCCAAAGCGTCGTTGTCGCCAAAGCAGAGCTCGTCGGTGGCGGTGGTGTCGTTCTCGTTGATGATCGGGACGACCTTCCAGTCGAGAAGCCGGTTGAGCGTGTTGCGGGCATTCAGATACTGCGTCCGGGCTGCGACGTCGAAAGCGGTCAGCAGCACCTGGGCGGTCACCACGTTCTCATGAGAGAAGAGTTCGGTATAGATATGAAAGAGGCGTCCTTGCCCCACGGCCGCGGCGGCCTGCAGATCGACGACCTCGCTGGGACGCCGTTTGAACCTCAGCACCCCCATGCCCGACGACACGGCGCCCGAAGAGACCAGAAGGATGCGGTGCCCTTGGGCGTGTAGCTCGCAGATATCGGCGACCAAGCCCGCCACAGGCGCCAGACGGAATGTGCCCCGCTTGCTGGTGAGCGTGCTGGAGCCGATCTTGACCACCATCGTCTTGCCCGTGCGTTTCGTCGCCACGACCACCCTCACTGAAACTCGAAGGCATAGCCTTCTATGTCCACATCGTCCCCCGGTTGGGCCCCCTGCGCCCGCAGTGCAGCATACACCCCCAACCGGTCGAGCCGCTCACCGACGTACCGGATAGCTTCTTCATTCGTCAGGTCGAACCTTCTCACCAACCGGCGGACCGCATCCCCTGTCACCACGAAGCCCTGCTTCTCCCGCCGCGCCGTGAAACCCGACCCAGAGGCGGCCTTGGGCCGGTAGAGCACATGTCCCGCGTCGCTTTGCTCGACCTGCCCGACCTCTGGGTACTGATCGGCCGCACGAGGACGTTCCTCGACCGCGCTCTCCACCTGCGCCCGCAGTTCGTTCAGTAACGGCCCCACCCAGTGCAGCAGCCCGGTAAGACCGGCTCCCGTCGCCGCCGAGACAGGCCAGACCAGCTGTTCGGGGGCCGGGACCTCTCCATCCACCATGTACGTGAAAGCGGGATGACCGCTTTCCCGCAGACGCTCGACCTCAGAGATGAACGACTCCCTCAGCTCCTCGACCGCGATGTCCGGGACCGCATCGATCTTATTGAGCACCACCACCTGCGGCTTGTCCGCCAGAGGATGGGCATGGGCGCCCAGTTCCTCCAAGATGGTGCGGAATCCCGCCAAAGGCTCCGTTTCATAGTAGCCGGTGGCATCGACCACGTGCAGCAACAGACGGCACCGCTCGAGATGCGCGAGGAACTCGTGTCCCAGGCCCACGCCCTCGCTGGCTCCTTCGAGCAGTCCGGGGACGTCGGCGAGGGTGAACACCTCCCCTTCGCCCGACCAGTCGACGACCCCGAGCATCGGCTCCAGGGTCGTGAAGGGGTAGTCGGCCACTTTCGGCTTGGCATTCGAGAGCCGGCGCAGTAACGACGACTTCCCGGCATTGGGAAGCCCTGCCAGTCCGGCATCGGCGATGAGCTTCAGCGAGAGCCGGAGCCACATGCCCTCGCCCTCTTCTCCCAGTTCGGCGAACTTGGGTGCTTGGCGGACCGAGTTGACAAAACGGGCGTTCCCGTGGCCACCCCCGCCGCCCCGCGCCACCAGTACTTGCTCGCCCGGCACGACCATGTCGGCGACCAGCGCGCCGTCACCACGCGCCGCGTCGTCTCCCTCGCCGGCATCTACATCGTCGGCGGAGGCCTCAACGCTCACCTGGGTGCCCAGTGGAACATGGATCATGACCGTCTCGCCATTGGCCCCATGCCTGCGGGCGCCCTGGCCGGCCCCACCGGCTTCTGCCTTGAAGTGGATCTTGTAGGTGAAGACCTGCAGGTCGCGCATCTGCTGATCGGCGACCAAGACTACATCGCCGCCGCGGCCCCCATCGCCCCCATCGGGGCCCCCGCGAGGGACATGCTTCTCCCTACGAAAAGAAACGCAGCCGTTCCCGCCGTTCCCAGCCGCCACATGGATCTTTGCGTGATCGAAGAACATGGGCGACTCCAGGTCCGAGCGAGCCCGACTGCGGACTCTCCTACCGAGTGCTACTCGGTGATGATGCTGATGACACGTCCCGCTTTGCCGCTGGTGAAGACCACACGACCGGCCGCCTTTGCGAACAGGGTATCGTCAGAACCCATGCCCACGTTGGCGCCGGGACGGAACCGGCTACCGCGCTGACGGACGATGATGGCGCCTGCCTTGACGTCTTCGCCGGCGAAAGCCTTGACTCCCAGACGCTGGGCATTGGAATCGCGGCCGTTTCTAGAGCTGCCGCCGCCTTTCTTATGTGCCATTACCCTATCCCTTCCCTACGCGATCTTCTTCACCTCGAGGCGCGTCAGAGCCGACCGGAAACCGGCCTTCTTACGCCAGCCCCTCTTGGGCTTGAACCTCGAGATAGTGATCTTGGGTCCACGGAAGTGTTCGACCACGTTGGCGGTCACTTTGGCCTTCTTGTCCTCGCCCGCCAGACGGAGATCGCTCCCATCCGAAACGAGCAGAGCACGCAACTCGACAGTCGCCCCTTCGGCGGCGTCGAGACGGTCGACCACGACCTCCCGGCCCTCTTCCACCCGGTACTGCTTGCCGCCGACTTCGACGATGGCGAACATCCCGACTCCTCGTAATCATTCATCCAACGACAACGGCCGCGCAGGCGGCGGCCGCGAGCAACGCAGTATAGCAGGGTTGACCTCCACCTGCCACCGCCGCGCGCCACGTGCCCGAACAAGGCCCCGGCCGGCCCTCCGTTCTAGTCCGGCACGACCACCACATGGTCCAGCGGAACACTTTCATCGGCGGTCTGCACCGCGAAGACGTGCCCCGTGCGGGCCTCTATCTGCTTCAGCAGTGGCGCCTGCCCGGCAGCCAGCCGCGCCGCGACGCGCGGGTGCAGTTCCACCCTCAGGCAGGGCAGAACCGACGACTCGGCCATCGCCCTGAGCCGGCGCTCCACCTCGATAACGGCGGAGTCCTCCGATAGCACCCGCCCCACGCCGTGACAATGTGGACACCGCGTAGTGATGACCTCGCGCAGACCCCTGGCGACGTTCTGCCTGGTCATCTCCACGAGACCCAATGGAGAGATCTCCACCACGTAGGTCTTGGTGCGATCCTGCGCCAGTTGCGCCTCCAGCGCAGCAAGGACCGCCTCCCGGTTTGACTGAACGGCCATGTCGATGAAGTCGATGACGATGATGCCGCCGATGTCTCGCAGCCGCAACTGGCGGACGATCTCGCGGCACGCTTCCACGTTCGTCCGTACCGTCGTCTCTTCCAGATACCGCTTGCCCGTATAGCGGCCCGTGTTGACGTCGATGACCGTCATCGCCTCGGTGTGATCGATCACGATGTAACCGCCCGAGGGTAGATCGACCCGGCGCTCGAGGGCCTTCTTCATCTCCCCGTCCAAGCCGAGCCGGGCGAAGAGCGAGATACCCGAATCATCCAGCTGCACCACGCCTGCCAGCCCCGGCGCGACGGCATGGAGGTAGTTGACCAGCCGCCGGTGGAGATTGGGGTCGTCCACCAGGACTGCGCACGGCCCGGGGCCGAGCAGATCCCGTATCGCCCGCCCCGCAAGATCGGTCTCTTCGTACACGAGCGCCGGTGCCTTGCACTCGGAGGCGCGGCGCGTCACTCCTCCCCACACTCGCTGCAGAAAGCGCACATCCCGGTCTATCGCGTCGGCATCCGCTCCTTCCGCGGCCGTGCGTACTATCAGACCTCCCTCTGCCGTGCCGACCTCTTTGCACACCAGACGCAGGCGTTCCCGCTCCGCGGCGTCCAGCCGGCGGGACACCCCGACAGAGTGGGAGTCAGGGAGATAGACGACATACCGGCCGGCTATGCCGATCTGGGTGGTCAGCCGGGGTCCCTTGTTGCCCATAGCGTCGCGGGTCACCTGCACGAGGACCTCTTTGCCCCCTTGCAGCAGCTCGGCGATCTTGCGCGGGTGTCCGCTCCTGGAATCGGGTTGCACTACGTCATCCACGTGCAGAAAGCCGTTACGCTCCAGTCCGATGTCGACGAAGGCGGCGTCCATGCCGGCGAGTACGTTCTCCACACGCCCCTTGTAGACGTTCCCCACCAAAGAGGCCCGGCCCGGGCGCTCGACGTATAGCTCGGACACCCGCCCGTCCTCGAGTACCGCCACCCGGGTCTCCAGACTCTCTCGAGATACGACGACCTGCTTCATCTAGTAGCGCGTCCTCATGTGAGCTCGATCCTCGTGCGCCTCACCCAGTCGATCGTAAGGCCGGTTGCGGCAAGCCTGCCCAACGCTTCAACCACCCGCTCCGGACGACCGGTTCCCGCGGGAGTCACCGCGGCGCGAAACGCCAAGACACTCGGAGTATCTGTACCCTCTCTCACGACCACTGAGTCGACGTACTTTCTCACGTCCACCCGGCGGACCTTGCCCTCCTTCACTTCCTCTGTCGGCAGTTCCGCGGCCGCTTTGAAGCGTTGGGCGGCCTCTTCCAGGACCCCCCTGAGCCCCACCCCGCCACTTGGTCCCGTCACACCTCGCACCCCCACCTCATACACGGCCCCCACGACTCGCGACGGCAAGGATCGCGGCGCCTCGTACGGCTCCAACGCGATAAGGTCCATGTGCTCCGGGAGAGCGCGCGAGAGGCGAGAGAAGAACGAATCGGCCGGCTCCTCCGCCAACTCGAACTCGCACAACTCCCCGAGCCCTTCCACTCCCACAGCCAAGGGCAGCGCCAGGCTCAGGAGGGCCTTGGGACGCATGCCGGCCGAGAGGGCCAACCGTCCCCCCGCTCTACGTATCGCCCGCCGGAACACCTCCACCCGGTCGAGATGCCCTATGTATCGGCCCCTACCCGTCACCGAGAAGGTGGCCACATAGCGCCACCGCCGGCCGGAACCGCCGGCCGGCGCCGCGGCCCCCTGGTGAGCGGCACCAGCCTCAGCCGTGCCCGGCCGTCCGGCTTCCGGCGCACCCACGTCAGTGCCGCCCGCGAGGTCGTTGGCCGGCCCGTCCTTGCAGGCCCCACAGTCGCTGCACCCCTCCCATCTGCAGTCGGGAGTGGTCTCCTCACGCTGCGCCCTCTCCCACTCATCCCACAGGAAGTCACGGTGCACCGCCTGCGAGATGATCTCCCACGGCAATGGCAGGTCGCGCGCAAGGCTGCGGGTCGCCTCTTGTTCCGCCGACGTGCCCAGCGACTCCCAAGCCCGCCGCCAGGCCTCGGCCCTGAACTGCTCGGTCCACGAGTCGAATCGGGCGCCGCTTCTCCAAGCCTGCTCGATCACCGCGCCTGTCTCCTCACCTCCCCGGGCAAGGGCCGCCTCCAGATAGCTCTTGTCCACGGAATGCAGGGCCAGCTTGATGCCCGGCCTCCGCAGACCGGAGCGGAGAAGCTGCTGGCGGCGCAGAAGGGTCTCACGATCGGCCATGCCCGCCCACTGGAAGGGTGTGAAGGGCTTGGGGATGAAGTTGTTGACACTGATGTTGAGCTGCAGCCGGCCGGCCCGCGACCCGAGGGCCCGCCTGCCCAGTTCCCATATCTTCACGCAGAGCTCTGATATCGCGGCGACGTCCTCATCTGTCTCGGTCGGGAGCCCGATCATGAAATACAGCTTGAGCGTGGTGCGGCCGGTCGAGAAGGCTTCCTGGGCGGCCGCCATGACGTCATCTTCGCTCACGTTCTTGTTGATGACGTCCCGCATCCTCTGACTGCCGGCTTCTGGAGCCAGGGTCAAGGACGGACCGGTGGGAGACGCGAGACGCGCCAGACGCACGGCTGCGCTATCCACCCGCAGTGAGGGCAGTGATACTCGGACCTCTGGGTGCTCGCGCGCCATGCGCGCGAGCACGTCCTCCAGACACGAGTAGTCTGTCGTGGAAAGCGAACCCAATGCCAGCTCCTGATGCCCGCTCGAAGCAAGTTGGGCTGTCGCCATGCTGACTATCTCGTCCGGCGGGCGCTCCCGCACCGGCCGGTACCACATCCCGGCCTGGCAGAAACGGCAGCCCCTGGTGCACCCCCGCATGACCTCCACCCAGGCACGGTCGTGCACTCCTGCCGTGAGCGGGACGAGGCATGCATCGGGGTAGGCTGCGCCCGCCAGTCGTCCGGCGACTCTGCGCTCTACTCCTTGGCTCACGCCGGGCACGTAGACCCCGCTCAGGCGACTGAGACTCGCCTTGACCTCTGTACGCGGGCTCCCCTCTTTCTTCGCCCGCGCCAGCACCTCCAAAATCTCCGGGAAGATCTCCTCGCCATCACCCACAGCTACGGCATCGAAGAACCGGGCCATGGGCAGGAAGTCGGCACACGCCGGTCCTCCGGCCACCACCAACGGTAGGCCCTCTCCCCTATCGGTCGCGCGCAGTGGGATCGCGGCCAGATCGAGCAACTCCAAGACGTTGGTGTAGTCGAACTCGTGTTGCAGGGTGATCGCCAAGAGATCGGCAGAAGCCACGGGGCTCCACGTCTCCATGGTCAAGAGCGGCACGCCGGCCGCTCGCATCTCGGCGCTCGCATCGACCCAGGGCAGATAGGTACGCTCCACCGCTACCCCGCGAGTGTCTCCCGCGATGTGGTACAGAATCTGAAGAGCCTGGTTGGAGATGCCTATCTCGTAGGTATCGGGAAAGGCCAGCACCACCCGGAGCTCATCGGAAATGCCGGCGAATCCAGATCCGGAGCCGGGTTCTCCGCCTATCAGCCGAGCCGGCTGCCGGACGGTCGACAGGACACTCTCGAAGCGCTGCTGGATCTCCGCGTCGCTCAATGCCTCAGCGAACCAACAAGGCCTACCACCCGGCTGGTGGAGGCTGGAGCACCTTTCTCGAAATAGCGGACAGCCCCTTTACCCATGGCCATGGTAGCCGCATAGCCGGTGCCTGCTTTGACCACCCAACCGATACCCGGGACCGAGCGGCTGAGATGCCGGGCCGCCGCCCGCAGACCGAAGCCCGCGGCCACTATCGCAGCCAGTTCGACCACGCGCTCCTTGTTCAGGTCTTCACCGTAGATGCTCGCGACCGACAGCGCCATCTTCGCCTGATTGAGGGTCATGGCGGGCAGATCGGCCCCCGGTACGAAAAAGGCCAGCCCAATCAAGGCGTTCTGCCCAGAGGTGCGAGTGATCACACGGTCCGCAGCCGCCGACCTGAGCGCCGGGTAGCGCCGCCCCAAAGCCGCCGCGTGCTCGCCGGCGGCCTCGGCACAAAGACCGAAGAGCCGGCCCCAGCCGGCCGGGGTATTGGCGAACGACAGCCGTATGCAGCGGTTGCCCGGGTACTTGGCCCGGTTGGTGGCGTCCGGTCCTTCGTCCACTGCCACTATCGCCTTCCCTTTCGGGTTCGCGTGGGCCAGGGCGTCCAAGACCTCGCCCTCCTCTTCCGGGCGAGCGAACACCACCAACACCTCTCCCGGGACCGAAGAGAAGGTCGAGAGTTCCGCCAGCGGCCGGACCCACGAGCCGGGAAGCGTACCCCCCGCCGAGAACTGCTGCTGAGCAAGCCCCACCAGCCGGGGATCACCCGCCAAGACGACACTCGCCGACTGCCCGGCGGTGCCGCTCACGTCTTTCCACGCCTCCATGGCCCTGGACACATATGACGGCAACCTGGCCACTAACTGCCTCCCCATAGCTCCGATGCCGGGACTCTTATTTCGTAGCTTCGGCCACGGAGTGCACGTGGATGCTCTCCAGCAGACCGATCGCCATCAAGAATACTACCAGGGAGCTGTTCCCGAAACTCAGGAAAGGCAGCGGCAGTCCGGTCACCGGCATGATGCCGATGGTCATGCCGATGTTGACGAACACCTGGAACACGAGTACCCCCGCGATCCCGGCCGAGACCAATGTGCCGTACATGTCCCGTGACAGCCGGGAGATGCGGAAGGCCCTCCACACGACGAGGGCGAACAAGCCGATGAGCAGAGCGCCGCCCAAGAAGCCGAGCTCCTCACCGATGACCGCGAAGATGAAGTCGGTATGCCGTTCGGGCACGAAACTCAGCGTGTGCTGCGTCCCCTGGAGATAGCCTTTGCCCGTGAACATGCCGCTGCCGATGGCGATCTTGCTCTGGATCAACTGATATCCGGTATCGAGCGGGTCTTTCTGCGGATCGAGAAACACCTCCAGCCGGTCGAGCTGCCAGCTTTTCAGGACGTGGACACCGAAGACACTCGGCAAGATGCGTAGCACCATGACCACACCGAACAGCCCCACTCCTGCCAGGATCCCGAGATGGCTCAGCCTGATGCCCCACACCACCAACATGACCAGCAAGATGGCCACGAA
>DAIRFC010000001.1:4777-23879 GCA_036795215.1 Actinomycetota bacterium | reverse complement strand
GATGGCTCAGCCTGATGCCCCACACCACCAACATGACCAGCAAGATGGCCACGAACACCAGCGACGTGCCCAGGTCGGGCTGAAGAAAGATGAGGATACCCGGCACGAGCACGTAGAGGATCACCAACACCACGAAGCGGAAACGGTGCCTCAGCTCCACACCTTCGGCAAGCACAGCCCCCAGCGCGACGATCAACATGAACTTGACCAGCTCCGCGGTCTGCAACCTGAAGAACGAGAACTCCAGCCACCGGTTCGCTCCAACCGTGCCGCCTCCGGTCCCGATGATGAGCGTCAGGATCAGGAGGACGATGCCGCCTCCGTATATGTACATCTGCCACTTGGCGAAATGCCGGTAGTCGAAAGCGCTGAGAGCGAAAAGGAACACGAGACCCAACCCCAGACCGATGGCCTGCGAGCGCACGTAGTAGAAGGGGGTCGACACCGTGGGGTCGTCGTGCGTCGCGGAGTAGAGCATGAAGAAACCGTACGTGACAAGCCCGATCGTAGCCCCCAGGAGGATCCAATCCACGCTCCGCAGGTAGGCGCCCAAAGAGAAGCCCAGCGACGGCCGGCGTTCGCTCGCCTCCTGCAACACACGCGCATGAGAAGCCATCGTCGCCTCGCCTACTCCGTGAAATCGATCACGGTCGAACCGCCCGGCTCGTATCCGAAGTACGCTTCCATGACCCGGCGCACCACAGGAGCGGCCACAGAGCTCCCGTGACCGCCCTGCTCGATGATGGCCACCACCACGATCTCGGGATCGACCTCGCCGTCAGGACCGGCGTTTGCCGGCGCGTACCCGATGAAGAGCGCATAGTCTTTGTCGGGCTTCTTCTCGGCGGTGCCGGTCTTGCCCCCGACGGCTACTGGGAACCCCCAGAAGGCATCGTATGCGGTGCCGCCCCACGCGTCGGAGGTCACCAGCCTCATGCCTTTGCGTACCGTGCTCAAGATCCCCGCGTCGATATCGAGTTTGGCGCCCTCGTTCTCGTACTGCCAGATGACTCTCCCCGAAGGGTCGGTGATCTGCAGACCCAGATGCGGCACCCAGACCGTCCCGCCGTTGGCGATGGCCGCGGTGGCGACCGCCAGTTGCAGCGGTGTGACGAGCAGGTCGCCCTGCCCGATGGCCAGGTTGATCTCGTCGCCCGGTTTCCACGCCTGCGCTTCGGCGTCATCGTAGTACTCGCGCTTCCACGTCTTGTCGGGGACGCGGCTGTCCTGGGTCTCGCCGGGCAGATCGATACCCGTGCCCGTCTTGCTTCCGAAGCCGAATTCGCGGATCCCCTCCTGGAACACCGCGCCGCTGAGGTCCCAGAACCGGCTGCCTATGGTGTAGAAGAAGACATCACATGACTCCATGATGGCCTGTACCACGTTGACGTTGCCATGACCGTACTCGGTCCAGTCCTTCCACTTCTGACCGGCCCGTTCGAACTCGCCGCTGCAGTAGACGATCTCGTCCTCGGTGACCACATGCTCGTTCAGGGCCACCGCGGCAACGAAAGGCTTGAAGGTGGAGCCGGCGGGATAGAGCCCGTTGACCGCCCTGTTGAAGAGAGGCCTACCGGCCTCCTCGTCTGTGAGTTCGCCGTACGCGCTCTGCTCGATCCCCCCGACCCAAAGCGAGGGATCGTAGTACGGATACGACGCCATAGCCAGGATCTCGCCGTTGTGCGGATCGAGAGCCAACACTGCTCCACCCGCCGCTTCGGTGTTGCCTTCCTGATGCGCCCTTTGGATCCCTTCCACAACGGCATCCTCCGCGGCTTTCTGGAGGTCGCTGTCGAGGGTCAGGATGAGGTTGTTGCCTGCTATGGCAGCAACATCCTCGATGAAGTCCATCGGCTGGCCGGCAGCGTCGACCTCTACCGTCTTCCAGCCGTCGGTGCCCCGCAGATATGAGTCGTAGGTGCGCTCCACGCCGTCCTTGCCCACATGCGCGCGGGCTTTGAGATCGGGGAATTCCCCTCCATCGAGGTCTTTCTCAGAGATCTCGCCCACATACCCCAGGAGGTGAGGCGCAAACGCCTTCTTCGGATACTGCCGGAGGAAAGTCTTCTCCACCTGTACTCCGGGAAACTCAAGACTGTGCTCTTTCAGATAAGCGACCACCGTCTCCTCGGGCACATCCTCCTTGACGACATAGGTGACCCACGGATCTCTGGTGGCCCGCTTATATGCCTCGAGCAAATCACTCTTAGGCATCTCGAGGAGCGTTGCCAGCCTGGTGATCTCGGTCTGGAACTCGTACGCTTGGTCTTCCGGATCGTACATATCCATCGTGAGAAGCCCGATGCTGAGACCGGCCCGGTTCTCGACCAACGCCTTGGCATCGCGGTCGTATATGACGCCGCGGGGAGCCTCCACCATGACGGTCCGCACCCTGTTGACCGTTGCCTCGTTCACGTAAGCGTCTCCGGAGAGTATCTGTAGATACCAAAGCCGGAACGCGAGCACAGAGAAGAGGGCCAGCGCGATCAGGAGCAGCACCCCGACGCGGATACCCATGAAGGAATCGTCTTCAGAGGGACGTCTCTTCCTGGCCGGTTGAAGGATCATTCCGCCACGCCTCCCGCCGTCTTGGGCTCAACGGGCGAAGCCGGCACGACCCGAAAACGCACCAGGAGCGCATATACGGGGACGGTCACCAGAGCGTCGAGCACAGCCGCGGGCAACATCTGAGTGCCCAGCATGGTAAGAAACCCTGCCCGCGGCCCCATCATGAACTGAAAGAGCCCAAAAAGGACCTGCGCAGACAGCGCGGCGCCCGCGGCTATCAAGAACACGCCCAGAGCGTTCACCCCTCCCAAACGAGACACAAGCGTCCCCACGGAATAGCCCACCAGGACATAGACGAGAGCATGCACCCCAAGCGGCTGTATGAAGGCCACATCGGCCACGACGCCGGCGAAGAATCCGAAGATCGCGCCCTGCAAGGGTCCGCGGCTGAGCGCCATCACGATAGTGAAGATGACAAAGGTGTCGGCAGTCACCCCAAGGACGCTGATGCGCGACACCACCAACGTCTGGAGCGCGATGGCTATGACCAGCAGGAGAAGGGCTTTGCCCACTATTGCGAACCGCGTGCGCTTCATCGTCACTGCTCCGGAAGCATAAGAACCATGACCTCTTCGAGCACTCGGAAGTCAACAAAAGCCTGCAACTCTATCTCTTTGTAGATGTTGACGTCTTCCTCGCCCACACTGGATACGACACCGATGGGGATGTCCGATGGATAGACCGGACCGTATCCCGACGTGATGATGATGAGCTTGGGGTCCACCGCGATGTCTCGGTCGACGTAGTCCATGACCAGGCTCCCAGAGACCGATCCCTCCACGAAGCCCTCCGCCCTGGACCCCTGAATCTTGGCCGCCACACTCGAACTGGAGTCGGTTATAAGTAGCACCTTCGCGCTGTGTTCGGTGACCTCGACGATCTTACCCACCAGCCCTTTGCCGGCCAACGACTCTCCCGCCGTGGGCGTCGCGCCCACCACGGGCAGGTCCTTTCTCAGCCCGTCGGCCGAGCCCTTGTCGATCATCACCCAGGCTTCCCACCGCGTGGGAGACTTGCCGATGACCGAGGCCACCGCGAACTCCGTCCCCTCGGGATAGGTGGCCCTGTCTCGCAGATCGAGCAAACCTTTCAGACGCACATTCTCCTCTGCCTGTTCCTCCAACTTGATGATCTCCCCCTGGAGTACCTGGAGTTTCTCCTCCAACTCCTCCGCCCTCCTGTGGGCAGACCAGAGCGTCTTGAACCACTGATAGCCATCTTGGAACGGCTCGGCGATCTTCGTGCCCCAGGACTGCAACGGAGCCAATAGACCGGCGCCAAACTGTTGGACGGAGTGGACGGGCCCCGACTCAGACTCACGGAAAGAGACGGTGAGCAATGCCAGCGACGCTATGATGAGGATGACGAAGATGACTCTTCGCCACGCTACCTTGTTACGGGCCATATCGACCTCCGCTACTTAGTAGCGGCGTCTCTTCGACCTCTGCGACAAGCGGTGGAGCGTATCGAACTCCTCCAGCGAGCGGCCCGAACCGACGGCCACGCAGGTGAGAGGCGACTCGGCCAGGTTGACGGGCATCTGGGTCTCATCGCGCACTCGCTCGCACATCCCTTGCAGAAGCGAGCCGCCACCAGCCATCATGATGCCCCGGTCCATTATGTCGGACGCCAGTTCAGGAGGCGTCTTGTCCAGAGTAGATTTGATTGCGTCTATGACAACGTCAAGCGGCTCGGCGATGGCATCCCTGATCTCCTCGGACGAGATGACCAGGGTCTTGGGCAAGCCTGTCACCAGATCGCGGCCTCGGATCTCAGCCTGCTCCTCGTGCTCGAGCGGGAAGGCCGAACCGATCTCCATCTTCAGTTCCTCGGCGGTCTGGGTGCCGATCATCAGCTTGTACTCTTTCTTGATGTAGGCGATGATCGCCTCGTCGAGCTCGTCTCCCCCCACTCTCACCGACTGTGCGACGACGATGCCGGCCAGAGATATCACGGCCACCTCGCTCGTGCCTCCGCCGATGTCGACGATCATGCTGCCCGTCGCCTCTGCCACCGGCAGCCCGGCGCCGATCGCAGCCGCCATGGGCTCTTCGATGAGGTATGCCGCCCGCGCTCCCGCGCTGATAGTAGCCTCCTCGACGGCCCGGCGCTCCACGCCCGTCACTCCCGACGGGACACAGACCACGACCCGCGGATGCGCCCAACGGTTCTGGTGCACGCGCTGTATGAAGTGACGGAGCATCTGCTCGGTGACGTCGAAGTCGGCGATGACCCCGTCTTTGAGCGGCCTGATGGCGTTGATGGTGCCTGGGGTACGTCCCAGCATGCGCTTGGCGTCGGTCCCGACCGCCAGCACCTCGTCGGTACGGGAATCCATGGCTACCACAGACGGCTCGGAGAGCACGATGCCCCTCCCCCGTACGTATACAAGGGTGGTGGCGGTGCCCAGATCCACTGCCATGTCTCGTCCGGCAAATCCGGTGATGAACTCAGTGAAGCCTATAGCAGTCCCTCCCAGCCGGCGCTCACTTTGTCCCCCTTTGGGACCGTGGGGCCGCAGTATTATACCTACTGCGGCAAGCCTGTGCCCCGTATCTTCTCACAGCTCACTCACACCCACTGCCGACGCACCAAGTCAAAGCCCGATTCTTTGAAGAGCCGGGCCACCAGGCACAACGGCAGACCCACCACGTTGCTGTACTCACCATGCACCGCCGAGACAAAGAGCCCGGCCGATCCCTGGACCGCGTAGCCTCCCGCTTTGCCCTTCCACTCACCCAGAGCGATGTATGCCTCGATCTGCCCGGCGTCGAGCGGCACAAAGGTCACGTCGGTGACGGCGTTCGCCACCCGGGTCGCCCCTATCGAGGGGGTGATCTCCGACGCCCCCGCCCGCGCGAGGGCCACGCCCGACACCACCTGATGCACGCGACCCGAGAGTCTGGCCAGCATCTCTCGGACCTGGTCTTCGGAGGCCGGCTTGCCCATGACCAGCCCATCCACGGTAACGAGAGTGTCGGTCCCCAGCACGAACGCCCCTTCAGGAAGACCATCGGGAAGTGACGCCCCCGTGACCTTGGCGAGCGCGTTGGCCTGGGCGAGAGACACGGCGTCGCCGCCGTTCAGAATCTCCTCAGCACGCGAAGGGACCACCGTGAAAGGGATCCCCACGTCGCGAAGCAGCGAATGCCGCCGCGGCGACTGAGACGCGAGGACAAGCCGGAAATCAGGCGGGAATTCAGAAGTCAAGGCTGAACGTCGCAGTCCTACGCGTCCAGATCTCCACCCTCAGGGAAGAAGATGGCTATCTCGCGCTCGGCGCTGGCGAGGCCGTCCGAACTGTGCACCACGTTGCGCAGCACATCGAGGCCATAGTCACCCCGTACCGTACCCGGAAAGGCTTCGAGTGGGTTCGTCGCTCCCATCATGCGCCGCACTATGCTCACAGCCGAGGGCCCCTCGACCACCATGGCGAAGATCGGAGCGGAGGTGATGTGCTCGACCAACTCGCCGTAGAAAGGCTTCTCCTTGTGCTCGGCATAATGCTTCGCAGCCATTTCGGGATCCACGCGGAGCGTACGGGCGACATTGATCGTCAAGCCCTTCCGCTCCATCCGGCTGATGACCTCTCCCACCAGTCCCCGGCTCACCCCGCTCGGCTTCACGAGCACCAGAGTACGTTCGATCATTACATCCTCCTAGGTTCAAGCGCCAGACAAGCGCCCGGTTATCGCAGCGGTCGCTGCTATTCGGCCTTGATCAGCTCCGTCGGCTCGTCCAGCGGAGGAGCGACCCTCTGGGCGCGAGGATCGTGCCCACAGTACGGACAGAGCTTCCACCCCGGCTCGAGTACCCGTTCGCACGCCGGACAGGTAGACCGGAGCGGACGCCGGCAGTTGGGACAGGCCACGTATTCAGGCCGTATGGCCTCGCCACACGAAGGACAGGCGCGCATGATCTGCAACTCCTGTTCCATCGCCCTCACCTCCAGTTCGCGCTCCCGCACCTCCGCCAGGTACTCGGCCGGTCTGAGGATCGCGTAGACGAGCGTGCCCATGAAAGGGAGAAGGAGCGAGGTGAGAACAGCCACGGCGACGATTATGGGATCGTCGATGCGCTTGCGTGCGTCCTTATATGTCCAGAAGATGAGCGCGAGCCACAAGACCACGAGGCAGAACAGGAAGATGTACAGCGAGAGCTTCCAGACTGGGGAGTCAATGATCTTGTTGATGGTCTCAAAGAGACTGTCCAACTCCCGCTCCTAGATGAGGGTCTGCGCAAGGACGTAGCCGACGGTAAAGAATATCACGACGACAATGAGCAGCACGAGCATCGTGATCAACACCGGATGACCGGTCCTCCGGCCTCTCTCCGCAGCGGCCATGAGCTAGTTAAGCCCTCTCTTGAGGTCGGAGATCAGCGTGAACGACCCGGTCACGAGCACCACCTGGTTGGAGGTAGCCAGACGATAGGCGCTCACCATGGCCGAGCGTGGGTCCGGATCGACGAAGACCTCAGGCCCCTTGCCCACGCCCGAGATGATGGCCGCCAGCTCGTCGGCCGGGAGCGCCCGGGGGCTCGAACTCTGCGTGGCGAAGATGATGTCGCAGTGAGGCACCAAGTGCTGAACCATCTCAGCTGCCTCTTTGTCTGCAAGGATCGACACCACCGCGATCAGCCTGCGCCGCTCGAGGATCTGCTCCAGCGACCGCATGGTCTCCTCCATGCCCGGAGGATTGTGGGAGCCATCGAAGATGCACAGCGGCTGGGTGCTGATCACCTCCAGACGTCCCGGCACCACAGTGGTGCCAAGCGCCTGCTGGACCGCCTCCCCATCCAGCTCGGCGCCGTTGAACAGCTCCGCTGCCGCCACCGCCACGGCTGCATTCGCACGCTGATAACTGCCAAGGACCTTCAGGCGCACGTCGGTGTAGCAGCTGTACAGGCCGAACACGTCGAAGGTCACGGCTCTGGGGTCGGCAAGTATGACGAAATCGTCACCAAGGAAGTGGCAACGGGCATCCTTGGAGGCGCAGATCTCCTTGAGCTCGGCCTTGACCTCCGGTTCGAGAGTCCCGGCGACCACCTTGCCGTTCTGCGGGATCACCGCGGCCTTCTCCTTAAGGATGGCGGAGAGCGTGTCCCCCAGCAGTTCAGTGTGTTCGCGGCCGATGGTGGTCACTACCTGGACCTCCGACGAGATGACCGACGTGGCGTCCAATCGCCCACCCAGCCCCGCCTCGATGACGGCGACGTCGCACTCCTTCTCTTTGAAGTAGAGGAAAGCCGCGGCCGTGAGAACCTCGAACTGGGTGAGGCGGTCGCCATCGGAGAACGTGCGTTCCAGCCGCTCCACCACCGGGCGGACGCGGGCGACCACGTCGCAGAACTCATCGTCGGTCGAGGGGACGGAATCGATCAACTGCCGCTCAGCCAGCGAGATGAGGTGGGGCGACACGTAGGCCCCCACCGTCAGCCCCTGAGTCTCGAGCAGGGAGGAGATGAAGCGTGTAGTGGAGCTCTTGCCGTTCGTGCCCACCACGTGGATAGTGCGATAGGCCTTGTGGGGAGATCCGAGCTCCTCCACCAACCTGGTCACGCGTTCGAGTCCCAGCCGCCATCCCAGCCTTTCCAGGCCGTTGATGTATTCCCAGACCTCTTCCGGACTGCACGTCGCACGGCTCAACGCTTGCTCTCCCCCATGTCTGGAAGCTCTTCACCTATACGCTCGAGGTACTGATGACGGACCTCCTCGAGGACGGCATCAGCGGCAGCCAAGCGTTCGCGCTCCTCGGACACAACGGCCTCGGGCGCTTTGGCCAAGAACCCCGCGTTGCCGAGCTTCGCCCGGGCCTTCTTTGCCTCAACCTCCGCCTTCTGTGCCTTGCCCAAGAGCCTGGCCCGCTCCCGTTCGACGTCCACCAAGCCTTCTATCTCGAGAAAGGCTCTGACCCCCGGGCCCTCGACGGAAGCGTGCCGGCCGACCGGCGCCACTCCATCGGTGATGACCTCCACCAGATCGCACCACGACAGCTGGCGGAAGGCCTGCCCCAGGTCCTGCAGGGCCGCCGCGGCGCCTGCATCCGATTCCACTACCCTCACCTGTCCGACCATGTCCCTGCCGAGCCCCAGCTCATCGCGGGTGGACCGGAGCCCTCCGACCACCGCCATGAAGGCTTCCATGGCCTTCTCGGCCTCGCCATCCGGCCAAGCGGGCTCGGCCTCTGGGTATTCGGCCTCGAACAGGCTGCCCGGGCGCGCTCCCGACACCACCCACGGCATCGAGGAATAGATCTCCTCGGTGACGAACGGCATCACCGGATGCAGCAGCACCATGACCCGCTCGAGAAGCACAAGGAGGTTGCCGCTGACCTGCAGTTGCTCGGCCTCATCGTCGCCGTACAGGCGGCTCTTCGCGACCTCCAGATACCAGTCGCACACCTCGTTCCACACGAACCGGTAGAGCAGCCTGGCCACATCGTCGAACTGGTAGTTCTCGTAGAGGTCCGCGACCTCCCGCGTGACGGCCGTGAGCCTGCTGAAGATCCAGCGGTCGGCTGTGTTCTCGCGCGCCACCTCCGGTCGAGCCTCCTCGTGGGCCCCTTGGAGTATCAGCCGCGACGCGTTCCAAATCTTGTTGGCGAAGTTGCGCCCCATCTCGATGCGCTCGGCGCTGAAACGGACGTCCTGCACGGAACTCATGTAAGCCAGCCCGAACCGGGTGGCGTCGGCGCCGTAGTCGGCTATGAGTTCCAGCGGGTCCACACCAGTCCCCAGGCTCTTGCTCATGCGACGCCCATCGGCGGCCAGAACGGTGGGATGGATGATGACGTCCCTAAACGGCACGTCGCCCATGAACTCCATACCCATCATGATCATCCGCGCCACCCACAGATAGATGATGTCCCGCGCCGTGGAGAGCACGGTGGTGGGATAGAAGGCTTCGAGTTTGGGAGTCTGCTCAGGCCAGCCCAGCGTCGCGAACGGCCAGAGGGCCGAGCTGAACCACGTGTCGAGCACGTCCTCTTCGTGCCGGAGGGGTCCTCCGCACTTTTCACAGACTTGGGGCGGCGAGGCGGCCACCATCACATGCCCGCACTCTTCGCAGAAGTAGGCGGGGATACGATGCCCCCACCACAACTGCCGGCTGATGCACCAGGGCCTGATGCCCCGCATCCAGTCCAAGTACACATCTCCCCAACGGTCGGGCACGAAGCGCACCCGGCCCTGCTCGACCACCTCGATGGCGGGCTGCACCAGCCGCTTCATGTCCATAAACCACTGCAGCGAGAGGAGTGGCTCTATGGTCGTTCCGCAGCGATAGCAGGTGCTCACGGCATGGCTGTAGTCGTCGGCCCGCACGAAGAGCCCTTCTTCTTCCAGACGCGCGATGACCGCCTCCCGGGCATCCGCGGCGGTGAGCCCGGCGAACTCGCCGGCCTCCTCGGTCATGACGCCGTCAAGCCCTATGACCGAGATCGCCGGCAGATCATGCCGCAGCCCTATCTCCCAGTCGTCCGGGTCGTGTCCGGGGGTGATCTTGAGAGCGCCCGTGCCGAACTCGATGTCCACGTGCTCGTCGGCGATGATGGGCACCTCTCGTCCCACCAGTGGCACCACGGCCATCTTCCCGACTAGACCTCCGTAGCGGGGATCCTTGGGATTGACCGCCACGGCGGTGTCGCCCAGAATGGTCTCCGGGCGGGTGGTCGCCACCGTAAGGGTCTCGTTGGACCCGGCGACGGGATATTTCACGTAGTAGAGCTTGGCAGCCTGGTCTTCGTGCTCCACTTCAAGATCGGAGATGGCCGATCCGCAGCGCACGCACCAGTTGACCAGGTAGACGTCGCGGTAGATGTCGCCCTTCTCATACAACGACACGAAGACCTTGGCGACGGCCTGTTGATAGGCCTCGTCCATGGTGAAACGCTCTGATTCGTAATCACAGGCACACCCAAGCTTCTTGAGCTGATGGATGATGGTGGAGCCGTACTCGCGCCTCCACTCCCACACCCGCTTCTCGAAAGCCTCCCTGCCGAGGTCTTCCTTGCGCAGTCCCTCCTGCGCCAGCTGGCCCTCCACCTTGTTCTGGGTGGCGATGCCGGCATGGTCGGTGCCCACCACCCACAGAGTGTTGCGGCCCCGCAGGTGGTTGTAACGGACGAGGATATCCTGGATGGTGTCGTTGAGCGCGTGCCCCATGTGCAGAGAACCGGTGACGTTCGGGGGCGGGATGGCGATCACGAAGGGCGGCCGGGGATCATCCGGGGCGGCGCTGAAAGCCGAGCGGTCCAGCCACCGCTTCATGAGCCGTTCTTCGACCTCGTGCGGCTCGTAACGCGCCGCCATGTTCACCTTAGCCACGTTCAGTCCGTTCCCTCTTGCTCCCGCGACCCCCCAAAGGCCGGCGCGAGCACGTCGATGAAGTTCTCCACATATACGATATCAAGGCCCTTTTTCAGCTCCCCCTGCAGCTCTTCCACCTCTGGGGCCACACTCCTGGGAAGCACCACTGTGCGCACGCCTTCGCGCAGAGCAGCCAGGAGTTTCTCTTTGAGACCGCCAACGGGCAGTATCTGGCCGGTGAGAGTGATCTCCCCGGAAAGAGCGACCTTGGGCAACACCGGGAGTTGGAGCAAAGCCGACAACAGCGCCGTCGCCACGGCGATGCCCGCTGAGGGGCCCTCCTTGGGGACACCACCTTCCGGGAAGTGCATCCTCACCTCGAGAGACGAGAGGAGTTCGTGGTCGGTGGGCTGCGGCGGTTCGCCGTCCCCTTCCTCGCCATCCAGCCGGAAGCCGGAGTCGGTAGTCCCCTTGTCCATGGTGCGTTCCAACGGCGTCCGCCTCTCCGCGGAAGACCGGGTGTCGACCCCAGGGCGCGACTCGACGAGAGGCCGTCCGGGGCCGGATTCGTCACCGGCTTCAGGTTGCTGATAGTTGTCCAGCAGATAGGCGCGCCCCGGCGAATGAGCCCACAACTCCGAGAGTGCGGGGTCGCGCACCAGCGACGTTTTCAAATAGCCCCATGCGGCGGTGACGCTCTCTTGCATGATCTCGCCCAGTTGCCCGGTGAGATGAAAATCACCTTTGCCGGGAGTGACGACACACTCGATGCGCAGCACATCCCCCCCGGCCCCCGTGTAGGCCAACCCAAGGCTCACGCCCACCTGCGCCTCAGTCCCCAGACGGGCCGCCAAGAACGGGGCAGGGCCCACCAGCCGGTTGAGGCCCCGCGGGCCCACCCGGCGCGGAAGGTTCTTGCCCTCCACCTTCATGCGCGCGAGGCGCCGGTACACCTTGCCGATAAGGCGCGCCATCTCCCGCACCCCGGCTTCGCGGGTGTATTCGCGGATAAGCAACCGTAGCGCCGCCGGAGTGAACACGTTGCCCAAGTCGGCCAGACCGCTCTCCTCGGCGATCTTGGGGACCAAGTGTCGCTGGGCGATCTCCAGCTTCTCCCGGTCGGTATACCCCGGAAGACGGATGATCTCCAGCCGGTCGTGCAGGGTCTCCGGGATATCCTCTTCGTAGTTGGCCGTGGCGATGAAGAAGACGTGCGAGAGGTCGTACTCCAGCTCGAGGTAGTTGTCCCGGAAGGTGCGGTTCTGCACCGGGTCGAGCACCTCCATGAGCGCAGCCGCCGGATCGCCCCGCCAGTCCGATTCCATCTTGTCGATCTCGTCCAGCACCACCACCGGGTCGTCCACGCCCGCCCGCTTGAGAGAGTCGATGATGCGCCCGGGCATCGCCCCCACGTAGGTGCGGCGGTGACCCCGGATCTCGCCCTCATCGCGCACCCCGCCCAGGCTGATGCGCTGCAGAGGACGCTCCAGGCCCTTTGCCGTGGCCATGGCCACTGAGGTCTTGCCCACCCCAGGCGGTCCCACCAGGCACAAGATGGCGCTGGGGGGCGTTCCGCCGCGCAGCGACGCGACGGCCAAGTACTCGATGATGCGGTCTTTAACGGTCTTCAGCCCGTAGTGGGTCTCGTCGAGCACCCGCGCCACCGCCACCACGTCGGGGATCGCCGACCCGGACCTGATCCCCCAGGGCAGCCCCAGGGCGATATCCAGATAGGTCTTGGCCACCGCCACCTCCGCCGAGAGCGGCGGCAGATCGCCCAACCTCTTGATCTCCTTGGTGAGCGCTGCGGCCGCCGCTTCGGGCAGGTTCTTCTCCGCCATCTGCTTGAGGTAGACGCCCCGCTCACTTTCCTCGTCGCCCTCTTCGCCCAACTCCTCCTGCAACACCTTGAGGCGTTCGTGCAGGAACACGCGCCTCTGTTGACGTTCGAAGCTGTCGTGCACCTTTTCGGAGATCTCGTTCTCGAGTGCGATGAATTCGTTCTCTTGGATGAGAGTCTCGAGCAGTAAGAACAGCCGCTTCTCGGGCTCGTCGCCCTCGAGCAGCTCCTGCTTGCGTTCGGGTCCGATCAAGAGGTTCGAGGAGACCACGTTCACCATGGTCTCGGGGTCGGTCACCACTTCGAGGGCCGTCTCGGCCTCCTCCGGGAGTTGCGGCGTCTGCCCCACGTAGTTACCGAACTCCCGCGTGACCGAGTCCATGAGCGTCCTCAACCGTGATTTGCCGCTCGGCTTGTTGACCACCTGGCTGAAGCGGACGCTGAAGAGCGGCGATGTCGACTCGTAGCCCTCGATGGTCACCCGTTCCTTGCCCTCTATGAGGGCTTTGATCGTGCCGTCGGAGAGCCGGGAAAGCTGCAGCACCCTCGCCAGGGTGCCGATGCTGTAGATGTCGTCGGGCCCGGGGTCTTCGGTGGCAGCTGAGCGCTGTGCCGACATCACCAGGAGACCATCCGACGTCTGGCTCTGCTCGAGCGCCTTGAGACCCTTGTCTCGCTCGACGAAGATGGGCGCCAGCATGCCGGGAAAGAGCACCAGGTCGCGCGTGGCCAAGAGCGGGAGCACCCGCTGCATTTCAACCATCATTGGTCCTTATGCGGATTCTTGTCCCAGCTCCAGATCGTCGTGCGTGCTGCTCGTCACCAAGGTGGGGTCGATCCTCTTCTCGATCACTTCCCGGGTGACCACGCATCTCGTCACATCACGCCGGCTGGGAAGCTCGAACATGACGTTCATGAGCGCTGCTTCGATGATGGAGCGAAGACCGCGGGCGCCGGTCTCGAGCTTCAGTGCCTGGCTGGCTATGGCCTGCAGGGCGTCCTTGGCAAAGACCAGGTCGACGCCGTCGTAGGCGAAGAACTTGTGATATTGCTTGGTGAGCGCGTTCTTCGGCTCGGTCAGGATCGACACCAGATCTTGCTCCCGCAACTGGTGCACGTTGCAGATGACCGGCAGACGGCCGATGAACTCTGGGATAAGACCGAAGTCCAGCAGATCCTCAGGCAATACCCTGGCAAACAACTCGCCGACGTCGCGCCCGTCTTTGCCCTCTATCTCGGCGCCGAAACCCACGCCCTTCTTCCCGATACGCCGTTCGATTATCTTCTCCAGATCGGCGAACGCGCCACCACAGATGAAGAGGATGTTCGTGGTGTCGATAGTAAGAAATTCTTGGTGCGGGTGCTTGCGTCCCCCTTGGGGCGGTACGCTGGCCTGCGTCCCTTCAAGGATCTTCAGCAGGGCCTGTTGCACCCCTTCTCCGGACACGTCGCGGGTTATCGAAGGGTTGTCTGCCTTGCGGGCGATCTTGTCGACCTCGTCGATGTAGATGATGCCCGTCTCGGCCTTCTTGATGTCGAAGTCAGCCGCTTGGATGAGCTTGAGGAGGATGTTCTCCACGTCCTCGCCCACGTACCCGGCCTCGGTGAGGGCGGTCGCGTCGGCGATGGCGAACGGCACGTTGAGGATGCGGGCCAAGGTCTGCGCCAGCAGGGTCTTGCCACACCCGGTGGGGCCAAGCAACAGGATGTTGGATTTCTGGAGTTCGACCTCGCCGCTATCGGCCGCGCCCATGTGCACGCGCTTGTAGTGGTTGTACACGGCCACAGACAAAGTGCGCTTGGCCTCTTCCTGCCCGATGACATAGTCGGAGAGGATGGAGTAGATCTCTTTGGGTCTTGGAAGGTGATCCAGATCGAGTTCCGCCGGTTCGTGCGTGCACTCTTCATCGATGATCTCGTTACAGAGATCGATACACTCATCGCAGATATACACACCAGGGCCGGCGATGAGTTTCTTGACCTGCCGCTGGCTCTTGCCACAGAAACTGCAGAGCAGTTGCTCGGACCCTCCCGGCGCTTTCGGCACCCCTGAACCCCCTACCTATGCTCGAAGATCTTGTCGATGATCCCGTATTCGAGAGACTCCTCGGCCGTCATAAAGTAGTCCCGCTCCGTGTCCCGCTCGACCTTCTCCATCTCCTGGCCGGTCTGCTTGGCGAGTATCTCGTCAAGCCGCTTGCGCAGGCTGAGCGCTTCACGCGCGTGGATCTCGATATCGGTCGCCGGCCCTTCGAAGCCTCCCGATACTTGGTGGATAAGTATCTTCGAATTCGGGAGTGCGTAGCGTTTACCTTTAGCGCCGCCCGCTAGAAGGATGGCGGCCATCGACATGGCGATGCCCACGCATATGGTAGATACGTCCGGCTTGATGAACTGCATGGTGTCGTACACGGCCAGCCCTGCATAGACACTGCCCCCGGGGCTGTTGACGTAAAGGGAGATGTCCTTGTCGGGGTCTTCCGACTCCAGATGCAGGAGTTGGGCCACGACCACGTTGGCCACCTGGTCGTTGATGGGGGTCCCCAAGAAGATGATCCGTTCCTTCAGCAGGCGCGAGTAGATATCGAACGCCCGTT
The DNA here is from genome assembly GCA_036795215.1 of Actinomycetota bacterium. Classification (GTDB taxonomy): domain Bacteria; phylum Actinomycetota; class Thermoleophilia; order RBG-16-64-13; family RBG-16-64-13; genus RBG-16-64-13. Next base: position 8,567 of record DAIRFC010000001.1, on the reverse strand, counting down.
CGCCTCGGCTGGTCTGCTCGACCACCATCGGGATGAGTGGACTCACGTCGCCGTCCTTTCTTCTCAAACTAAGCTTCTTCGCCGCCGGCATCATCGGCCGGCTCGGCAGCGCCGGTGTCCTCCGCCGGCTCGGCAGCGCCGGCTTCAACAGGCGTTTCTTCGGCCTGGGCAGCCGCCTCAGGAGCCAGCGCCACGGCTGCGTCGACTATCAGATCGGCGGCCTTCTCCCGCACGAGTGAAGCCCGCAGCTCCTCGGCCCGGCCGCCCTTGCGCAGCCTCTTCTCCAACGTCTTCGCGTCTACCTTCGCCGCGGCCGCCATCTGGGCCACCGCCTCGGCAAGCTCGTCATCGGTCGCCTCGAGCCCTTCGGCTTCTGCCACCGCGTCAAGCACCATCTCTGTCTTCACGTTGTTCGCCGCCGCCGGCTTCATATCCTCAATGATCTTCTCGATGGTCGCCCCCGAGGCTTCGAGATAGCCATCGAGCGAAGCGCCCTGAGCCTCTAGCGAACGCTTGAAGTCGACCACCATCTCCTCGGCGCGTCTCCGGACGACCACGTCGGGCAGGTCGACCGTCGCATTGTCGGTGGCAGCCTTCACGGCCCGGGCTTTGAACAGCTGGTCGGAATTCTGAGCCTTGCCCATGCTGATCCTGTTGCGGATCTCCTGGCGCAGCTCAAGCAGAGTCTCGAACTCGCTGATCTCCGAAGCCCACTTGTCGGTGAGCTCTGGGAGCGCCTTCTCCTTGACGTCTTTGAGGATGATCGTGAAGTCGACCGTCTTGCCGCCGAGGTCGTCGGGAAAACCCTCGGGGAGAACGAAGGGGAACGTACGCTCCTCGTCGATGTTCATGCCGACTATCTGCTCTTCGACCTCAGAAAACATCTGATTGCCGCCAAGCTCGAAGACGAAGTCGGTGGCCTGCATATTCTCGACGGGCTCACCCTCGTAGGTCGCCCGGAAGTCGGCGTTGACGAAGTCGCCCGTCTGAGCGGGACGGCCATCCACCGGGCGCAGTTCTGCGAACTCATCGCGCAGCCGGTCCATCTGGCCGTCGACCTCTCCGTCTTCGGCCTCGCTGGCCTCCCTCACGGCTTCAACACCCTTGTAGTCGCCAAGCACCACGTCGGGCATCACCGTGACGGTGGCGGTGAAACCGAACGGCTTATCGAGTTCGGGGATCTCGTCACCGGTCTCGATCTCGGGCCGGTCCACCGGTTCGATGTCCAGCTCGATGGCCGCTGTAGCGAACCACTCGCCCATCGTCTCCTCCACCGCCTCGACCAATATGGCCTCGTCGCCCACTCGTTGGCGCACCATGGTGAGAGGGGCCTTGCCCGGCCTGAAACCGGCGATGCGGATCTCTCTGGCCAGCTTCTTCAGCTGACTGTCGAAGGCATCCTGCAGCTCCTCGGTGGAAACCTCGACCGCCATCTTGACCGTGTTCCCGTCGCGCTCGGTGAGGGTGGTCTTCACATCGATCCTTTCTTCGCGTCTCGTCCCCGACTCTGTTCGAATGCGGGTGAGAGGACTCGAACCTCCACGTCAAAGACACATGATCCTAAATCATGCGCGTCTGCCATTCCGCCACACCCGCCGGCTCTTGAGGGGTGAACGATGGGACTTGAACCCACGGCCGCCGGGGCCACAACCCGGTGCTCTACCATCTGAGCTACGTTCACCACGTCGTCCACTCCGGAACCCGGAGCCCTAGCAGTATAGCGGATTCGCCAATAGAGGCGCGCCTGGCAGGATTCGAACCTGCGACCCACGGATTAGAAGTCCGTTGCTCTATCCAGCTGAGCTACAGGCGCACATCTGACGCGACCGCTGCGACCCGCGGGCGCCCGAGGAGCGGGCGACGGGATTCGAACCCGCGACAACCAGCTTGGAAGGCTGGAGCTCTACCAACTGAGCTACACCCGCCTGCACGCCCTGAAGCTCCACCTGTGTCGTGGTCGGGACGAGAGGATTCGAACCTCCGACCCCCTGCTCCCAAAGCAGGTGCGCTACCAGGCTGCGCCACGTCCCGCTCGCATGCGTTTCTTGGGCCTCGGCCGCGAGAGTATAGCGTATCGGTTCTTCCTCTGACCTTCAGGCGGTTTGTGCATTACACTTGACTTCTAGTCTGCCCCAGTCGACAAGGAGCGCACATGAGGATACTGGTCACTGGAGGAGCGGGTTTCATAGCCTCGCACGTGAGCGACCGTCTGTTGGCCCTCGGCCAACGGGTGGCGATCGTCGACAACCTGTCCACCGGAAAACGCGAGAACCTCCCTGCCGAGGCGGTGTTCTACGAGGTCGATATCCGTGACAAAGCCCTTGACAAGGTGTTCGAAGAAGAGAAGCCGCAGGTAGTGATACACCATGCCGCCCACGCGAACGTGACCGAATCGGTGAGAAACCCCGGATACGACGCATCGGTCAACATCGGGGGGTCCATCAACCTGTTCGAGAGTTGCGTGAAGCACGACGTGGAGAAGATAGTCTTCGCGAGCACGGGCGGCGCTCTCTACGGCGAGGCGTGCTATCTGCCGGCGGACGAATCCCACCCCATCGACCCGGTCTCCCCCTACGGGGTGAGCAAGTACGCCGTGGAACACTATCTATATGCGTACCGCGAGAATCACGGCATGGAGTATGTCGTGCTCCGTTATCCCAACGTGTACGGGCCCCGGCAGGACCCGCACGGCGAGGCCGGAGTCGTCGCGATCTTCTCTTTGCAGCTCCTATCGGGTCAGCGGCCCACGATCTTCGGCGACGGTGAGAAGACGCGAGACTACTGCTACGTATCCGACATTGTGGATGCTAACGTCCTTGCTCTCAACTACGAGGGCACGGGGACGTTCAACCTGGGCCGCGGCATCGAGATCAGCGATCTGGAAGTCTTCGAGACCGTGCAAGACGTGATAGGGTCCAGCATCGAGCCGAACTATGCCCCGGTGAGACCGGGAGAGGTAGAACACATCGCCCTGGACGCGTCCAAGGCCGAGAGGGATATGGGATGGAAATGGAAGGTGGACCTGGTCGATGGGGTCGCCGAAGCCGTGAAGTACTACAGAGAGGCAAGCGAGAGGAAGCCGGCGTGAGCAAGAGAGACCGACATGACAGTGACCGCCGCGGCGACCGCCGCGATAGCCAGCCCGAGGAAGATCAGCAGCAGCGGCGTCCGGGCGAGACAGATCTCCAGGAGAGCGACTCCTTGACCGCCCTCAAGGCGATCTTGTCCAAGGTCTCCGCCCATCTGCATCCACTCAAGTTGACACAGGAGGAGTCCATCCGCCTCGTCGAGCAGCTCTATGCAAGCGTGCTGGAGACTGACGTGAAGCTGGCCGGAGAGGCCGACGATACCCGCAAGTCGTCGATACTCGCATACATCCAGAACACCAGCATCACACGCGACAACGGAAGACTCGTCGTGGAGTACCAGCCCCCCAAGGAGGCTCCGGCCGAGGCGGCCGCTTCTGAAAGGCCCGCCACCACCTCCTCGGAGCCGGCCGCAGCCGAGGCGCGGCCGGCCGTCACGCCGGCGACGACCACGACCACGCCACCAGAGACCACTGCACCACCGGAGGCTCCCCCGGCGGCTCCTGCAGAAAAGCGTGCTCCGTCGTCGAGCAGGCCGAGACAGAGTTCGGGCACGCGCTCCGGAGGCTCCAAGAGGACAAGCGAGCCGAAGAAGGCAGAGCAGGCCGCAGAGCCGGTCGCAGAACCGGCGGTCGCAGAAACGGCGGTCGCAGACCCGCCCCCGGAGACGCCCGCGAGCGAAGACTAGAAGCGCCGAGCCCGGG
>DAIRFC010000001.1:2658-4677 GCA_036795215.1 Actinomycetota bacterium | reverse complement strand
GCAGACCCGCCCCCGGAGACGCCCGCGAGCGAAGACTAGAAGCGCCGAGCCCGGGTCACGGGCTCAGCGGATCGCGAGCCCCCAGCAGCCTCTTAGGCCTCGTCGAAGAACGTCAGGCGCCTGAAACAACGAAATCGTTCGGTGATCTCGTCCTGCGTCAACCGCAGAAGGCGGTCCAGACTGAAGTCCTCCACCGCGAACGAGGCCAGCGTGCTCCCATAGATGATGGCACGCGCCAGTGTCGCGTCGTTGATCTCTCCACAGGCGGCGAGAGAGCCGAGGAACCCGCCGGCGAACGTGTCGCCGGCCCCGGTCGGGTCGAAGACCTCTTCGAGCGGCATGGCAGGGGCGGCGAAGAACTCTCCATCTCCCGGCCGGGTCATCAGCACACCGTGCTCCCCACGCTTGATGACTACCGTGGTCGGGCCCATAGCCCGGATGGCCCGCGCCGCCTTGACGAGGTTGGACTCGTTGGTGAGTTCCCTGGCCTCGGCATCGTTGATGATGAGCACATCCACCCGCTTGAGGACCTCGCCCAGCTCATCACGCGTGCCCTCGATCCAGAAATTCATGGTATCGGCGGCCACGAGGCGAGGTGCGGTCACCTGGTCTAAGACCTCGAGCTGCAGACGGGGATGGATGTTGCCCAGGAAGACGAAGGGCGATGCCCGATGGACCTCAGGGATAACGGGCTTGAACTCCTCGAAGACGTTCAGCTTCGTATAGATGGTGTCGCGCTGGTTGAGGTCGAAGCCGTATTCGCCTTTCCACCGGAACGTCTCACCCGGCACGGTCTGTAGTCCGGTGAGATCGATGGACCGTCCCGCGAACAGCGCTGCGCCGCGATCGCCGAAGTCATCCCCCACGACCGCCACCAACCGCACATCGGTAAAGAACGACGCCGCCACCGAGAAATAGGTGGCCGAACCTCCCACCACCCTGGTCGCTTCGCCGAACGGGTTCTTGATGGTGTCGAACGCTACCGAACCCACTGCAAGGATAGGATCCATCTGCACCTCACCCAACGTACTTGCCGATGATGGGAGCCAGGTCGCGCTTCGTCTCCGCCGATATCGCGTCGGGGCTCGTGATGATCGCCGTCGCCAAGGCGTCGCCACAGGTACAACCCCGCTCCGCCGGGACCCGGCCCACAGCCTCGGCGATGAGCCGCTGCGCCACCTCCACGTTGCGCTGCAGGTTGGCGACGATCATGTCCACGGTCACGTGGTCGGCTTCGGGATGCCAACAGTCGTAGTCGGTGACATGCGCGATGGTCGTGTAGCAGATCTCGGCTTCGCGGGCCAGCTTCGCCTCTTGCAGGTTGGTCATGCCCACCACATCCATCCCCCAGCTCCGGTACAGGTTCGACTCGGCCAGAGTGGAGAACTGAGGACCCTCCATGCAGACATACGTGCCACCCAGATGCACCCGCGCACCCACAGCCTGCGCCGACTCGAACGCGATGCGGCTCAGATCGGGGCAGACCGGGTGGGCGAACGACACGTGCACCGCGATGTTCTGCTCGTGGAAGAACGTGGAGATGCGCCCCTTGGTGCGATCGAAGAATTGGTCGGGGATCACCACATCCAACGGCGGATACTCTTCTCTCAGACTACCGACAGCGCTCACCGAGAAGATCCGTTCGACGCCGAGCAGCTTGAGCCCGAAGATGTTGGCCCGGAAGTTGAGCTCTGACGGGGGGATCCGATGACCGGCCCCGTGGCGGGCGAGAAACGCCACGTGGCGCCCGCGCAGGCTCCCGGTGATATAGGGACCACTCGGATCACCAAAGGGTGTGGAAAGCCGGACCTCCTCACGGTCCGTAAGCTCCGCCATGTCATAGAGACCGCTCCCACCGATGATGCCAATCTGAACCGACATGTTCCTCCTTCACGGATAGAGAACCGTAGTGCGCCAAGAAGACCAACCGGATCGCCCCGGGCCGCGACCGGCCCAGCACATGACTGCCCCCGCCTACTCCGCCGGCTCGTCCTCATCGGCAGCCGGGGTCGGCGGCTC
>DAIRFC010000001.1:0-2558 GCA_036795215.1 Actinomycetota bacterium | reverse complement strand
CCGTTTCTGCCGCCTTGACAGCCGTTTCTGCCGCCCTGACGGCCGCCGCGTAGGCCAACTGGAGTTGCGACAACGTCTCCTTGTGGATGCGTGTCTCGTCGGCCGGCCGCGCCTTTTCGTCGACCTCGATGAGAGCCTTGAACGCCTCTATGGCCAGCCGGGCCTCGTCGAGATCCCGCCGCCCGGCCGTATCGGCGGTGAGACCCAACCGGCCCACAGCCAAGGCCGACAGCGAATGCATCATGTACAGCAGATGCTCGCTGACGGGCAGGTTGCGGATCTCTTCTTGCAGGCGCTCCATGGTCTCGGCATCACCGGCCTGCACATGATCAGACGTCTGTTTCCTCTTCTCATCTTCCATCAGCGTTCAGTCCTCCTACTGCGGACGCTTTCTCCCTGGACGTTACCACAGTATCCGCTGTTAGAATGACAGGCGGGTGAAATCTACGTCGACCGAAGGGGACGGGAGAGCTTGAGCTTGAGCGTGACCGAGAACGGACACGACGAGGGGGTAGATCTCGACATCGCATTGGTCGAGCGGGCCCGGACGGGCGACCAGAACGCGTTGACGGAGCTCTACCGGCGCCACGAGCGCCGCGCTTACAACCTGGCCCTGCGCACCCTGGGGAACTCCTGGGATGCGGCCGACGTCACCCAGGAAGCCTTCATCAAGGCCTTTCGCAACCTCGACTCGTTCAAGGGTGAGGCCCGCTTCGGCACCTGGCTGCACCGCATCGTCGTCAACGCGGCCTATGACCACATACGCAGGCACAAACCAGAACCGATGGACGGTGAGATCTTGAACGATCTCTCCGGACCGGGTGGACGTGCCGCCGTTGTGGCTTCGGGAAGAGACGGCATCGATCCGGCTGTGGATGGTCTGTCCGACCCGCTCCGTGACGCACTGATGAGCCTGAACGAAGGCTTCCGGTTCGCGGTGGTGTTGTGCGACCTGCTCGGCTTTCCCTACAACGAAGCCGCCGAGATCCTTGAGGTCCAGGAGGGCACCATCAAGTCGCGTATCTTCCGGGCGCGGGAGGCGCTGGCGGCCGCTCTCGAGAAGGTGGGGTACGAGATCCCGGATACACGGACACCGCGGACGCAGGAGACGCATGAACAGTCAGGGGGCAACAGGAACCTGGGCACATCGGACAACGTCACACCCCCGCATAAGATAGGGGATGACTCATGATGATCCTGGGTGATGAACACAAGGACCGTGGTCCGATGTCCGACGGCGTGCTGTCCGGCCATGTGGACGACTGGGAAGAGTTGGCCGTCGACTACCTCGACGGAGTGCTCGACCCGCAGTCCAAAGCCGCTGTGGAGACCCATCTCCGCGAGTGCCCCGCCTGCGCCGCCCGTCTGCAGACCCAGGAGAAGCTTGTTGCTTTCTTGGAAGACATAGACTACGTAGAGCCTCCCGCTCGACTGGAAGACCGGGTGCTCGGCGCGATCGTCTCACCGCTCTCCAGTGAGCCGGAAGCCGGGCGTGCCCCCAGGTCCGTCGCACCGTCACGCTGGGAGACATTCTGGCGCCGCAAGATCGTGCCGTGGGTCCCGGCGACAGTGGGCGTGGTCGCCGTTCTTGCAGGCATCATCGCCTTCGGGCTCGCCCGCGATGGAGTGCAAGAAGCCACCGTAGCCACGGCGGACTCGACTATCGCCCAAGACGTGAACGTGAAGACGCCTGCCGCCGCGACCACGGCGGCTCCGCCGGCCGCCCAGCCGGGAGGCGGAGGCTTGACGGCACTCGGATCTACCGCACAGGAATCAGCGGACGCTCCCAGCACTACGGCGGGAGCCGCGGCCACGACCACAGCGGCGCCGACCGAGACGACTGCCGGTACGCTCGTCGCCGAAGGTGCCGACACCACGGAGACGACGGCCGTCACGGTGGCCGCCGCCGCGGGGCCCGATGACATGGACGCCGGCACGGTTCAAGACGCGGAGACCATGATCGCCGATCTCAAGGCTGCCGGCGAACCGGTCTGCTTCGCGTTGGAGCCTCCGGGCTCCTCCAGCGAGGGCGACGGGGGAACCAACGCCGGTGACTCCCACGACAGGGCCGGTACGGCCATGGCGCAACAGCTCACCGCCGTCACGGGACTGGAGCCGCTGGACGATTCGCTGTGGATCGATGGCCCAACGTTCGCCGCCTATGTCCCCCGCGATCAGGCCAAGCAGCTCGTCGAACTACTGATGTCCGTAGGGGCATCCTTCCAATACGGCGTGGTGTTCACGCCGCACTCACAGACGACCTACGCCGGCGGTCAGGGACCGGCCCCAGGCGGCGTCGATGCTTTCGCCCGGCTCATGGAGAGAAAGGCGGAGTTCGTGGAGCTGTCGGCATACCGGACGCCCCCACCTGCCGTGACCAAGTGGTCGTACACCACGTCCACACTCGTCGCGGCGGGACAGGCCGGCCAGGAAGCCCCCGCACAGCTGCCGGACGAACTCGGGACGCACGTCCTCGTGGTGATCTACCTGGATAGGTGAGAAAGATGGTCGGGGTGCCGGGATTTGAACCCGGGACCTCATCGTCCCGAACGATGCGC
>DAIRFC010000111.1:3419-5996 GCA_036795215.1 Actinomycetota bacterium | reverse complement strand
TCACGGCCGTGGCGGGATCGGTGGCTCCTTGTGCGCGGAACAGGGCCACTATCTCCCGCATGGCTCTTCTCAAGAAGAAGCGAGAAGCGTAGGCCGCCGCCACTGCCAGCAGCACGATCCCGATCACCGCGATGAGTATCGTTGTGGTTGCCGTGCTCACGTGCCGTGGGGTCCTTTCCTGCCGGGGCGGGGTCGCGGTCATCCGCGTCCTGTTCTTCGAATACTAGCAGCAGGACCCCGGTGATCATCAACCGCCCAAGCAGTTAGTTTGATATAAGTAAACGGAGTGACGCTTGGTGCCAGGTGGAGGTGAAGAAGATGGGACAGTACGACAAGTACATCTGCACGACGCTCCAGAAGCGGCATCTGTTGCCTCCGCCAACCCCGGAGCAGCGCGACCGGTTGGCCGCCCTGGGCACGCGCATCCCCATGGAGCACGTCCATTGGATCGACTCCGACGTGATCCCCGGCGCCTTTTATGGCGAGACCACGTGGATGTGGCCGCCCGAGTTCCCTGACCAGAAGATGTGGGAGCCGCTGGCAGCCGAGGGCTACTCGATCCCCAGCATGTTCCCCCACGCCCATAGTTTTCCGGAGTTGCTCTCGTGGTGGGGCGCCAACCCCGACGACCCTTCGGACATAGGCTTCATGCGCATCCAGATAGGTGACGAGGTGATCCCGCTGCCCTCCAGTTGGGTGGCATATGTGCCCGCCGATCTACCTCACATGCCCGTCTTCGAAAGCGGCGTGCGCAGCCAGATCCACACCAGGCCGACGTTCCATTGGACCTCGGGGCCGGGCGGTGTGTACAAGATGGGCGATGACGATCAAGAAGGGCACACCGAGCGCGAGCAAGACACCGCGACCACCGCCCACGAGGTCGATCCCGTCGAATCGAAGTATGCGCGGTATGTGGTCTTCGGTACGCCCCCCGATATCAAGCGTCCTGGCTACATGCGCGACCCCGATCCGGCTTACAGCCGCCCGATGGCCTACATCGACCAGACGGTGATCCCCGATGCCGAGTTCGGGTGCGAGAGCAGGTGGCTGGTCCCCGGAGATACCTCGGCGGCGGGCCAGGTCATCATGGACGAGCATGTCCTGCCGCATGGTTTCACCGTTGCCTGCGTCGCCTACAACTACGACGACCTCACCGACCTGTGTGCCGAGGCGGAGCTCTGGATAGGCGGGGAGAAGCACGTCATCAACAAGGGCTTCTGGGCATATGTCCCGCCGGATATCTCGCGGGGGCCGCTGATCGTGCGGAACATCGAGAGGCCGGTGGCCCTCGTGATGACGTGGCCCATGGGGGCAGGCGTCGAGAAGTACCCCGGGGGGAGATAGCGGGCGGCCGCCGGGCGGCGCAGAACTGCGCATCGGCGCCGGCCACGTTGACCAGCCCCTTTCCCAAGTGATAAATATAGTCTAACTAAATCGTGTCGTCTCAGTCCGGCAAAGCAAGCCAGTCCGAGGGGAAGTCGCATGAAGATCACACAAGTAGAGTGCATCCCGGTATCCATACCTTTCGTCAAACCCATCGTCATGTCCGGCGGACCGGCAACAGTGGCGGATGGGGTGGTGCTCAAGGTCCACACCGATGAAGGCGTCACCGGCATCGGGGAGACCGGCGATACCTCTCTTTGGTACATGGGGGAGAGCCAAGACTCCATCATGCACAACCTCGCGAAGGTCTTCGCTCCGCAGATCTTGGTCGGGGAAGACCCGTTCAACCTCGAGACCATCGTGGCCAAGATGGACAAGGCCACGCGCTCCAACAGCCAATCAAAAGCGCTGGTGGACTACGCGCTGCACGACCTCATGGGCAAGGCGCTGGGCGTGCCCGTCTACAAGCTCCTGGGCGGCCTCTCCAACCCGAAGATCGCGTTGGCCTTCGTGATGTCGTCCGGTACTCCCGAAGAAGTGGAGGCGGAGGGGAAGGCCCTGGTGGAAGCAGGCTTTCAGGGCCTCAAGCTGAAGGTGGGCGCCAAGGCTCCCGATGACGATATCGAGATGATCGCCGCCTTGCGGGACGCGGTGGGCGGCAAGGTCAAGGTCATGATCGACGCCAACGGCGGCTGGATGTATCACCAGGCGCTGTACGTGCTGCAGAGGGTGAGCAAGTATGACGTGTTCCTCTGTGAGCAGCCGGTGCCGTGGTGGGACATCGACGGCCTGGCGAGGCTGCGCCGGAAGGTCGACGTGCCGATCTTCGCCGATGAGTCGGCGGCGGAACTGGGCCACGTTTTGCAGATCATCGAGAAAGATGCCGCCGACGGCTTCTTCCTCAAGGTCCCCAAGGCAGGTGGCATCCTCAAGTCGAGGCGGTGGGTGTCGCTGGCGCAGGCCGCCAACCTGCCGGTGATGTGCGGGTGCATGGTCAACTCCGGCCTGGGCAGCGCGGCGGAGGCGGCCTTCCTGGCCGCGACGGCCTGGATGGGTAAGATCGAACAGGAAGCCATCGGCCCTCTCAACCTCTACAACATCTACGACACGGTCAGCGGACCCATCGAGAACGACCTGGCCAAGAAGCCGCCGCGGTACGAAGGGGGCTACCTCTATCCGCCGGACGGCGTGGGC
>DAIRFC010000111.1:0-3319 GCA_036795215.1 Actinomycetota bacterium | reverse complement strand
CCGAGACCCTTCTCAGGGGCACAGGCTTGGAGAACTGTTTGAGAAGGCTCTCGACATCGGTGCCTTTGGCTTCGGCTACCTTGCCGAGCGTGTCTTCGAACATCTCTGTGCGGGTGGCCCCGGGGCAGACGGCATTGCATCTCACCCCGTTGGGGCCGTAATCCAGGGCTACCGCCTTCGTGAGGTGGATAAGGCCCGCCTTCGACGTCCCGTACGCCGGGCTGCCCGCCATGCAACGGATCCCGCCGATGGACGCGATGTTGATGATAGAGCCGCCCCCTCGCTCGATCATGTGAGGGATGGCCTCCTTCATCAGCAGAAAAGGAGCCTTGAGGTTGACGGCCATGACCCGGTCCCAGTCTTCCGGCTCCAAGTCCGTGATGACACCGTAGACATCGGAGGCGGCATTGTTGACCAGGATGTCGATGCTCCCGCCAAGATCCACGGTGGCGGCGACCATCCTCTTGATATCGGGGTAGACCGCGACGTCACCCTGGCACGCCGATACCGAGCCCGGCGGGAACTGCGCCGCCTCTTGCTCCAGCCTGTCGCCGCGGCGCCCCGTGATGCAGACCTTGGCTCCCTCGGCAACAAACCGTTCGGTTATGGCGGCGCCGATGCCCGTGCCTCCTCCGGTGACAAGTGCGGTCTTGCCCTTCAATCTCATATCGGCTCCTCGGATGTCTACTCGTCCGGTCCGGTTTCCACAGGCGTTCTTGCGCCCACCGCCTGACGGAGCGCAGCCGTGGCGGAGAGCAAGGTCTTCTGCCATTCGACCAAGAACTCCGGACCGAGCGAGTCTTGCAGGCTTGTGAACGTCTGAAGGAGGCTGCGCTCGCTGATCTCGAAAAGCCCGGCAGTGTCCGGCGTCAGCCGGATGAGGACGGCTCTCCGGTCGTTCTTGGATTTGGTGCGTTTGAGGATCTTCTTCTTGACCAGAAGGTCGACCATGACCGAAGCGGCCGCCGGTGTCACACCCATGGTCTCGGCCAGCTTCTTGAGCGTGACCCCTTCCGGCGACTCTTCGCACAGTTGCCGGATGGCGATGACGGTGTTGCCCTGAGTCTCGGTCAGATCGTCCAGCCAGAGGAGATCCGGTCTTCTCTCTTTGTGCACGGCGGCTCTCGAGCGCGAACGCAGGAGTTCGAGGACATCCTCGGTGAGTTGCCAGATAGACTTGGGTATCCCGTCTATCGCCGGCTGGGCCACCTGGTCGGCTGAGTCCGTGGCTTCGGCTACAGTCGCTGCTATGTCGTTCAGTTCGTTCACCTCCCTCGTCGAGACTCTCGCTTCTGCTCGACGGTTCTCTCTATGTAGCACCAGTATATTAGATTGAAGAAGTGTCCGACACAACTTAGATAATTCTAACTAACGTCAGGTGGCCGGCACAGTCTGTGAACTGACCGCGGCGACGGTCGGGGTGGACGGCGCCGATGGCGACCTCGGTGTCGCATCTACACGCTGGGTCGGCCCAACTCGGACCCCGGCGGGGCGGACAGCCGATAAGTTTAGGTTAAATAAGTTCTTGACGAGAGGTTCAGCCGCGGGTTATGTTGGTCGCGCGTGGCCGGTCTCAACCGATCGCCATGGGTCCGCATGGGAGGCGACGGAGCGGCCGGGACACGGTTCTCACTGCGCTGCGCACGTTGGAGGCCAGACACAGGAGGGGGGGATATGACCGGTGGCCCTACAGCTACTGGTGACCGGAACCCACGCGAGCGTGCTCGCGACGGCCGGTCACTGTGCAGCGTCTAAAACAGGGCAAGCTCTTCGTCACAGAGGGGGAAGGGCATGATGACGCCCCTCGCCGCGCACTCCGAACCACCCCGTCAGAAACATCCTGGCAGAAGGAGGTATGCGCCCAAGAAAGGTGTTGGCTTGGACCGCTCAATCGTCAAGGAGGGAAGAGAGTAATGAAGAGATCTCTATACGTTCTGATTGCAGCGTTGCTCCTTGTATCTCTGGTGGCCTGTATGGCCGCCTGCGGCGAAGATGAAGAAGCGCCCGCGACGACCGCGGCGACCCAGGGCCCCGAAACCACCGCGGCTCCGGCGGGCGACGCGAAGGTCCTGCGGATGGCGGTGCCGTGGCCGGTGGGCGACCCGGTGACCGACAACATCGAGCAGAACTTCATCAATCCATTCAACGAAGCGCAGACCCAGTACAGGATCGAGCTGCACGCGGCGGGGGCCCTGCTGGCTCTCCCCGACAGCTTCGAGTCTGTGAGGACTCGGACTGTGGAGATCGCCGGCTGGCCTACCGCGGTATTCGGGAGCATCGTGCCTGAGTTCAACCTGGCCGAACTGCCCTTCTCTGTCAACAGCATCGAGGCCGATGCCGAATTCAACGCCATGATGACGCCGATCTATGACGCGGCTCTGACTGCGAAGCACAACATGAAGACCGTCTACAACTTCACCTGCCAGGGTCTTGATGTCATCAGCAAAGAGCCGGTCGAGACACTGGACGACTGGAATGGCCTCCTCTGCCAGACCATCTCCCCGGTGACCGCCAGTGTCGTCGACTTGTTGGGCGGCGCAGGCGTGGCCCAGGACTTCTCCGAAGGGTATCAGTCCCTCCAGAAGGGAGTCATCGAGGCCACATTGCAGTCCGGCTCCATGGTCATCATGTTCAAGCTGAATGAAGTCGCCAAGAACATCACGAGGTGCTACCTGACGCCGGCCAGCATCGGCGCCTGGATCAATTTGGATGTCTACAACGAGATGCCTGACGATATCAAGGCGATCTTCGACAAATGCGGCCAAGACGCCCAGAAGACCATAAATGCCAACATGGTCACGCTGTACCACGAGAACTACGAGACCATGGAGAGCGTAGGCATGGAGGTCTACCCGCTGCCGGGCGCCGAGCGTGAGAAGTGGGCGGAGAAGCTGCAGCCTTACGCAGACGAGTTGCTCGGTCTGGTCGAGCCGGCCGTTGCGGAGCAGGTGAAGCAGGTCACCGAGCAGTTGGACGAGCAGTTCCCGTATCAGGACTAACCGGATATGCGCCGGGTCGCGGCCTGCCCCGCCGGGGCAGGCCGCGACCCGCAGGAGTCGATCGTGAAGACAATCCTGGCCAAAGTAGACCGTGTGATCGAAGTAGTCGGCGACTGGGCCCTGCTCATCAGCGGCATCTTGATCCTGGTGATCGGCTTTTTGACCACCTACGGTGTGGGTAAGCGGTACATATTCCGCAATCCCGACCCTTACACCTATGAACTCAGCATCATCTTCCTAGTGGCGTGCATACTGCTGTGTCTTCCAGCCATTCAATGGAACCGGAGAAATCTACGAGTAGATTTCATATTACAGCATTT
>DAIRFC010000110.1:4618-6032 GCA_036795215.1 Actinomycetota bacterium | reverse complement strand
GCGCCATGTGAAATCATTGGTACCTGATCGTCGAACGTGGCGATCATCCGAATGACCAAGAGCGAAACAGGTGACCCGTCTTGAATCTACGTGACCCCCTCATAGCGCAGGTCGACGCCGAAGGCCGGCTCGTACTCCCTGCCAAGGTGACAGCCGAGCTGGGGCTGGCGCCCGGCTCGGCGGTATCACTCGACCTGCTTGAGAACGGCTACCGCCTCCATAGGCCCGTTGAGCATCTGGCCAAGGTCTACGTGGAGCCGACCAGCCGCTGCAACCTCAACTGCCGCACCTGCATCCGCAACGCCTGGGAAGAGCCGATGGGCGACATGACCGCGGAGACCTTCGCGCGCGTGCTCGAGGGACTGCAGGCTTTCGATCCGCCGCCCGCGGTGTTCTTCGGGGGCTTTGGCGAACCTCTCGCCCATCCGTCGACCCTAGATATGGTGGCCCAGGTCAAGGCTCTCGGCTCCCCAAAGGTAGGACTCATCACCAACGGATGCCTCCTCAACGAGCGCGTCTCCACGGCGCTGATCGAAGCCGGGCTCGACGACCTGTGGGTGTCTTTGGACGGCATACGTCCCGAGAGCTACGGCGACGTCCGCCTCGGCGCCTATCTGCCGCAGGTCCTCGACAACCTACGCGAGTTCAAGGAGACCCGCGAGAGGCTCCGTCTCACCCCGCTCTCCTACGATGACCGCCTGAAGTACGAGCTCTTCACCCAGACGTGGACCGGCGACCCTGAGCGGCACGTCCTTCCCACCCTCAAGCCGCGACTCGGCATCGCCTTCGTCGCCATGCGGCGCAACATAGCCGATCTCCCGAAGCTGTGGGCCGCCGGCCGGGACCTCGGTGCGACCCAGTTCCTCGTCAGCAACGTGATCCCGTACACCAAGGACCTGGTGCCCGAGATCCTCTATCCGGACCTCCTGGGCATGGGGCCGGTGCCCACCTTGTGGCACGATTCGGTCCGGATGCCGGTCATGCAGGTGAACGAGACGACGTCCCGGGTGCTTGCCGGCGCGCTGAGCTGGTACGACTGGCAGTTCGGCGGCACGGATGTGAGCGGGGTCACCCGGAGCTGCCCCTTCATCGAGGGAGGGACCACGTCGATCGGCTGGGATGGAAAGGTGAGCCCCTGTCTGGCATTGGTGCACTCACATACCGAGTTCTTTGGCGACCAGGAGCGGAAGATCACGCGCCACGTGGCGGGAAACCTGCGCGAGAGAGGCCTCAAAGAGATCTGGTCAGACCCCGGCTACGTGGACTTCCGCCGCCGGGTCCAAGAATTCGACTTTCCCCCCTGCGTGGCGTGCGGGGGCTGCAACCTGTTCGAGACCAACGAGGAAGACTGCGAGGACGATACGTTCCCGCGGTGCGGAGCGTGCCTCTGGGCACACGGGCTCATCAGGTGCCC
>DAIRFC010000110.1:0-4518 GCA_036795215.1 Actinomycetota bacterium | reverse complement strand
GGCCAAAGCTCGACCTATACCTCCACCACGACCGGGATGATCATCGGCCGGCTGCGCGTGCGCTCCCAGAGCAGTTGCGAAAGAGCGTCGTGTACCGCTTTCTTGATGACCGCTTGGTCGGTGGCGCCTTCCTTGTGGGTCTTGGCAAGCGTCTGCACGATGCGGGCCCCAGCCTCGGTGATGACGGCATCTCCTCCCGGACCCCAGGCCAGACCGCGGGTGATCAGATCCGGCTCGGACACGAGACGGCCTGTCTGTGTATCGATGGTGACCACCACGGTGGCGATGCCGTCTTTGGCCAGCAGTTGCCGGTCGCGCAGCACCACCTGGCCCACGTCGCCCACACCGAGGCCGTCCACATAGACCACACCGTGCTCGACGCTCTCGGTCACCTTCGCCCCCGCCTTGCTCATCTCGAGGCAGTCGCCGTTACCCAGCACGAACACGTTCTCTTTTGAGATCCCGACCTCCTGGGCAAGTGCTGCGTGGGCGACCAGGTGCCGGGTCTCGCCGTGGACAGGCACGAAAAAGCGGGGCCTCACCAAGTTGAGCATCAGTTTGAGCTCCTCGGCCGCCCCATGGCCCGACACGTGCACGTGCAGGCTGCCCCGATGAGCCACCGTGGCCCCGGATTTGGCCAGCCGGTTGATCACGCGATTCACGGCCTTCTCGTTGCCCGGTACAGGGGTGGCCGCGATGATGACGGTATCTCCCTGCTCCACTGTGACCGTCTTGTGATCACCGTTGGCCATGCGGGCGAGTGCCGAGAGCGGCTCCCCTTGGCTGCCCGTGCACATGACGAGCACCTTGCGGGGTCGCAGCTTCGAGGCCTGCGAGGCGTCGATGATGTTCTTGTCGTCGACGACCAGATACCCCAGTTCCCGGGCGATGTCGGTATTGGTGCGCATCGAGCGTCCGGCGAACGCCACCTTGCGACCCGCACCCACGGCCGCGTCGCAGATCTGCTGCACCCGGTGGATGTGGCTGGAGAACGAGGCCGCTATCACGCGACCCTCTGCGTTCTCGATGATCTCCCGCAGCACGGGGCCGACCGACGCCTCCGACTGGGTGATGCCGGGGCTCTCAGCGTTGGTGGAATCGGACATGAGCAGGTCGACGCCCGCCTTGGCAAAGCGGGTGAGGGCACCGTAGTCGACCAAGCGCCCATCGATGGGTGTCTGATCGAGCTTGAAGTCCCCGGTGTGGACGATGTTGCCTGCTGGGGTGCGGATGAACACCCCCACGCCGTCGGGGATGGAATGGTTGACTGCGAAGAAATCGAACGCGAACGGGCCCATGGAGACGTGGCCGCCTCCGTGGATCTCCTGCAGCTTCACCGACTTCTGCTTGATGCGGTGCTCTTCGAGCTTGCCGCGGATGAGGCCCAGGGTCAGCTTCGTCCCCAGCACCGGGACCCGGCGGTCGAGGGCCTTCAGCAGATAGGGCAGGGCGCCCGTGTGATCTTCGTGGCCGTGGGTGATGACTATCGCGCGCAGCTTCGCCTGGCGCTTCACGATGTAAGAGAAATCGGGCAGGATGAGATCCACACCGGGATGGTCGTCGTCGGGAAACATGATGCCGGCGTCTATGACCACCATGTCGTCCCCATATTCGAACACGGTCATGTTCTTGCCTATGCCGTCAAGCCCACCAAGGGGGATGATGCGAAGGCGTTTCTCTTTGTGTGCCATGCGGTGTGCGCGACTCCCTGGTTCTCGTACTTCATTCATGAAACTCTATTATCACGCAGAACGCGGGAGAGCGTCCTCTGCGGGCGGGGCTTGTGCTCACGCCCCGCGGCGGGCTACGGGCGCGGTCTGAGCGCCTACGCCCGGCGTGTCTCCTTCGAAGCGATCGCGTCGAGCAGGTGCTGCCAGGAGTCCACGAAGGCCTGGGCGCCTTCCTCCTGCAGGCTTGCGGCCAACGCATCTATGTCCACGCCGGCGCGCTCGAACTCCGCCAGCACCTCCCCGCTGTCGCCGCCATCGCGGGGTAGGACGCTCCGCGGCGCCCCGTGATGGCTGAAGGCCAGCAGCGTGTCCTCGGGCATGGTGTTGATGGTGTTGGGTGCGGCCAAGGCCTCGATGTACAGAACGTCCGAAGCCGCGGGGTCCTTGGTGCCGGTGCTCGCGAAGAGGAGCCGCTGCGGCCGCGCCCCCTGACCGGCCAGCCGCTGCCAACGATCGGTCTCCATGAGATCGCGGTAGGCGGCGTACGTCTGGGTGGCAACAGCTATGCCCAGCCGGTTGCGAAGATGGTCGGGGACCTTCGCGGCGGTGGCCTTGTCCCAGCGGCTGACGAAGATGGAAGCCACCGAGCGCACGTCGGGATCGAGACCTGAGACCACGCGGCGCTTCAAGCCACGCATGTATGCTTCGGCGGCGGCCCGATAGTGCCCCGGCGAGAAGAGCAGAGTCACATTGACGGGCACTCCGGCATAGATGGCTTCTTCGATGGCCGCCGCGCCCGGTTCGGTCCCGGGGATCTTGATGAACAGATTGGGCCGGCCCGCCTTCTTGAAGAGGGCCTGCGCCTCGGCCACCGTGCTGCGAGTGTCGTAAGCCAGGGCCGGCGAGACCTCCAGAGAGACCCAGCCGTCCACCCCCGCCGTCCGGCCATGGATCGGGGTGAATAGGTCCGCCGCCCGGGTGAGATCCTCGATGGCCAGTTCGAAGAACAGCCGCTCGCCCGCCAGTCCTTCCCCAGAGAGCGTCCGGATGGCATCGTCATAGGCGCCGCTGCGGGTGATGGCCAAGTCGAAGATGGTGGGGTTGGAGGTAAGGCCGGTCACCGCTGACTCGTCCACATGGCGCTGTAGAGTGCCGCTGTCGAGAAGGTCGCGGGTGATGTTGTCGAGCCAGAGGCTCTGACCTAGCGCGTACAGTTGCCGAGGGCCGTCCATATGCTTCTCCCGTGACTGCGTCAGAGACGCGTTTGGCTGTCGTGGTCTCTCCCGCGCTCCGTGGCCTCCTTGCTCACGGCTTCTTGGTCGGCGGTGACTCCCACCTGACTCCTTCTTTGCCAGGGCCAACGGCCCTCGATCTCCGCGTCGATAGTGAAACTGAGGAAGGTCCTCATGACCACCACTCCCGCCAGGAGCCCGAGACTCTCGAAGTCGATGGTGCCCACCACGGTTTGGATGATATCTCCGGCAACCAGGAACTCGAGGCCCAGCAACAAGGCCCGGCCCACATCCCGACGGACCAGGCTGTAGCCTCCTATCTTGTCCCGGCCCCGGAGTATGCGCACGATGTAGCGGGTCAGTCCGACGACAGCGCCCACGACGATAACAGCCACACCGACCAGCTCGACAGCCGTACCGACTACTTCTACGACAGATTTTAGGTCCACGGCTCCCTTTCGACAGCTTCTGTCCTTCTCACATGAATCTTCCCCCGAGGTACGATCCGAAACTGTTGATTGCCGATTGCGATGAGTCGCTCAAGACGCCGGGTACTGTATGGTTGTGAGCAGCACTTCCCATTCATGGCGATGAGCCAGGACCTCACGCTGCGGAGTGCCTCGCGCCCCAGAAAGGAGCCAAGCTGATGCCAGACGCTAGAACTTACGAGAAGAACATCGTCACCCAGTACCACGCCGACGCGAGCAAGTTCGTGGGCGGCGCCATCTCGCCCGTGCTCTTCATGGATTCCAACTCCGTCCCGGGTTCGTTCTATGCGGAATACATCCTCTAC
Organism: Actinomycetota bacterium; assembly: GCA_036795215.1. GTDB lineage: Bacteria > Actinomycetota > Thermoleophilia > RBG-16-64-13 > RBG-16-64-13 > RBG-16-64-13. The sequence goes on along the minus strand of DAIRFC010000110.1, from coordinate 823 downwards.
AACGAGGCGCTCGAGGGCTCGCCGCCCGAGCACAGTCACGACGACTCCGACGAGATCCTGATGTTCTTCGGCACCGATCCGGAACATCCCCACGACCTGTGCGGTGAGATAGAGCTCTGGATAGACGGCGAGAAGTACATGCTTACCGAGAGTGCCTTGATCTTCGTGCCCAAGGGTGTGAAGCACTGTCCGCTGTACGCCCGCCGCGTGGACAGGCCCATAGTCATGGTATCCACGGCGCCTGCGCAGCACTACAGCAGGGACGGCCTCGAGTAGGTCACAGAGTATCGTCCGGACGCCTGCGTCCGGTGATTTCCGCCCAAGACACAGGGGGCACGACCAGCGCTATGACTCCCAGGAGCAGGGAGGGGACGGTCCAGATGGCGAGCCCTTGGCGAAGGTCGGCGAGGTTCAGGTTCCAGACAACATAGATCAGCGCACCGGCAGCGATGGCGTAGGTGAGCCATTTCAGCCACCGGGAACGGCGAAGACCGCTCAACTAGCGTTTGCGGTTGGCCGTCGCGACCGGGAATTGCGCGAGATCGGCCTGGCGCCGTGCGTCCTTTTCGGTTGGGCCGAACCCCTGCATCAGGCGGCCGGTGTACCAGACGCGCCAGACCCACAGCGGGCGCTCGGACGTGGATGCTTCAGCCTCGTGTACTTCAATCCTCATGGTCCTCTCCTAGCCGATAACGATATGCCCGTTGAAGATGGCGGAGGAGGAAGAGGACGGGAGGACAAAAAGCGACTGCGCTACCTAAGGCGCAACTCACAAGCTGCGGTGCCCATTCTGGCCCTTCTAAGAGCAGAGTATTTCTCTACT